>JAPDPX010000001.1:623566-922565 GCA_034506255.1 candidate division KSB1 bacterium | reverse complement strand
CCCTGCCCCAGTCGCAAGAGGCTTGATGATTTGATATTTCCTGCCACCAGCGTATTTTCCCCCGCTGTCGCTCGTTCGCTGCAATACTGCTCCCTGTCCGGAGAGGGCCGATCTATCCCGGCCACAGTGTTGTTGGCTGAATTGCCATTCGGTTGCCATTTCCGGCTGGTCGCCACAAAAGTGCGCGCTAAAAAAAGTTCGAAAATACCTCTTGCTTCGGCAAGCTTCAAGATGGGTTCACCGGGTGGATACCTATGTGGCGCTGTCACGCGCCAAAAATTTGTTGGTCATAGCCCATTTCAAAGGTCAGGGGCAACGCATGAACGAGCCATTCAAAAAATTGCTCGATGACGATTTTCCCAGAATCCCTGATCTGGATTTCAAAACTCTGCCTGCGGCGCAGCTCGACGACGTTGAATTGCCGAAGAATTATTCCTATACCGGCGATTTTTTGCTCTATCTACAATGCCCGCGCCAGTACATGATCTATCGCAAATACGGCTTCGCGCCCTCGCGCTCGCTGACGATGATGTTCGGCAATCTCGTGCATCGCACGCTGGATGATCTGCACCAATTTTTGATTGCGCAGAGGAGCAAGACATGATGTTATTGTTCCAATTGAAGGCCGGCAAGCCGGCACTGTAGATTAAGCCCGTAGGGCTGAAATGTTTATAGCCTCGAGTTGAGTTGAGATTTCAAGCTCCGTAGGAGCGGCATGTACAAATGCCTTGTCGCATCGACGTTTTTGCAGTGCTCGATCCAAACAACATGTCACGCCTACGGCGTTTCATCTGGTTGGCTGGGGCGATCTATAAATATTCCACTCCTAACGGAGTTGAATCTGCACCATTTCAAATAATATGATGAAATTCTTATGACTTTCCATCGTGACGACATCGAATCCCGCATTCTCGAATTCTTCGAGGAGAATTTTGAGATGCTGCGCATGGAATCCGGTCACTCGCTCTCACCGGATGCCAAGCGCGCTGCGCAGTTGCAGGTGTTATTTTATTGGCGCCGGCTGCGTGAAGTCGCTGAAAAAGTCACCGACACCGAAGTGCGGCTCAGCCTACCGGAACAAAAAACTCGCAAGGGGCGCCGGTTCGGCATCGAGGGCGTGGTCGACCTCGTGCGCGAGCGTGAGCGCACCGTGATGTACGACATCAAGACCCACGATGCCGAGGCCGTGCACAGCAACACCGAGGAGTACCTGCGCCAGTTGAACGTGTATGCCCACATCTGGCAAAATCTCAACAAGCAGCGTTTGGATGAGACCGCAATCATTTCCACCGCTTTTCCGGAGGCCGTGCGCGAGGCCCTGAACAAAACCGAAGAGGAGCTCGAGGCCGAATTGCAGAAGTGGGAGCCGCTCATTCCCCTGCCCTTTGATGCCGCCAGCGTCCAAGAAACGATTGCGCGCTTCGGCGAGATTGTGGATAAGATAGAAGAAGGCGAGTTTGCGCCACCGCCGGTGGACAAGCTAAAAAGGAAGCAACCCGGCATGAAAGCCATCTTTGCCGTGCAAACCTGCCGCAACTGCGACGCGCGTTTTTCATGCTCGGCCTATCGCGCCTACGCCCAATCCAGCCGCGGCACCGCCGAGAGCACGTTTCGCCAGCTCTTTTTTGATGATTTTGGCACGGAGGAGGAACGGAATGAGAGGGTGATGGCGGGGTTGGAGGGGACGCCAATTGAAATAGAGGAATAGGAGGTCGATATAAAGTCAGACTCGGGTGCAAAACCTTGAAATGACTCTCGACACTTCGAATTCAAGTCCAACCTCACTCAATGCGTTTGCTAGTTCAATAAATCTTTGATGTTTATTTTGAATCCCGCTTCTTGCAGTTCGGCAGCGAGTTTATCTTTAACATCGAAAACACTGTCTTCGAATTTTATATAAAGCAGACCTTCAATATCTGAAGGTTTCTCCAAATCTCCTTTCATCAGGATGGCGACACGCTTTCTTCCCAGTTTGGCGAGGAACATGCCCATCTCCAAAACCACGTTCTGGCGTGCTCTCCTCTTTTTTTCTTCGGGATGATCTATGCGATGACCTTCATCGTCTGGAGTCAGCAATACACAGGCAAAATTCACCTCGGTATTGCTTTCAAGTTTTTCAATGACCGTCTGCCCAACTGAAACCACATTTTGTAAGACGATTGGCTCGAGTTTCAACCGTCTGAGCAGCAACTCGAGTTGCTCCCTTGCCTGCGTGTCATGACCGTAAACAATGAAAACCTTGTTGCTTTGCAGTTGCATGGATGATTTATTGATGTACGCCAAGCTGGATTGCTCAAATTCCTGATCTTTATCTGCTCCGATCAGCTCTTGAATTTTCTTTTTCAACGGCGTCTCTTTTCCCTGCCACACCAGCCGGCCTGTGTTGTATACGCAAAGAATCGAGCCATCGTCAAGCAAAAGCTGCTCGCCGTTTTGTATTGATTTGCGTTGAAATTGAATGTTGTTGCCGTTTAAGATTTCGGCTATCTTTGTTACATCCCAATTGCTCATGGTACTCTCCAAGATATAGTCATTCATGAGAAATTTCGCTCAGCGTGGTTGACGAAACCCGGCATTACTCATCATCAGCGGTATTGCCCATGCGATACTTGATGTCGTAGTTGATGATGAAGTCCAACTCTTCGTTGGTGAAACCGTAGTGCTGGGCAAGCACACGGTCGATTTCATCAATAATAGGCTTGCACTCTTTCACGTCAAAATTGAATTCATCCGTTGCAATAATATCACCTTGTCGAGTTCTCAAAGTTCGGTTTGTCATGTAAGCCGCCAATAGCCTTGCGCCCAAGATTTCAAACTCACTACGGCTTGCCGTGGCCAGATTAAAGACTGGCATTTCATCTACTTCTCGGGATACTACATCCATGCAATTTGAGTTAGCAATCCAATACCAATAGTAAAGTTGGCTATTTAAAAGACAAATTATGACACCAGAAAATCGTTGATCGACCTTGATCTCTTTGTAATGAGAAGATAGCTTATCAGGTAATGCCTTGCGCCAGTACCGTCCTCCCGAATGATAGTAAATGGCTACCCCTCGACTATCGTAGAATTGTTTCAGTTTTCTTTGATGAGAGTGCAGCTTCTCAAGAACGTTCGCTTCCATTTTTGCACCCAATTTCGGAAATGCGTTTGGATGGGAGTTTGGAATTATGAGCCTTCGATAGTTTAGGCGATGGAACAGAGACTCTCTGTCACTTTCATCACTACTCCTCCATCGATGATACGTTGTTGAAAATGCACCAGACCCGTTTGTAGCAACAGAAGATTTCAGGAGCGTGATGGTCAAATTCATATCAACGCCGACAAATAACTTTCCAGGCCTTGTTGCAAAATGTGAATGCCATTGAAAAATCGCTTTTTGCTTATAAAGTTTTTGTAGAGCATTCATGCTACCAGTTGATACTGATGCAATAGGAAGAATTAGACCGCATCGCGCATCATTTCGCACAAGATTCAAGCTACGTTCCATCATAAAGGCATAAAGATTCGAACATGCTTCCGTCCTGTAATTACGAACCCGATAATCTGCCGTGACCTTCTTGTAACCGTATCCCCTCGGTGAACCACATCTTTCCTCTGGGTGAATCGCTGCGTATCTTTGCGCAAAATTCACCAGGAGGAGTCCCATGTGGTCTCGCAGACGGCGGGTGTGTCCCGCGGCGCGTCTTGCCCTCATCAAAAAGTATCTCGCCAGCGGTCTGACTCAGAAGCAATTCTGCCAGCGGGAAAAACTGGCTTACCCCACGTTTCTCACCAACATACGGCGGATTCCCAATAATCACATCAAACCCCCCGCTTTTCATAACGCCGTAGAACTCAACAAACCAATGAAACGGCTTGTGCGATTTCAGCCATTTGTCATACGCAGACGGTTGGTCGTGACTGATGCCGTATTCAGCGGCGAGATACCGGTTGAGTTCATCACGCAATTCATCCAATTTCTTTTGCAGCTTTTTCTTTTCAATCGGAGTTGCGTTGGTATTGTCTTCTGTCTGTTGCTGGCGAAACGAGGCAAAGAGATCGTCAACGGTTTGTGCTTTCATTTCGATGCGTTCCAAAGCATCGCCGGACAGCAATTGGCGCATTTTATATTGACCGGTTTTGAGTTCGAGCGTGATCCAATCTTTAACTTCTTGCTGTGTGGCAAAACCCACCAACGTATTGCCAGCGCGAATATTAAAATCAATATCAGGCAAAGGCTCGATGCCCAAATTGGGCTTGGCATCATCTTTTTCAGCTTGTGCGGCCAGTTTCAAGAACAATCTGAGCTTGCAAATCTCCACCGCTTCTTCCATGATGTCCACGCCAAAAAGATTGTTGACGATGATGGCTTTAAGGATAAAGTAACGGCGGTTTGAATGCTCTGCAACACGCGTTAAAATTTTGCGGAAATCGTTGAGTGGGTCAGCGTTCTGCTTGCCGTTGGTGCCTGCATTTTCAGCTAAAAAAGCTTCCATGCGATCCAGGCACGCTTCGTAAAGCGGTTCCAAAATATTCAAAGCGGCAAACAGAAACGCGCCCGAGCCGCAGGTGGGATCGAGCACGGTGAGCTTTTCGATGGCACGATAAATGGCATGCAACGACGCCGGATCGTCGCAACGCACAATCACATCTTGCACGAATTGGCGAATGTTGAGATTGTAGGTGATCAAATCATTGATGGATTGAACCTCGCCGCGCGTCATTTTCCCCCACACTTCTTCGTACCGCTGCCGCCGCGCCACCACTTTCCGCCAGATTTCGGTTGGCAAAGCAAATTGCCGTGGCGCCGGCTTGTTCCATTCGGTGCGCTTTGGAACCGATGCGATACCGGCAGCAATTTCAGCCGGAAGGGCAAGCGGTTCCTGCAATATGGCAGGCGGGTTCTCGTGAACATTGACCGCGATGCCGTGTTTGACGGCATTGTAAATGTAGCGATCAGGATCTTCCTGCAACAATCGCCACACGGCGTTCTCGCCCTTGAAAGCAGCCGGATATCGTTTTTCAGCGGCATCGAAGATAAAGGGAATGATGGTATTTTTGCCGATGTATTCGGTGATGTCTTCTTTCGTGTAATATGCCCCCATTTGTTTTTGGTTGACGTATTTCTCAAAAATGTAGCCCAAAACGTCGGGGTTAATCTCCCGGTCGTTGCGCAAGGGCCGGTCATCGAGATGCCAGTGCCATTGCCCAAAAAAGTCATAAAGTTCGACAAAAGCGGTATCAGCAATGCGAATGCGGTCGCCGTATTGTTCTTCGATCTGATGCGGCAGGAACAAGCCGCCGTTTAAATAGGGCACTTTTCCCAAAAGCTGTCTCGTGGCCGGCGAGCGTTCGCACTCTCTTTTCGCAAAGCCTTCAAAAAAGAGGCAGCACAAAAATTCCCTGTAATAACGATTCGGGCCGCGCTTCCGGCTTTGTTCCAGTTTGGTGCGCAAGTAATCGGGGTCGCCATCGAGGAAGTTCTTCTTTTGCACGAAATAAATGAACATCAACCGGTCGAGCATGAAAGAGGCGTACCAGCTTTGCAGGTTTTCGTCGGGAATGCCTTGAATGAACTTCGTGAAACCGGCGTGCTCAGTTTTGAATTGATCGTAAAAACGCCTGGTGACACGCTCGATGTCGAATCCGCGCAGCCGGCCGGTGACATCTATAATAGTCAGTCTCTCTTCGTCTTCAATGCTGAATGCCAAGTTTTGCAGTTTTTGAATGAGCGCATCACCCGGCTGGCTGCAATGGTAAGCATGTTCGCGGGTCGCAAGCGGCTTGCCGGGCTCGCGTTTCACCCATTGCCAGATTTGATTCCCGGCTTTCTCATCGACAAAAATGATCAGATGCTCGTGGTGGGATTTTTCCACCGCCCTCTCGATTCTTTTGCGCATTTGATAATCGGGGATACCGCCGTTGGCCGCAGCATCATAAAGAAAAGCGACCACGCCGCGTTTTTGCGCCACGGCGCGAAGAGAAAAATTTTTACTATCGATTGTGATCTCATGCAAGGTGGAGTGACGATCCCATCCCAAGAGATCGATGAAAAGTGTTTTGAAATCAAAATTGCGAAGAGTCTGGCGAGTTTTTTCAGTGTCCAAACGCATGGGTGATGTCATCTCCTGTTGAATCATCCTCCCTCCCATGCGACGGTGGATTTTTCTTTTAATTTCTAAATCGTTTCAAGCCGCTCAACGCCGTAGGCGTGTGATGTTTATAGTTTCGCGATCATCAAAAAATTTCAACCCCGTCAGGGCATTGGTGTCAAGCTAAGATGCCAAGAGCGTTATTGCTAGTTTGAGATAGCCGGTCGTTCAGCTCCGTTAGGAGCGAAATGTTTATAGAAAACCACAAATGCGCGATTAAAGCTCCGTAGGAGCGATATGTGAATTGTCGAATGTGAACAGTTGGCATAACGCATTTACATGCCGCTCCTACGGAGCTTGGAAAATTACAGAATGCGCACGCTATAAACATTCCACCCCTAACGGGGTTGGGACATGAGTCCTTAACTTGACACCCATGCCCGTCAGGGATGGCATGTGGCGATAGCCGGCGACATGCCACCCCGATGGGGTTGTATCTTTGATATTGATTTCATGCTATAAACATGACACCCCTATCGGGGTTGCGAATCTGTGTCGGATGCAACGAGCCCCAACGAGCAAATGATCCGGGGCTCCTGCGGCTCATCGGTTTCATGAATTTGGCAGAGGCGACCATCTTCACGCAGATCGAGCACGAGCTGTGCGAGTTGCTCGTTTGAAATGCCGCTGCGCAGTTGGCGGTTGAGTGTGTCTATCGCCGTGGCGCGCAACGGATAGCGGTAGATTTCTTCAATAGCTTTATCAAGCGCTGAATTCGCGAAGAGTGTGCCCTTCACCTGTTGAGCGTATTCTTTCAGCCGCTCATAGGTCCGAAACCGCGCGCCTGAGGGTCGCCCCAATTGGCCGCCAACAGTTTTTTCTTCTGCGACGACAAGCTCGATCCCTTTCTTCACCAAATCATGATGGTTCGCTTGTCGCGGCAACGCCGGCGTTTCCGGCGTGCATGCGGCGGCTTGCAGAATGGCAAATTGCGACTCGGTGACGCTCTTGCCATGCTGGTCGATCCAAGCCAATGAATCATTGCCTTGAGCAGTGCGCAGATAAACCAGCACACCCTGCGGCGCGCTCGAACTCGGTTGGTGCGGCTTGGTGGAATACACGACGTTGGGCAAAGCCGGAATACTTTTTTCCAAGCTTGGGTCAGCAGTGATGGCCTGCTTCCAAATCTCGTAGGCATGCGAAGTCAAATCCACTTCGCGATCATCTTCTCCATCGAGAATGCCGGCCTTCTCATTGTAAAGATCGAGGATGGTTTGATCGTTGCGATCGTCTTCAAAGAAAGCTTCATCCGTGCCGACGACTTCGGCGTTTTCCTGCAGACGCTGCCGCACGCGACCGCGCAGGTTGATAATTTTATCCACACCGTCCGCCGGCAAAAAAGAATAGCAGAGAATTTTCTCGGAATTTTGACCGATGCGGTCAACACGGCCCGCGCGCTGAATCAAACGAATGATGGCCCACGGCAAATCATAATTGACCACAATGTTGGCGTCCTGCAAGTTTTGGCCTTCGCTCAACACATCTGTGGCGATCAGCACACGCAATTCATCTTCAGATGAAATTTGCTGGCGCTTTTCATTGCTGACGGGACTGAAGCGCCATGCGAGTGCAGTGGGGTTTTCAGAGTCGCCAGTCACGCCGGCCAATTGCGTGAGGCCGCGCTTTTGCAGTTGTGCTTCGAGGTAATAAACGGTGTCGGCGAATTGCGTGAAAACGAGCACCTTCTCGTGCGGATGTTTTTTTGTGAGCAACTCAAAAAGAGCGTCAAGCTTGGCGTCTTGCTGCGGTTGCCACGCGCCATTTTTTTGCAGGATTTCCAACAACACCCGGGCGTCGTTTTGTAAGTCTTTTGCTAATTTTTCATCGAAAAGGGCTGGCCTCAGCCAGGAGAAACGTTTCTTGAAATGTTTTTTGTAGGCGTCATAAATTTCAGCGGCGCGGCGCTTGAAATCACCTTCAGTCCGTGCCGCCGGAGTTTCCAGCGGCGCTTGCTCCTCGTTCTCATCTTCTTCATCGAAAAAATCAGAAAAGCTTTCGTCCGTATCGTTAAAGCGCGCATCGAGCAACCCCGCGTCTTGCGTGCCGATGGGCAACGGCAGGCTGTTTTCGATAGCATGAAGAAAGATGTAATTGCGCAGAATGTGGCGTTCGAGAGAAAGCAAAAAAGCCTGGCCGCTGCTTTCGAGACGCTTGAAAAGATTGGTGCGGCAAAATCCCATGAGCCGCCGGCCCGCACGCGAAAGGTCCCGTAATTGTTGCGCTTCGTCCGGCGTGGGCGGTTGGTGCGGCGAGTTAAGGACGTAATTACCCAAGCCGTAACGCGGCACTTTCAAAGCGTTGATTGCCTCCACAACTTCATCGCTGTAGAGGCGCGCATATTGATCGTTGGGATCATCATCACGAATGGCAAACTTTGCGGTTTTGGGGACGCGTGTGGGGAAATAAGAGCGTGTGCCATCTGCAAAGGTGAGATACTTGCGGTTGTTGGCGGGATCCGTCTCCGCATAATTTTCCTGGATGAAACTGCGCGTGCGCCGCACCAGATAAAGCCGCATCAACTCGCGCCAGTCGTCGGCATGCTGGCTTTTTTCAAAAGCTGCTAAAGTTCGCGGCGAACATTGGTGAAGGCGCGTGAATTCAATTTCACCTTTAACTTCTTTGAGATACTCTTCCGGACGCGCTCCCAGATCCTGATCCTCCGGCACGAAGAGGCGCAGTTGGCTGGCGAGGTCGAGATAGGTTTTATTGTAAGGCGTCGCGGAAAGCAAAACCAGCTTGCTCTCATTCTCTTGCAGATACTCCTGAATGGCGCGATAGCGTTTGCCTTCGCGGTTGCGCAGATTGTGGCTTTCATCGATGACGACCAAACGATAGCGCCGCAGCTTGGGCAACTCTTTGAGCACCCGGTTGAGAGAGAGCACGCGCGCACGCAAACGATACTGTTCACGATAATCTTCCCACATGGGCACGAGGTTTTTGGGGCAGATGATCAGCGTCTCGAGCCCATGATCATCTTCAAAAATGCGCGCCAACGCCGTGGCCATCAGCGTTTTGCCGAGGCCCACCACGTCGCCAAGCAACACACCGCCGCGCTTGTTGAGATGATGCGCGGCAATTTTGACGGCAGCAGTTTGAAACTCGAAAAGCTTGTTGCCAAAATCTCGAGGGATATGAAATTCGGCGAGGCCAGCGCGCGCTTCTTGAGAGAGGTGATACGCGATCTTGATATAAATATGGTAAGGCGAAAGCGGTGTTTCGCGCGCCCAACTCTCTTCGATGACCTGCACCAGTTCCTTGGAAATGTCCACGCACCAGCGATCATTCCAACGATCTTCAAACCACTTCGCCAGCTTATCACAAGCGTCGTGATCGAGCACGTCGATGTTCAGTTCACCTTGTTGCGAGAGGCCGGCGAGCGTGAGGTTGCTACTGCCGAGATAACCGATGGCGGGATTGTTGACGTCGGCACGAAAGAGCAGATAGAGTTTGGCATGTAAGGAGTGACGCAAGAACAGCTTGATCGAGACTTTTTTGGCCTTGATTTGCGCACAAAGCCGGCGCAATCCAGCTTCATCTTCATTGGTGGGCGCGCCGATCGTCAGTTGTTCGCGGAATTCCTGCGCCAATCTCTTTTTGAGGCGGGAGACAGTTTGGTTGTCAAGCCCATCATCCTTTCTAACCAAACTCAGTGCAGCGAGCAGCTCATCTTGCGGCGGTTTGTGCATGCCCACGAGCAAACGGCAGCATTCGCCTTCGCCGCCCGCCCAGTGTTCGATAAACGAATCCAGCCGTTTCCACCCCCGAAGATTGAAATAACCGACGCAAAAGTCAGCGCGATGGGAGACTTTGAGCGTGTCCTGCAACGCAGACAGGAGTTTTTGTTCGATATTGTCGAAGATGCGAGGCATGAATTCGTCCTGAGCATCATCCTCCCATCCGACATTGGTTCCTCTGGGTTTCTGATAAACAAACTGTGACTCATAAATACCCGCGCACACCACCTTTTGCAGGCAAAAGCCAAGATTTCGAAATAAATGAACAGGAAATGCCAGATGAGGCGCGAAAAAATTCTTGTGAGGAAGTGAAACTGTCACAAAGAGGGGTACAAAAACCAAAATCGCAAAATGTCAGAGGGCTTTGAGGAATTCAGTTGAGCTGCGGTGACAAGAGCAACGGCAAGCCTGTCGATCACGTTACCCGGATTCCTGCCCGCGCACAAGGGCGATGGCCGGCAGAGGCACGGCAGGGCACGAATGCCCGGCGGAAAGATTTTGCCGTTGGCACCCGACCGTCCACCGAGAAATGGCCGGCTGGAATGCACCGCGTGTACCGCTGGAAGCCTGTCTCACCGTTGTAATATTTTCACAAAATCCTGCAAAAGCCTGCTTGACAGAAAGGCTGATCTTTGTTATTTTCCGCCCGGTTTTGCAAACCCACCTCCGTTGACCGTTCGCGCCCCGGGTGCTGGTGGAGTTCAACGTTTTATGATGCGAGCTCGTTGCTTTTCCCGCCATTGACTGATAGCTCTGCGTTGCCAGTGGACATGATTTTTCCCGCGCCGCCATTTCGCATTCCCCTGCAGTGCCTCACCCGCATCGCCGGTGCCGGCAGGTTTCCGCAGCTTCCGGCGTTCCTCTTGAAACCGCACGGGCAGGTTGGCCCGCAGATGCCGACCGCCGGATCGTGACCCTCATTCCATTGCTGCCTCAGGCTAACGAATCATGAAAGACCTGACCAGAATTGAACAAAAGCAATTGCGCCATCTCTGGCAAGAGCGGCGCGAGCGGTTGCAAGCCGCGGGCGGCGAGGAGGAAACGCCCGCATCCAACGACAGCAGTGCCAGTGAAGCGTTGCGCGAAACGTTGATTCACCAGGCGGCGCCACACGCCGAACAACTGGTGCTGGTGCAGTCGGTGCAGGAGCCACCGTTCTCGCACAGCCAGATCGACCGCGGCCTGATTCTCGCGCAAATCGAGGTGGTGGAGCCCCTGATTTGCCTCACCAAACTCGATCTTGCGGCAAATCGCGGTGTGATCGACAAGGCCGTGCGCCTGTATCGCGAGCTGGGCTATGCGATCGTGCTCACTTCCGCGAAAACCGGCGAGGGCATCGCCGGGCTGCGCGAGCGCCTGGAAAACAAACACTCGCTCCTCATCGGCGACGCCGGCGTCGGCCGCAAATCCCTGCTGGCGCAGCTCGATTCCGGTTATGACAAGAGATGCAGGACGGAGGAGCGCATGTTGGAGGCGGGCAACGGTGCGGCGGTGCGGTGCCGCATCAAACACTGTGAGTTTCCCCGGGGCGTAGAGATCACGATGCTGGAGGAAATCACGGTGGCCAGTTTGCTGGGATTGCAGCCCGATGAGCTGCGCTTTTACTACAACGAGTTTCGTGAGTTCAGCGGCGATTGCGCGGCCGCGGAATGTCTGCACTGGCGTGAATCCGCCTGTGCCGTCAAGCAGGCGATGGCGAACGGCGAAATCGCCCGGCCGCGTTATCAGGCTTATGTCGATCTCCTGCAGTCTTTGACACGGTGATGCTGCCGGGAAGAATTCCCTTGCGGGAGTGGCATGATTTCGCTATCTTGCGCCGCGTTTCATGGTGATATCTCCTGGGTGTGTGCCGCTAGAACCGCTGCGGTCTAGCGGCATTTTTGTTTCCACTCTGCAATCCGCAAGCCGGTCCACCCCCACAGGGTGGGCGGCAGGCCAAGCAGGCCACTGCACATGGTGTCTCAAGGAAAACACATGCACAGGACAATGCTCAGGGTTTTTGCCGGACTGGTGTTCGGACTGGCGGCCTGCTCGCCGCCACCCAAAGCCGCCATGCAGGGCGGCGTGTCGTCGATCACCGCGAGTGAGTTGTACACGCATCTGAGCTTTTTGGCGGCGGATTCGCTCGCCGGCCGCGACACGGGCTCGCCGGGACTTGAACGCGCCGCGGTTTATATCGCCGCGGAATTGCGCCGGCTGGGCTTGCAACCGCTGCCGGCCAGTGGATCCTATTTCCAGCCGTTTGCACTCATCAGTCGGCAGCTCACGCCGGCGACGAAAGTGACGGTTCGGGCCATGGGGGAGTCCGTGGAGTTCGATTTCCTGGAGGATTTTTTTCTCTACTCCCAGGAAGAGTTGCAGGGGGAAGGGGTGACCATCACTGGCAAAGTGGCTTTTGTCGGCTATGGCATCACGGCACCGGAGTACGATTACGATGATTACGCCGGCCTCGAGGTGAAGGGGAAAATCGTGCTGGCAATGCGCGAGGAACCGCAAACCGCCGATACCAGCGCACGCTTCGCCGGCTCTGAAACGACACGCTACAGCTACTTGAGTGCCAAGGCGGCTGCCGCCCGGGCGGCCGGCGCGGCCGTGCTGATTCTCGTCACCGCCCCCAGTGACAGTGGACCGGAATTTCGTACTGAGTTTCAACCTTACCTCGAGTACCTCGCCGAACCCCGGATGCGTCTGGCCGACAAGCCGGAGGAGAAGAAAGAAGGCACGGGTCTGCACGTCCTTATCGCCGACACCAGCCTGGCCAGTGCCCTGCTGCGCGGCAGCGGCAAAACCCTGGTGCAGTTGCAGGGCGAGATCGACCGCACCGGCCGGCCGCACTCCTTTGTGAGTGAGGCGGAAGCCACGCTGACAATTGCCATGGTTCAGCGCCGGCTGCAGGCGCCCAATGTCATCGGCTGGCTGAGGGGCGGCGATCCGCGATTGAAGCACGAAGCCGTGGTGTACAGCGCGCATCTCGATCATGTGGGCCGCAACGCCCGGGGGGAAATTTTTAACGGCGCGGATGATGACGCTTCCGGCAGCTCGGCGTTGCTGGAAATCGCCGAGGCTTTTGCACAGGGCCGCCGGCCGCCGCGGCGCAGTGTGCTTTTCATCTGGTTTGCGGGCGAGGAGAAAGGCCTGCTTGGGTCGGAGTATTATACTGCTCATCCCGTCTTTCCGCTGGCGCAGACGGTTGCCAATCTCAACATGGACATGGTGGGGCGCGTGCGGGTGCCGGGTGACAGCAATCCCAAAAACGCCGGTCTGGCGGAGGCGCATACCGTCTACGTCGTGGGCGGGCACCAAAATAGGGCGCTGCGGGAATTGAACGAGGCTTCGGCGCGGCAGGTGGGGTTGGTATGTGATTATCGCTACGGCGATCCCAATCATCCCAAAAAGCTGTATTATCGCAGCGACCATTACAATTTTGCGCGCCACCAGGTGCCGGTATTGTTCTTCACCACCGGCGAGCATGAAGACTATCACAAACCGACTGACGACGTCGATAAAATCAACTTTTCAAAACTGCAGCGGGTGGCGCAGATGGCCTATCTCACCGGCTGGCAGGTGGCCAATCAAACACAACGTCTGCCGCCCAATCCTGCGCCCGCCAGTCCCTGACGTGCGCTCGTCCCGGCTGCCGGCCCCGCGGGTGTTCCGGGGTGGCAGCAGGAATGATTTTCCAGAATGCAGAAATACAAAGCTACCCTGCAGGTCCGCCGGCTGATTCTGACCGCGATTTTCATCGCGCTGACCGTGGCCGGCGGGCTGTTGTTTTTCGCAGTGCCCGGTGTGGAAGTTGTGACCGCCACGGTCTTTCTCGCAGGTTTTATGCTGGGCGTCACGCGTGGCCTGCTCGTGGGCGGCATCGCCGAGTTTCTTTACACGTTTTTCAACCCGCTGGGGCCGGCCATTCCGCCGCTCATGCTGGCGCAAGTCGCCGGCATGGCGGTCAGCGGTTTGGCCGGCGGCTGTCTGGCACGGCTTTTCCCCGATCGACTCCCGCCAGTGCCCGCCTTTGCGGTTGCCGGAATGCTGTTGACCCTGCTGTTTGATTTCGCCACCACGCTGGCATTCGGCCTGAGCATCAATCAAACATGGGAGGGGTTGCTGGCCGCACTCACCTTTGGCGCGCCCGTCTATTTGACCCATCTGGCAACAAACGGATTGATTTTTACCCTGCTCGTGCCTATACTCGCGCGACACTTGCTGACGTTGACGGTGTTTCAAGCGGCGGCCGGGCCGCGGTTCGCGGCTGCCACGCGCAACGCACAACCAGCCAACTTTACCAACTCCCAAAGCCAACCGTGATTCCTGCTCGCCTGCCGGTGCTGTTCCTCCTTTGTGCCCGCGTTTTGTTCGCCCAGATTTCGCATGAAACCGCCCGCCCGGATACATTGCCCAAAGCCGCTGTGGACAGCGCCGCGGTGGCGTCCGGCGGATCGCGGGGGGAGAGTTTGCCGCGCGGACATGCTTTGCGCCCCGGACATCTGGCGGTCGCGCGCGCCGATTCACAAGCCCGTGCCGCAAATTTGTTCGAGGACGTGTGGCAGCTCGGCGCCAACAGCCTGCCGCTGTTGCCGCTGCGCACCGGCGGCACCGGCCAGCCGCGTTATTTTGCCACCGGCACATTGCCGCCGGCGGCCCTGGATCATTTTGTCGATGACGTGTGGTGGCGGCCGGGCGTCTACGGCACGGTCGATCTCACCGGCCTGCCGGACGCTGTCGTCGATGGCATCACGCTGAATCAACTCGTGCCTGATCCGGCCCAACCGGCCCTCTCTGCTGCGTTTCTGCGATTCAGCACCGAGGGCTTGCACTACGACATTCCCTTTTCGCGCGCAGAGTATGTGAAGGGGCCTCTGGGCGCGGATGCAACGCGCGTGCGTTTTGGCCGTGCGTTCAGCCGTCGCATGAATGCCCTGCTTCATCTCACCGTCAACAATGCTGATGGCTTCGTCAATCCGAGCGGCGGTTTGGTGCGCCTGCCGGCCGGGATTTTCAAAGCCGGCGTGCGGCTCGATTATCGCCTCACGCAGAATTGGCAGGCGCGCTATCGCTACTGGGTCGTGAGCGCCGAGGCGGGGGTGACCGCGCCTTTCTTTCCCGAAGAATGGCACCGCAGCGGCAACAACCGCCACAAAGAGACACGCCGCTTTCATGCCGTGGAACTGGCCCGCGGCGAACAAATGGGGTTGCGCGCTTTTTGGTGGGCGCTGCACGAAGAGTTGAATGCGATCACCGTCAAGATCCGCCATCGGTTGCGGGAGGCCGGCCTCGAAACGAACTGGCGCGGCCAGCGCGGGGCTTTTGCCGCAATTTTCTCCGGACGGGTGAGTCATGAGAAAGTGGAAAGCCCCATCATCGACTATGCAGCCCGCCTCCATGCCGCCGCCGGTTTGAAGCTGGCGGTGCAGCTCAACGAAAAGCTGGCGGTGCAGGCAATGGCGCGCGTCCGCCACAGCGCGGATTGGCCGGCGGGTTACACGCTGGCGGTGGGTGGCATTTACCGCCCGAAACCGGCATGGTCGCTGTGGCTGGGCATGGAACAACGCCGTTTGCCGCCGGCCCCGGGCGAGCGCAACAACAGTTTGCCGCTGCTGGCCCGCTCGGACAGGCTCAACGCGGTCACGCTGCAACACCTGCAGGCTGGTCTTGCGTATGAGCGGCGCGGGCTCACGGCGCGGCTTGTCTGCGGCAACGGCTGGTGGCAGGAGGGCCTGGTTTGGAGCCTGAATCACGCCGACACCACCGCCACGCTGCGCAACGACACCACCGTCGTCGTGACCCCGGCGCTGCATCTGGAACTGCAATGGCGCCCGCTCACCCAGCTCGCCGCGGGGTTCCATGCGGCGCATGCGCTGCGGGCAGTGCCGCAGCAATTTTGGTTTTGGCATCAGCCGCGCACGCATGTTTTTGCCTATGTGGCGGTGCCCTGGCTTTTGTTCGATCATGATCTTGAATTGACGCCCCGTTTCGCCGCCCGGATGATTGGTGAGCGTTTTTCGCCGGATTTCTCCGCAACCCCGGGCCGCGTGAATTTCACCCGCCTGGCCCCGGTGCGTGTGATCGATTTGCAGTTGCAATTGCGCCACGGCGATGGTGCCGTGTTTCTGGCATGGGAAAATCTGCTGGATCACCATTTTGAATGGCGGGCAGGGGCGCGGGAGCCCGGCCGGGTTTTTCGCTGGGGTTTTTGGTGGAAGTTTTTGAATTGAAGGCGGGATTGGCCGGCGGATTGGCAGGACCGCGCCGCTGAGAGTGTTTTCAGCGCGGGCCAGGCCTCCCCGGATGCTTTTCAATCACACAGCGCGGTCATAGCCACAACCAAACCTGTCAACCGCGAGGATGCAAAGGGGCGAAGGATTGGGCGCTGCGATCCCAGCGGCATTCCCCGCGGAGGGGATCAATCTGGGTGCAAAATTCAAGAAATGGTTTTTCCCGTGGCATTTCTGCTTTCGTGGACGGATTGTTTGTGATTGATGTCGAAGCCGATTGATGTTTCCTCCTACGAAACGGCTTTTCCCACGCAGCGCCAGAAAACAGCTCCAGCGGAGCACACTGTTTATAGCTGCATCCCATCCCCAAAATGCAAGCTCCGAAGGAGCGGCCTGTCGAATTTCTCATGATCTGGCGCGTTTTTTTGAGGAGAACCAACCAGGTTGCCTCTGCCGGAGTTGACCGCGCGTTTGCCTGCAAAATTTTTATGCACCTGCGGGGTGGCTGGGCGCTGTGATCCCAGCGGCGTTTCTCGCGGAGGGATCAATCTAATTGCAAAATTCAGGCAATAAGAACGATGCAGCGATTTCTTTGCGTCAAGCTTTTGGTGCTGGCGCTGGCGGGCTGTGCCGCCGAGCCGCCCGGCGACATCACAGACCCCGGCCATCTCATTTATCTGGGCTTTGTCAATCGCGAGGTGAACTGCAGCCGCTGTCATGGCCCGGAAGGAACGGGCGGCATGTTCGGGCCGAAGATTCACGACGTCATGCGGCGCAAGAGCCGGTCGTACGTGCGCGACATCATTTTACACGGCAAGGGGGAGGAAGAGGACGGCATGCCCGGTTTTGCGCAGCATTTGACGCCGGCACAGGTCGAGCAGGTGCTGGATTTTCTTGCCACCTGGGTTGACAGTACGACACAGCCGGCGCGCACCGATTCCGGCGGCGTGTCCGCGACGCCGTGAACGACACCCCTCAGGTTTCCGCGCGCAACACCTCCAGCGGCGGCCGGTCGACAATGCCGCGGCTGTTCAGCATTCCCAGCAAAATCGTCAGGGCAATCACTGCCAGCGCAATGACGCTGCTGGGCAGCAGCGCCGGCGCAAAGGTCACTTCGAACACAAAGCGCGCCAGCGCCCAGGTGCCGGCAAAGGCCAGCAGCATGCCGGTGACGGCCGCCAGTCCGCCGAGCAGGAAATATTCGATGGTCATGATTTGGATCACCTGGCGGCGGTGCGCGCCGAGCGTGCGCAGCAGCACGCTTTCCTGAATGCGCTGATAGCGGCTGGTGATCACCGCGCCCGCCAGCACCACCAGGCCGGTCAACACGCTGAAGAACGCCATGAAGCGAATCACCAGGGCGGCCCGGCTCAAGATCGCGTCCACCGTGGTCAGAATCAAAGCCAGATCGATGGCGGAAACATTGGGGAATTGCTGCACCACCGCGCGCTGCACCCGGGCTGACAATTCCGCGTTGCCGGCGCGTGTCACCAGCACCTGAAATTGCGGAGCATTCTCCAGCACGCCGCCGGGGAACAGCACGAAAAAGCTCGGCATCATGCGCTGCCAGTTCACCCGCCGCAAACTGCCCACCCGCGTTGGCAGCAATACCCCCTGCACGTCGAACACCAGCTCATCCCCGAGTTTCACCTTCAAATCCCGGGCAATGTCCTCCTCCAGGGAAACCAGGATGGAATCATCCGGAGAGCTGCGGCGCTGCAACTTGCCGGCCAGCAGCGTCTCGTTGTCGTTGAGGTGGTCGCGATAGGAACAACGATATTCCCGGCGCAGGGCCCATTCGGGAATGCCGGCGGTGGAATCCCGCTGCAACACGCGCGTTGGCGTGCCGTTGATGCTCTCCAGGCGCATGGTCACGACCGGCACCTGCTGCAGCAGCGGCAGATGGAAAGAGCGCAGGAGAGCTGCCAGCGCCGCGGCCTGATCGGGCTGCACGTCGAAGAGCACGAGATCCGGTTGTTGATTGGCGCCGGTCAGCTCGACCTGGCGGAGCAGAGTCTCGCGCGTCAGGTACAAGGTGGTGAGCAGAAACGTGCCGAAGCCGAGCGCCAGCAGCAGCATCAGCGTTTGATTGTTGGGACGGTGAAGGTTGGCCAGACCCTGCCGCCACACGAAGCTCCAGTGGCCGGGAAAGTAGCGGCGCACGGTGCGGGTCAGCAGTTTCGCCAGACCGGCGAGCAGGCCAAAGGTCACCCCCACGGCCGCTGTGAAGAACACGCCCTGCACCGCGTTTTCCATTTGGCGCATCGCAAAGGCGGTGACTGCCAGGGCGATGGCGGCGTGAAGCAGCCAGCGCAGCCCATTGCGGCTTGCAGCAGGTTGTGCTTCAAAAGTGGAACGCAGACTCAGCAGGGGGGAGATCTTGCGAATGCCGGGCAGCGGCAGCAGCGCGAAGAGCAGCGACAAACCCAGGCCGGTGATGATGCCATCTGCCACGGCGCGCCAGGAAAGCCGCATCTCGAGCTCCACCGGCAGGAAATCGCCCAGCACGCGCGGCAGCAAAGTTTGCAAATAAACGCCGAGCGCCGCCCCGCCGGCTGCCCCCAGCAGCGCCATCATCACGGTTTGCACCAGAAAGATGCCGAAGGTTTGCCGCACGGCGGCGCCCAGACAGCGGAGCACGGCGATGGTTTCGAGCTTTTGTTTGATGTAGACGTGAATGGCGCTCGCCACACCGATGCCACCCAGCAGCAGCGCCATGAAGCCGGCGAGATTGAGAAAGCGCGTCAGGTTTTGCATCGCCCGGCCCAGTTCCTGCGTGCGGCTTGCCACGGTTTCGCTGCTGAGACGATGCCGGGCCAGTCTGGGCTGGAGGGCGCGCACCAGCCGCCCGGCATCGACGCCGGGATCGAGTTGGAATTGCACACTGTAGACGATCTGGCTGCCGCGCTGCACCAGTTGGGTGGCCTCCAGAAAGCGCAGGGGAATGAAGACGCGCGGGCCGAGGAAGGCATTGGCCGCGGATTCGCCCGGAATGCGCAACAAGCGGCCGGCAATGCGAAACGTGAGGTTGCCGATTTTGATGGAGTCACCCACCGCGGCCTGATATTGCAGCAGCAGCCCCTCCTCGACCAGGGCATTTTGTCCTTCGCGATAGGAGACGGCCGCCGCGGGCGGATCGGTTTCAAGTTGACCATAGAACGGGAAATCGCCGGCCACGGCTTTGATGCGGGCCAGGCGCGTGCCGCCCTGTTTGGGAAAATACACCATCGAGGAGAAACGCACAGCGCGCGCCTGCCGGCCGCCCAGGGAGTCAAACAGGGCTTCGATCTCGGGAGCAAACGGCTGGCGTCCGAAGATCACCAGATCCGCACCGAGCAGCACCCTGGCCTGCGCCTGCATCGCGGCGGCCAGATTGTCACGCAGCGAGCTGATCGCCACCAGCGCGGCAATGCCCAGGGTGATGGCGGAGACGAACAACAGCAGGCGGCGGCGATGCGTGCGGCTGTCGCGCCAGGCCATGCGCCAGATCCAGCCGGCGGCGGCGCGGTGCGGCTTGCCGTTTTGCGAGGAGGCACCAGCCCGCGGGGCGCGCCACGGCGATGCGTTACTCGCTTGCATGTGCGCCCACCCTTGCCTTATATTGGCCATCCGCGCGTTCGTCGGAAATCACCGCGCCCCCATGCAAGCGCAATATGCGCTGCGTGCGGCGCGCCAGCTCGAGATTGTGGGTCACCAACACCAGTGTGGTGCCGGCCTCGTGGTTCAAGTCGAAGAGCAGGGAAATGACGCGCGCGCTGGTGTCGGCGTCGAGGTTGCCGGTGGGTTCGTCGGCAAACAAAATTTTCGGGTGATTGCTGAAGGCGCGCGCCAGGGCCACGCGCTGCTGTTCGCCGCCAGAGAGTTGCGCCGGGTAGTGATTCATGCGGTCGGCCAGCCCCACGCGCGCCAGCCAATCCGCGGCCGCCGGCCGCACATTCTTTTCGCCGCGCAGTTCGAGCGGCACCATCACGTTCTCCAGCGCGGTGAGGGTGGGCAGCAGCCGGAAGCTTTGGAACACGAAGCCGACATAGTCGCGGCGCACGGCCGCGCGCTCATCTTCCTCGAGACCATCGAGCGCAATGCCGTGCAAGCGCACGCTGCCAGAGCTGGGACGGTCCAAGCCGGCACACAACCCCAGCAGGGTGGTCTTGCCGCTGCCCGAGGGGCCGACGATCGCGCAGGTCGCCCCTGCCGCCAGCGTGAACGAAACGTGATGCAACACTGTCAGCGTGCGCTGGCCACTGGTGAAAGATTTGCTCAGATTTTTCACCTCCAACACCGGATTCGAAATCATGATCATTTCTGACATGCACCAATTCCTTGTCTCTCGCCGAACGCTCCCGCCCCGGCCGAGCCGGGGTCCCAAAACGCCGGACGTTGTTTCAGCTTCCGCGGTTTTGCCGCCACCAGCAGGCCGGTGCAGCAGCCTTCCGGCAAGGGTTTGCGATTGCAGACGGGCCCAGCTTCACAAGCGG
This sequence comes from candidate division KSB1 bacterium, assembly GCA_034506255.1. Lineage (NCBI taxonomy): Bacteria > Pseudomonadati > Candidatus Zhuqueibacterales > Candidatus Zhuqueibacteraceae > Candidatus Coneutiohabitans > Candidatus Coneutiohabitans thermophilus. Next base: position 902,007 of record JAPDPX010000001.1, on the reverse strand, counting down.
TTGCCCCCGTGGCCCGGAGTTTTTGCCGGCGGCCGATCGCGCCGTCATCGCGCGCAGGCCGGGCGGCAATGTACAAAAGCGGAGAACACATGCGCCAACTATTTCACGTGGGTGGCGTTTTTTTTCTCGCCACCGGCATGCTCATGACAACCGCGGGACAAACCATGCAGCCCGCTCAAACCGCGGCCGCGCCCCGGACAATTCTCGTTCTCGGCAACAGCCTGGCGGCCGGCTTCGGCCTCGATCCCGAACTGGCCTTCCCGGCGCTGCTGCAACAGAAGATCGATTCGCTGGGCTGGAATTTCAAAGTGATAAATGCCGGGGTGAGCGGCGAAACTTCCTCCGGCGGCTTGCGGCGCATCGACTGGCTGTTGCAGCGCAGGGTCGATGTCCTGCTGCTCGAATTGGGCGCCAACGACGGCTTGCGCGGCATCCCGCTCATGCTCACCAAACAGAATCTGCAGGCGATCATCGATCGCGTGCGGCAGAAAAACCCCGATGTGAAAGTCGTGATCGCCGGCATGCTGGTGCCGCCCAATCTGGGCGCGGAATACAGCCGCACCTTTCGCGCCTTGTTTCCCGAGTTGGCGAAAAAAAACGGTGCCCAACTTGTGCCGTTTCTGCTCGAAGGCGTGGGGGGTGTGCCGGAGTTGAATTTGCCGGATGGCATTCACCCCACGGCTGCCGGCCACCGCATTGTGGCGCAAAATGTCTGGAAAGTGTTGCGGCCGGTGTTGCAGTCTTTGAATACCGGACTGAGGTAGTCCTGCCATCTTGCATCGCATCTTCAAACAGCAAAGCCGAACACCCAAGACCGGGCGGAATGCCGAGGCGGGGCAGCGCTGTGGAGAAGCGGCGGATCGCGACACCCCGGCCACACACCGCTCCGAGTTGCTCCTGCCACATGCCGGGCGCTGCTCTCTGCACTTGCATTTGCCGGCGGAAATGTTCATTTTGCCGTCGCATTTTCGACTGGCTGAAGGGCTGGGCGGACGTCACACCTTCCGTTTGAGAATGAGAATGACCAGGCTTTGGCGCCCTTTTTCCCTCTTGCTCATGACTGCCCTGGTGTTCAGTACCGCGGCTGCCGGCAATGTTGCTCTGCCCGTGCAAGCGCTGCAGGGAATGGCCGGAGACTCCTCCCGCCAGGCCGTGGTCGCGAGGGGACAACCAGGCAAACCACGCACGGCACTGTTTCACAACAATCAGATGCAGGCACACGAGCTGGCAGGTCGCGACATAAGCTGGGGCTGGCTGGTGCTGGGGTTTTATGTGTTGAGCGGCCTGCTCTTCGGCGGCTTGAGCAGTTACCACGCGCTCGGCAGAGGCCGGCCACCCTTGCCGTATTTTCTGCTGGGGTTCTGCCTGAACCTGCCGGGATACATTCTGCTATTGATCCGCACGCCGCGAGGGGATCAGCAAATTCCACCGGGACTGGTGAAAGTGCCGAAGACGCATGTCCCGCTTCCGTGCAGCCATTGCGGCCATCCCAACCATCCCGCGGCGAAAAAATGCGCTGCTTGTGGCAGCCGCCTGCAGCCGGCAGTGCAATCCGATCTTGACCGTTTGCAACTTTAGCGGGGAATGCCTGCCGGTAAAGCTTCACCTCACAAACCGACAAGCCAAAAAGTGTCCATCCCAAGCACTGACTTTGCGACTGTTCCGGCGACGGTTTGGCCGTGGGTTTCAACACCCTGGATTTTTTCCGAAGCAGGCGGTTTTGGACCTCCCGGCTCGGCGCCGGTGGCGCACGTTTGCAGACAAAAACCAAATACCTGAATTTTGCATGTGGGCTTGCGGTTGCCCGGAAGGAAATGTCGAGCGTTCCTGACTTCGAAATTCGCCCGTTTGCCGAAGGCGTCACGCTTTCGCTCCCACGAAAATGGACGGCCACGAAATGGCTTTTTCCGTGGGATTTCTGCTTTCGTGGGCGGATTGTTTGTGATTGATGCCGAAGCCGATTCATGTTTCCTCCTACGAGACGGCTTTTCCCACGCAGCGTCAGAAAACAGCTCGAGCGGAGTGAACCGTTTATAGTTGCGTTTTTATAGGTAAATCCTTCAGGGTCGGTGCCTGAAAGCACGACTACGAAAGCTCATTTTTTCATGCTGATGGGTGCCCATACGGGCATGGCAATTTCTCATGATCTGACGCGGTTTTGTTAAAGAGAACTCCTGCCGGAGTTGACCGCACGGTGGCCTGCAAAATTTTTTCTGCCTCACCCCCTGGGTGATTGGCCGTTGCGATCAAACCGGCGTTCCTCGCGGAGGGGAGCAACCTGGGTGCAAAATTCAGGAGATAAACAGAACTCTCCCGGCAAACAGAGCTGCCACGCAAAGTCGGCACTGATTTCGTGGGGGAGAAGGACATGATGGGTCGCTTCACTACAAAAAGTGTCTCGGGCATGGGGGGCTGTCATGAGTGAAATCAGGGAAGTCGGCGGCGGCATGCCGGCAGCAAATCCAGAGATGCAAACGTTGGTTGCCAAAATGACGCGCGACATGCGTTTTGTCGGCATCTTCACCATCATTTTTTTATGGTGCCTTGATCTGTCTGGGCATCATCACGGCAATCATCGGTGTTCCTCTCATCCTCGCCGGCGTGCGGTTGCGCGAGGCCGCGGAGGCTTTTGGCGGGTATGTCTCTGGCCGGGATGCCGGCATGCACAGGGCGCGATGCGCCTGCCGGGCGGTTGACAGGAACCATCCTCTCTCAGAGGCGCCCTCTGATCGTGCCGTGCGGTTGCACACGGCTGTGCCCGGAGGAAGGCCTGCGTTTTTTCATGCCGATGGCAGCGCTGCAAAAACCGGGACACCATTCGCCATCGTATCAATATGCAATGATGTCACTGGTTTGGCGTGTTTGCCGGGACAGCAAGCAGGCATGCCGGCTGCTGCGGGTCCCGTCAAAGTGACGCTACACCCGCGGATCTGTTCCAGGCCTTGGTCTGCTGTCAGCCCCGGCTGCCCGTGTTGGTAGCGCTTGTCGAAACGGGAATAGATCGGGGGTGGCGATGGTTTATTAAAAAGCGTCCGCCAGTGGGCGGCAGTGTGAGCAAGATCCAGAGCAAAGCAGTCTTCACCCGTCATCCAAAGTCGAGAGCACATGTCAGCCTGGCAAGCGGTAACCGCGGTCAACTGGCCTGCACGCCTGCGCGCAGCCCTGGTCAACATCCTGCATTCCGGCAGCGGCATGCAGGAGCGGCCACTGCTTGACAAGCACCATGAGAGCAATATTGCCGGCCTTTATGTTGTTGGTGACCTGGCCGGTGCCCCGGTCATCAAATACGCCATGGCGCAGGGCTACGAGGTGATCGAACACATTGCTGCGTTGCCGCAGGCGATCGGCGGCAGCGATCCCGGGTTGTATGATGTGATCGTCATCGGCGCGGGTGCCGCCGGCCTGAATGCCGCCCTGCAGGCGGCGGAGCGCGGCATGCGCTATCTCCTGCTGGAGAAGGAGAAGATTGCCAACACCATCGAGAATTTTCCGGAGGGCAAATACGTCTATGCCGAGCCGGACAGCCAGCCTCCCAAGGGCAAGCTCTGGCTGGACGGCGCGACCAAGGAGGATTTGATCCGGCGCTGGCATGAAATCATCGCACACAACCGGCTCAATGTGCATACCGAGGAGGGTGTGACCGGTTTGGAGAAGCGCGACGGCATCTTCTGGGTGAAGACCGCCAAAGCTGTTTACCGCAGCAAGCGCGTCGTGCTCGCCACCGGGCAGCGCGGCAATCCGCGCAGGCTCAAGGTGCCGGGGGAGGAGCAGGAACATGTCTATCACCGTCTTTATTCGCCACGGCATTACCAGAACGAAAACCTCCTGGTGGTGGGCGGAGGCAACAGCGCGGTGGAGGCAGCGATCACCCTCAGCGAGCAAAATAAAGTCTATCTCTCCTATCGGCGCGGCCGGTTCGAGCGTATTTTCAAGGACAACGAGCGGCAGCTCGAGCAGGCGATTGCGGCGGGTCGCATTGAGCCGATTCTGCATTCCCAGGTGAAGGAATTTGGCGCACACGAGGCGACACTGATCATCGAAGAGGATGGCCGGCGCGAGACGCGCCGGGTTCCTTTTGATCATGCCTTTGTGCTCATCGGCGCCGAGGTGCCGCGTCAGTTTCTCAAATCGCTCGGCCTCAAGATGGAAAATGAATGGGAGGGCAGCCTGGCGCGCGCGGTTCTGCTCACCCTCGCCGGCTTTCTCGGTCTGGCGGTTTTCGGCGCCAGCCTGGGCGGCCAGGTGCAGGTGCCGGGCGTGAATTTGTCCGCGCTGCCGGGATGGAGCGGTGCCTTGTTGTGGGCACTCAGTCTCGGCAGCCTGATCTTTTTCGGTGCGCGCGGTGATCGTTTTGCCTGGCTGGGTCTGTCCTTTTTCGTGTGGTACACCGTCTACGGCGCCAAAGTCGGCAAGGGGGAGGAATTCTGGCCGTTCCAAAACTGGGGCTACGAATTTCTCTCCTTTTTTAACCGGCCCTGGTCATTCTGGTATACCGTGCTGTATACCGCGCTGATGACCTTCTTTGGGCTGCAAGCTTTGAAACGCTGGGGCCTCGACCACAAGGACAAATTTCAAATCTGGCGCTATGTCAGCCTGCTCAGCTTTCAGTGGATCTTCTTTTTTCTGATTCCCGAGTTTCTCTTTCAACTGGCGGTGAAGTATCAGTGGGTGGGGGAGAGGCTGGCGGGCGATCCCGCCTTTGCCGGGCAGGCCTGGCGCAGCTATGGCCTGGTCTACGCCTGGCCGCTGTTCTTCTATACCTTTTTTTACAACCCGCATCAGGTTTGGGTGGTGTGGGGCGTGCTGCTCACTTTTGTGATCATTCCGATCTTCGTGCTGTTTCACGGCAAGCGTTATTGCTCGTGGATTTGCGGCTGCGGCGGGCTGGCGGAGACGTTCGGCGACCGCTGGCGTCATCTCGCGCCCAAGGGCAGGACGTCGATCCACTGGGAGTGGATGAATCTGGCCGTGCTCATTTTCGCGGCCCTGGTCACGGTGTTGATGCTGCTCAAGGATGTTTACAGCGCGCTGCGTGGCACTGCGGAACTGGGCATCAGTCTCTATCGCATCTACGCCGATGTCTGGCTGGTCGGCATCTTGCCGGTGACGCTCTATCCCTTTCTCGGCGGCAAGATTTGGTGCCGCTATTGGTGCCCGCTGGCCAAGCTCATGCACTTGCAATCCGCGCTGTTCAGCCGGCTGAAGCTCAGCCGCTTCAAAATCCTCGCCAATGACAAGTGCATCGGCTGCTACGAATGTTCGCGCAACTGCCAGGTCGGCATCGATGTGATGAGCTACGCGCTCAAGCAGCAGGTGTTGGACAATGCCACCAGCTCCTGCATCGGCTGCGGCATCTGCGTGACCGTCTGTCCGATGGATACGCTGAGTTTTCGCGGGGAGAATGGCCATGCCCCCGTGCTGCCGGTGAAACTCACCTACCCGCGCAGGCAGGGGACGGCGTGAGCAGGTGAGCGTCAGGCGTTCAATCAAAGGGGCAAAGTGCGGGCGCGGTGCCCGCTGGAAAAAGCACGGCCTCCGCCACACTCACGGGACATGGATTTTGTTCCTTCCTGTTCCCCTGAAAATTTCGCGGCGCGGGCTTTCCGCCTGCCTTGCAGACAAAGATTCTGCGCCGCCTTGCCCGTTTCTGCAACGGTTTGACCATCGTCGCAAATTTCTCAGATGCTCCAGGAGCCTCGTGGTTGCGCAAAGCCGGCTGCAGCCGGGGTTGAAACGTTTGCGGACAGAGACTGACTGTGCTCACAGCCATCCTGTGAAAGAGCCTCTTGCAAATCCCGGCACGTTGCCCGGGATTTCACGAGATTCACGCGGACAGTCTCTCAAGAAGCACTGTCGCAAAGCAAGGCAACCACGCCCTAATACAACACTCTCACCTTGATCGTCACTTCCATCTTTTTCAAATCTTCCACGATCTGGCGGTCCACCAGGCGATCGACATCGGTGACAAGATAGCCGATATCCTCCTCGGTTTTGAGAATCTGGCTTTCGATGTTGATGCCGAGGCGGGCAAATTCCTGGCTGAACGTCGAAATCACGCCGGGCACGTTTTTGTGGATGTGCAGCACGCGATGGCGTTCGCCCTGCACCGGCAACTGCACCTCGGGGAAATTGACGCTGCCAATGGTGGCGCCGGTGTTCATGTAGGTGACGAGCTTCTCGCTGGTTTTCCTGCCGATGTCCTCCTGTGATTCCTGCGTGCTGCCGCCGATGTGCGGGGTGAGAATGACGTTGGGCAGGCCCTGCAGCCCGCTGACGAATTTTTCCTGATTGGACTGCGGTTCGTTTGGAAAAACATCGATGGCGGCGCCCGCCAAATGGCCCGCGAGCAGCGCCTGGCGCAGATCCGCGAGATTGACATTGCGGCCGCGGCTGAGATTGAGCAGATAGCTGCCCGGCTTCATCAGCCGCAGTTGCGCCGCGCTGATCATGTTGATGGTGGTTTCATCCTCCGGCACATGCAGCGTCACCACATCGGCGCGGTGCAGCAAATCGACCAGGGAAGGCACCGGCTTGGCGTTGCCGAGCGGCAGCCGTTCGGCGATGTCATAGTAAATCACCTCCATGCCCAGCGCCTCCGCCAGGATGGAGACCTGCGAGCCGATGTGGCCGTAGCCGATGATGCCCAGCGTCTTGCCGCGCACTTCGAAGCAGCCGGCGCTGCTTTTGTCCCAAACCTGATTGTGCGCCGCCTGATTCTTGGGAAAGATGCGGCGCAGCAGCATGATGATCTCGCCGATCACCAGCTCTGCCACACTGCGGGTGTTGCTGTAGGGCGCATTGAAAACCGCCACGCCCTGCCGCCGCGCCTGCACCAGATCCACCTGGTTGGTGCCGATGCAAAAACAGCCGATCGCCCACAAGCGCCGTGCGTGCTGCAGCACCCTGGCGCTCACCTGCGTCTTGGAACGAATGCCGAGCAGGTGCACGGACTCGATCTTGCGGCACAGGGTTTCTTCGTCGAGCGAGCCGGGCAGGGATTCGATCTGGTAGGTTTCCGCCTCGAAACGCGCCAGGGCCGCGGGGTGAATGTTTTCCAGCAGCAACACCCGGATCTTGTTTTTGGGGAAGGAAGTCTTGGGCAGACTTTTCAGCAGATGTTTGACGCGATGCATGGTGTTCCTGGATGGAGCGAAGAGGAAGATGCTTTTTTCAAATCGCCTGCGCGGCGCGCAAGGCCCGGAGCTCGCGGTCATCGAGGCGCAGCAGCGTGCGCAGGATTTCCTCCGTATGTTGTCCAAGTCGGGGCGGCGGCAGGCGCACCGCCGCAGGCGTGGCGGAAAATTTTGCCACCGGGCCGGGCAGCCGCAATTCCGCGCCGGCGGGGTGCTCGACACTGGTCACCATTCCGCGGCTGAGAACATGCGCATCCTGCAAAATCTCGGGAATGGTGTGGAGTGGATCGCCGAGGCCGGAATGCCTGCGGCCAGCAGCAGGGCCAGCCATTCGCCGGTGGACTTCTCGTGCAGCCGGCGTTGCAGAGTGGCAATCAGAGCTTCGCGGTGCTGCAGGCGCATGGCATTGGTGGCATAGCGCGGATCCTCCGCCACGGCCGGCAGTTCCAGACAGCGGCACAACCGGCGAAATTGCCCGTCATTACCCACAGCGATTGCAAAACTGGCCCTCCGCCGTGGCAAAAGTTTGATAGGGTGCAAGATTGGGATGGGCATTGCCATGAGGTTGCGGCGGTTCGCCGGAAACGAGATAATTCATCGCCACATTGATGAGCCATGAGACCTGGCTGTCCAGCAGGGCGATGTCGATGAATTGTCCTTCCCCGGTTTGGCTGCGATGATGCAGGGCCGCGAGAATGGCGGTGGCGGCGTACATGCCGGCCATCACGTCGGCAATTGCCACGCCGACTTTGGCAGGCTCGCCCCCGGGCGCACCGGTGATGCTCATGATCCCGCCCTGCGCCTGCATGATGAAATCATAGCCGGGCCGTGCGGCATACGGGCCGGTTTGTCCATAACCGGTGATCGCGCAATAAATCAGGCCGGGATGATGCAGCCGCAACGCCGCATAGTCCAACCCCAGGCGTGCCAGCTCACCCACTTTGAAATTCTCCACCAAAACATCACTCCGGGCTGCGAGTTTGCGGATGAGCTCGCAGCCGGCCGCGGTCTTGAGATTGATGGTGATGCTTTTCTTGTTGCGATTGCAGCCCAGGAAACAGGCCGATTCCCCGTGAAACCAGGGCGGCCCCCCATTGCCGCGTGTCATCGCCGTTGCCGGGCCGCTCCACTTTGATGATTTCCGCACCCATGTCGCCAAGCAATTGGGTGCAAAACGGTCCGGCCAAAACCCGCGAGAGATCGAGCACGCGCACGCCGGCCAGGCAACCGGGAATGTGAGAGTTCATGAGGCGGATCGATGCTGAAAATTTTGCGGGGAGGCTGCACACGGCGGGCACAACTCCTGCGCTGCCGTGGCGGCGGCCTTTGGCTGCGAATGGTGCGCAATATATCACGCGGCCGGCAGAGGCGCAAGGCTGAAATTTGCTGCGAGGTAATGCCTCCGTTACGTTGTGTGTGGGGGGAACGCGATGCTGTCACCTGAATTTACAGGCCGGCTTGCTGTTGCCCGGAGGCAATGGCGTGTTCACAATACGCCACCAGTTATTCCGTTTGAAGTCGAGCAAGACTTTTTTGGAATGTCGGGCGCTCCCGAATTCGACATTCGCCCGTTTGCCGAAGGCGTTACGCTTTTTCTCTCGCGAAAATGGACACCCACGAAATGGCTTTTTTCGTGGGCGGATTGTTGTGTATTTGATTCTGACGCTGAGGGTTGAATCACTGTAGTGCTGTAAACCGAGCGTCCTGAGCGGGGCTGCCGGGTGTGCTCCCTCTCATCTCGAGGCAGCGCCAATAAACAGCTCCGGTGGAGCGAACTGTTTATAGCTGCGCCCCATCCTCAAAATGCAAGTCCCGGAGGAGCGGTCTGTCGAATTTACTTTTGTAGTAGACCCTTCAGGGTCGGTGCCCGAAGGCACGACTACGAAAGTTGATTTTCATCATGAGAGCTGCGGCGCACGGCATGGCAATTACCCCGGTGGCGATTCTGTGCTTGACTTTCTTGCTTTCGCTTGCGACAATCAGCCCGGACAGCGCCATCACGATTGTCGCGCAAGGAGGAGAATGTCAGACATTCATGCACCCGCCCGGTGGAAAATTTGGACGGCTTTTTCCGCGGTTTATTTCCTGTGGGGGTCAACCTATCTGGCCATGCGATTCGCCATCACCTCGCTGCCGCCATTTTTGATGGCGGCCACGCGTTTTCTCACCGCCGGTGCCGCGCTTTATCTCTGGGAAAGAGGACGGGGAACGCCCGGGCCCGACCGGCGCCTGTGGAAAGTCACCGCGATCAGCGGCACCCTGCTGTTGTTCACCGGCAATGGTGGCGTGGTGTGGGCGGTGCAATATGTGCCGAGCGGATTGACCGCCGTGCTGGTGGCCATGGTGCCGCTCTGGATCGTGGTGTTGATGTGGGTGTGGCAAAAACGCGGACAGCCGGATGGCCGCACGCTGCTGGGCATCTTCATCGGCATGGCCGGCATCGCGGTGCTGGTCGGCCCCGAGCGCTTGCTGGGCAGCGGCGCCGTTGATCCCGCAGGCATGGTGGTGTTGATTTTGGCCTCCCTCTCGTGGGCGGCGGGCTCGCTGTACTCCACCCACCGCCATCTCAAAGCCCCGCCCCTGCTCGCCACCGGCATGCAGATGTTGTGCGGTGGCTTCCTGTTGCTGGTGCTGGGCCTGCTCGCGGGAGAGGGACAGAAATTCAGCCTCGAACAGGTTTCGTTGCAATCCTTGCTCGCGCTGATTTATTTGATCGTCTTTGGCTCTCTCATCGGATTCACGGCCTATCTCTGGCTCCTGCGCGTGACCACGCCCGCGCACGCCTCGACTTATGCCTTCGTCAATCCCCTGATTGCGGTGATTCTGGGCTGGGCCATTGGTGGTGAGTCGTTGACTGCCCGCACCCTGGTTGCGACGCTGTTGATCGTCACGGCGGTAATCGCCATCGTCCTGAACCGGCCGCCCATGTCGTTGCCCAAGCCGGCCAGTGGCGCAGAAGTCCCCTCGCCCTCCCCGCCGCCGGCCCGGCCCGAACCACAGAAGATTTGCACCGAGGCCTGTTGAGTGAACCTGCACGCGGCCGTAAAACCACCCGGTTGAGAACATCCCCGACCTGCTCGATACAGGTGCCCGGAGCACTTGCAAACCATGTCTCATACAGCGAACATTGATTTGGCGTAACAACCCAGCCTTTTCAACGACCAGGAGACGGAGATGCCCCATACTTTCCGTGACATCGAGACCAAAGCGGTTCATGCCGGCGAGCCGGCGCCGCGCATCGCCGGCGCGGTCAGCATGCCGATTTTTCAAACGGCGATGTTCGAGTACGACGGCGAAGAGACCGGCTATCATGACCTGCGCTACATCCGCTTGAACAACACGCCCAACCACCTGGCGGTGCAGCACAAGCTGGCCGCGCTGGAGAATGCGGAAGCGGCGCTGGTCACGGCCAGCGGCATGGCCGCCATTTCCACCACGCTGCTTGCCCTGCTGGCCAGCGGCGATCATTTGCTGGCGCAGAGCAATCTCTATGGAGGCACGCATGATTTCATCACCCGGGATCTCCCGGCGCTGGGCATCACCTATGATTTCATTGACGGGAATGATCCCGGGAGTTGGGCGGGCAAACTGCGACCCACCACCCGCGTGCTTTATGTGGAGGCCATGTCCAACCCGCTGCTGCAAGTGGCGGATTTGCGCGCGGCGGTGACTTTTGCGAATGCCCACGGCCTGGTTTCAGTCATCGACAACACCTTTGCCAGCCCCTACAATTTTCGGCCGGCAGAATGGGGATTTGATCTTTCGCTGCACAGCGGCACCAAATACCTCAACGGCCACTCCGACATTGTGGCGGGTGCGGTGATCGGACGGACCGGCCTGGTGGAGAATGTGCGCCTCAAGCTCAATCATCTCGGCGGCGCGCTGGATCCGCACGCCTGCTTCCTGCTGCAGCGCGGCATTGCCACGCTGGCGGTGCGCATGAAACAGCATAATGAAAGCGCCCTGCAACTCGCCCGCTTTCTGAGCGGGCATCCCGCCGTCGCCCGTGTGAACTATCCGGGTCTGGAAAGTCATCCGCAACACCATCTCGCGCGCGAATTTTTCAATGGCTACAGCGGCATGCTGAGTTTCGAACTGAAAGAGGGGTTGGCTGCCGCCCGGCGCTTCATCGCACGCACGCAGATTCCCATCAAAGCGCCGAGTTTGGGCGGCATTCACACCCTGATCACCCGGCCGGCCACCACCTCGCATGCCGGCATGTCCCCCGAGGAACGGCTGCAGTTGGGCATCACCGACAGCCTGATTCGTGTCTCGGTTGGAATTGAATCGACTGACGAATTGCTTGCCGATTTTGATCAGGCGCTGCGGCCGTGAGCGCATACTCGGCGTGTGCAGCGTGCGGCAAAAAATCCCCACATGTGGAAGGGCGATCCATGAATAAATTCGAAATGCTGCTCGGGCTGTGCCTGTGTTTCTCCGTGGTTTCTGTCCACGCGGCTGACGAAACCAAAGTGCGGCAAAGGGCCCGGCGTCTCGCGCAAAAATTCATTATTGTCGACACCCATGTCGATGTGCCGTACCGTCTGCGCGAGAAATACGAGGACATTTCCGGCCGCACCCAGGGCGGCAATTTTGATTACATGCGCGCCAGGCAGGGCGGCCTCAATGCGGCTTTCATGTCCATTTATATTCCTTCGCCCTATGAGGCGAAAGGCCTGGCCACGGCACTGGCGGACAGTCTCATCGACATGGTGGAAGGGTTCGAACGGCGCTGGCCCGACAAGTTTGCCATTGCCCGCTCGGTTGCGGAGGTGCGTGCCCATTTCAAAAAAGGGCTGCTCGCGCTGCCGATGGGCATGGAGAACGGCGCGCCGATAGCCGGCAAACTGGAAAACCTGCGGCATTTTTGGTCGCGCGGTATTCGTTACATCACACTCACGCATGCGAAGAGCAACCACATCTGTGATTCTTCTTATGATCCCAACCGCCCGTGGCAGGGGCTGAGCCCGTTTGGCCGGGAAGTGGTGGCGGAGATGAACCGGCTGGGGATCATGATCGATATTTCGCACGTCAGCGATTCAACGTTTTATCAGGTTTTGCGGCTCACGCGCGCGCCGGTGATTGCCTCGCATTCCTCCTGCCGCCATTTCACCCCCGGTTGGGAGCGCAACATGGATGATGACATGATCCGGGCGCTGGCGCGCAATGGCGGCGTGATCCAGATTGCGTTTGGTTCCTCCTTCGTGAATGGTGCCTATCAAAAGGCGGAGGAAGGCCTCTGGCGTTTCATCGAAGAACACAAGATCGATCCCGGCAGCGAGGAGGGCCGGGCGCGCATCCGGCAATATCGTGAACAAAATCCCCGGCCGCCGGTCACGATCGCGGACATCGTGGCCAACATCGATCATGTCGTGAAGCTGGTGGGCGTGGATCACGTCGGCTTCGGCTCGGATTTCGACGGTGTCGGCGATTCCCTGCCCGAGGGCATGACCAGCGTGGCCGATTATCCCAACCTGATTTTCGAACTGCTGCGCCTGGGCTATTCCGAAAAGGACATCGCGAAGATTTGTTCCGGCAATTTGTTGCGGGTGTGGTCGGAGGTCGAGAAAACCGCGCAGCGACTGCAAGCCGGAACGTTTTAGCCGGCAAATTCGCGCCGGCGCCCGGCATGAGCAAAAGGCCCCTCTCGCAATGGCAGTTCCCGCACAAACCGCAGCGCACCATTTTGTGACATTTCTCTTTTTGCGGGGGAATAGCTGACGCTGCGGGCAGAAGGCTGCCTGAGAAAATCTTTGGCTGAATAAACCACTTTTCTGTCAAACACTCACGTGCAAGGGGGAAACCATGTCCGCCCTCCAGGCTGGCCCGCCAATCGCGCCACCCTCCATCATCTATTCCGCATTGTTCGTCGATTTCGACAATGTTCGGATCAACCTGGAAAAGCATGATGCCGAGGCGGCACGCCGCTTCTCGACCAACCCGGAATTATGGTTGTCCTGGTTGGAGAAACAGCTTCCCACCACCGCCTATCTTCCCGCGCTGGTGCAGCGCCGGATTTTGACCAGACGCTGTTACCTCAATCCCGAGTCGTTCAGCAACTTCCGGCCGGATTTCGTGCGCTCGGCCTTCGAGGTGATCGACTGCCCGCCGCTCACCGGCCGCGGCAAGACCAGCACCGACATTTACATGGTGATGGACATTCTCGATACACTCAATCATGCCACCTATTTTCATGAATTCATCGTGCTCTCCGGCGATGCGGATTTCACGCCGGTGCTGCTGCGCATCAGGAAGCATGGCCGCTACGGCGTGGTGCTCGCGGTGGGCTGGGTGTCCCTGGCATACCGTGCCGCGTGCGACATGGTGATTGAACGGGATACTTTCGTGCGCGAGGCGCTGGGGGTCGTCTATCCCGAGGAGGAGGGGGGAGAGCCGATCGCTGCCCAGGAGATTGATGCCGCACTGAATATGCTGTTGAAAAGAATGGCCGCACGCCTGCGCGAGGTGGCAGCGGTGCCCGGCGGCGTGGAGGCCAGCGAGCTGCCGGAGGTTTTCAAGGAGTTTCAGGAATTTCGCGAAGGCAGTCACTGGCTGGGTTTCTACTCGCTGCGCCGCCTGACACAGGCCATTATCGCGCAACGTGACGATCTGGTCATCAGTGATGAAGACCCCTGGCGTGTGGTTGTCAAACTTGCGCCGGCACCACTTCCGACCGCAAGCCCGACGCTGCAGGAGGCTGCAGCCGCTCCCGCCGCGACCGTGTCCGACATCAAAGCGCAGATGGCGCAGAGTATTCGCGAATATGTGTCGCATTCGGACAAGGCCGTTGCCTGGGCGACACTGGCCAGTCTGGTGAAACAGCGTCTCGGAGTGCAATTGGCGGGCAGCACATGGCTGGGCGCCGGCACCTTCAAAGATTTGCTCATGCAACTCGATCTGGGGGGCTTGCAAATGTCCACCGTGAGCCCCGGCTATGTTTATGACCCGGCCCACCACCAATTGCCCCCGGCGGCTTCTGTTGCACCCACCACAGCCGGCCAGGGAGCCGCGCCGCCCGATCATTTTGCCCAACGCCATCCCGAGCTGGCCGAGCTGGCGCGCAAAGTTCATCGTTTGACCGAAACGCCTTATCTCATGCCCGAGCACTATGCCCTGCTGTTTCACGAATTGGCGCGAGAAATCAACGACAACGGCTATCAAATGACGCGTACTTCCAAAACGGTGCGTGATCGCTGTGTGGAGAAGGGGGCACCGGTGGCGCGCTCGCACGTCAACTTCGTGTTGATCGGCATCGGCCACACCGGCCATCGTTTTGGCGGGCCGCAACCGGAGGACCCGGTGCAGTTGGGCGAGAAGCTGGTGGAAAACACGCTGGACCTGTGCCGCACGGCCCAGCTCAGTTTGAACGAGGAGGAGGTTGCCCGGATTCGCGCCTGGCTCATGGGCGGGCTCGCCGCACAGCCGCAAGCGGCGGGATGATGACGCGGTGTCTCAAATGAAAAACGCCATTGCTGCGCGCACAACGCAGCAATGGCGAACCCGCATTGCGAGTGGGAATTTTATTCTGCCGAAATCGAAGTGGCGAGGGCTTCGCCATTTTGTTGTTTCGCCACGGTCAGCGGCAGCTCAGCGCCATTCGACCGCTCCAATTCCACCAGGTATTGAAATTGGCGGCGGAACTCGTCCAGGGAAATGCCGGCGGTGGCGGCATACTTGGCCAGCTCGTGCGGATCCTCGAAATCCTCGGCTGAGAGCCGGATCATGTAGCGCCGGGCGATGTGATAATATTCCGCGCTCATATCGACCATGCGTACACGCGCGCGGCCGGTCTTGGGGTCGATGATCTGATGGAAGGGGATCGGCACGAAGCGGCCGTTCTGGATGGAAACCATCGCCGCATTGCCCCCCTCGAGAATATAGCGTGCAGCGCAATAACCCAGATCGCGGGTGTACTCCATGTCGAAGGGGATGGGGTCGGCACAGCGCAGTTCGTAACCGATGTTCTTCGCGACGATCGTGGTCTTGAGGCCGAACTGCTTCAGCCGCGCCTGCACCTCGTACTTGAGGATCTCGCCGAAGTTGACCTCCGCCAGCCGGATGTTGTCGTGTGCGTCACGCTCAATGGTGAGCAGCGCCTGCAGATCCTGCGGGTCGAGGATTTCCACCAGCCCCTCTGCAATGATGGCAACACCATCAGGCCGGCCGTAGCTCAAGCGCTTGATGATCGCGCCCACCAGAATGTCAACCAACACGGAAAGCTTGAGCTTTTGGTCGCGAAATTCCTCCGGTATCAGCGTGAGGGTTGCGCCGGCGGCTTTGCCGATGCCGAGTGCCAGATGGCCGGCCTTGCGGCCCATGGTGACGACAAAGTACCAGCGCGAGGTGGTGCGGCCATCGACCATCAAATTCTTGACGATGTCACAGCCGAGATGGCGGGCCGTCTGGAAGCCGAAGGTGTTGATGCCGAGCGGCAAATCCAGGTCGTTGTCGATCGTCTTCGGCACATGCACGACGTGAATGCGGCCGTTGGCCAGCTCCTCCAGTTTCATTGCTGAGAAGGCGGTGTCATCACCGCCGATCGTAATCAGGCGGTCCACGTTCATGCGCAGCAGGGACGTGACCGTGTTCTCCAGGTGTTTGGCATTCTTCGTCGGGTTGGCGCGCGAGATGCCAATATACGAGCCGCCACGGAAGTGAATGCGGCTGACGCGCTCGATGGTGAGCTCTTTGATCTTGTCGATCTGGCCCTCCATGATCCATTTGAAACCATCCATGATGCCGATGACTTCGGCACCGCTCAAGATGCCACGGATCGTTGCCGCCCCGATGACGCTGTTGATGCCGGGTGCGGGGCCACCGCCCACCAGAATGGCCATTTTCTTGTGATGTGTGCTCATGTTGAAGAACTCCCGTTGTACAAATTCAAACAGCAGTGGTTGGTAGCGATTTTCAGGCAATGCCGTGGAATATAGTGACAAATTCCTGAGAAGCAATCAAAAATCACCTTGCATACACGGCCAAAAAAAATTATTTTGCACACGCTTTGCGCGTTTATTTCCGTGACTGTACCAGTCACCCCACACACCGGCACGGCAAAAGGCCAAAGCCCGAACAGCCGCGGCAGGCAGCGGCCGGCCGCGGCCCTGCTCCGCCCAGATGATGGAACCAGGTAAACCAGTGAGGGAGTCGAGCCTGATGATCAACGCCCGTCACACAACACTCATGATCGCGGCTTGGTTTGCCGGCCTGCCGTTTCTCCTGCTGGCCGGCGCGTCACAGCCACCCGTCAAAGCCAGACACGGCATGGTGGTATCCTCACACCGCCTCGCCTCGGAGGTCGGCGTTCAAATTCTCCAAAACGGCGGCAATGCCGTGGATGCGGCGATTGCCACGGGATTTGCCCTGGCCGTGACTCTGCCCTCAGCCGGCAATCTTGGTGGCGGCGGCTTCATGATTGTTCACATGGCCGACGGCCGGATCAGCGCCTTTGATTTCCGGGAAAAGGCGCCGGCCGCCGCCCACGCGAAAATGTATTTGAATGCCGCGGGCGTTTACGACGAACCGATCAATCATGAAGGCTACCTCGCCATTGGGGTGCCCGGCACGGTGGCAGGATTTTTTCTGGCACATGAGCGCTTCGGCCGCAAGGCGATGAAAGAGCTGATCGCGCCTGCCATCAAGCTGGCAGAACAGGGTTTCCCGGTGAGTTGGGGGTTGCATGAGGATTTCCGCTATCTCAAGGAAGAGTTTCTCAAGTATCCTGCCAGTGCAAAAGTGTTCTTGAAAAACGGCAGGGAGGTGTATCAACCCGGCGAACTTTGGAAACAACCGGATTTGGCCAGAACTTTGCGCCGCATTCAAGCCGGCGGCCGCGCGGAATTTTACCGGGGCGAAACCGCACGGCTGATTGCCGCCGCCATGCGCAAACACGGGGGTTTGATCACCGAACAGGATTTGGCTGCTTATGAGGCGAAGGAACGCCAGCCGATTCACGGCACCTATCGCGGGTATGACATCTATTCCATGTGCCCGCCCAGCTCGGGTGGCATTGCGCTGGTGGAGATGTTGAACATACTCGAGGGTTTCGATTTGCGCGCGGCGGGTTTCGGCTCGGCGCAGCATCTTCATTTGCTGGCGGAGGTGATGCGCCGCGCCTTTGCCGATCGCGCCCGCCATCTTGGCGATCCTGATTTTAATCCCGACATGCCGGTGGCGAAACTGATCTCGAAGGAGTATGCTGCCGACTTGCGCCGGCAAATCAGCCTGACCCGGGCTTCGCCCAGCGATCCCGAAAAGTTCAATGAGGCCCACGAATCATCGGAGACCACGCACTATTCTGTCGTCGACGCCGCGGGCAACGCCGTGGTGGTCACCTACACGCTGGAGGACAGTTACGGCTCGAAAATCGTGGCCGAGGGAATGGGTTTCCTGCTGAACAACGAGATGGGGGATTTCAACCCGCAGCCCGGCCGCACTGACAGCACCGGCTTGATTGGCACGCCGCCGAATGTGATTGCACCCGGCAAGCGCATGCTGTCTTCCATGACGCCCACCATCATCGCACGCAACGGCAAACCCTTTCTTTTGATCGGCTCGCCGGGCGGCCGAACCATCATCAACACCGTTGTGCAAGTGGTGAGCAACGTGATTGATTTCGAGATGGACATCAGCGAGGCAATTGCGGCGCCGCGTGTGCATCATCAATGGCTGCCCAATGTGCTGCGCGTCGAGAAATTCGGCATCTCGAACGACACCCAGCGGCTGTTGGAAAGTTACGGACACCGCATTTCCGTGTCACGATCGTCACGCAGTCAGGGCAGCGCGATGGGGATTCTGCTTGATCCAGTGACCGGCCTGCGTCTGGGGGCGGCGGATCCGCGTGCCAGTGACGGTGCGGCTGTCGGATATTGAGACCGGCACGTGGCCCTGCGCTTGAACTCAAGCACGGACGGTATTCATGTTGGACAAACTGGTCGACTGGCTGCGCACCCGAAGTTTCGACCCGGGATTCAACCTTTCCCTGTTCCTGCTGATCATTTTACTCGGGATTTGGATCGGCAGCCTGAGCAAAAATGTGAGCATCTGGCCCGGTCTGCGGCGCCTGATTGGCGAGCTGATGGGGGGGGTGTTGTTTGGTGTGCTTTTCGGCTTGATTTTTCTGAGCGATTTCTTCCCGGGTGTCATTTCCCTGGGCGGCCTCACGCTGGCAATTATGAGTTTCTTCCACGTCGAGGCGCAATTCAAGGTGCAGCGTTTGCTCTCCATCGCGGTGGCGATTGCGCTGGCCTTTTTCATGTACTACTCGCAATGGGGCAGTCTGCGCTATCTGTTTGACAGCATGCTGATGGATTTTCAATGATGGAAATTCGCATCAAACACACCACCGTGCAATTGCGCGAGGGGGATCTCACCGAGATGAAAGTCGACGCCATTGTCAATGCCGCCAACTCTGCTCTGCAGCTTGGCGGGGGTGTGGCTGGTGCCATTCGGCGCAAAGGCGGGCCGTGCATCCAGCAGGAGTGTGATCGTCTCGGCGGCACTCCGGTGGGCACCGCGGTCATCACCAGCGGCGGCAACCTGCCGGCGCGCTACGTCATCCATGCGGTGGGGCCGCGCATGGGGGAAGGGGAGGAGGACCGCAAATTGCGGGAGGCCACACGCCATGCCCTCACCCTCGCCGACCAGCATCACCTGAAGAGCATCGCCTTCCCGGCGATCTCGACCGGTATCTTCGGCTATCCGCTCGAACGGTGTGCGCAGATCATGCTTGCAACGACACTGGCGTATGTCGGGGGAGAGACTGGCTTGCAGCAGGTGGTTTTCTGTTTGTGGGGGGAGCAGGCATACCGGGTGTTTGAAACGACCTTGCGGCAGTTGCAGTATAGTGCTTCATCCGATCAATTGAACGATTCGCCGTCCTCTTCGGCGACGTGAGGGCATTGTGGCCCTGTTTTTTTGCCAGGCAGCCCGACCGGCACATTCTTCCGACAGGCCGCCTGCCGGTTTCTTTTCCAGAAGATAATGATACCCGATCTGATCCTGGTTTCCACCTCGCCCTATCGCCGGGAACTCATGGCGAAAATGGGCTTCCGCTTTCGCGCGGTCGCGCCGCGCTTCACCGAAGAGCATGTGCACCACCGCAATCCAGGGGAACTGGCGTTGGCGCTGGCGCGCGGCAAGGCCCTGAGCGTCGCCAGTGATCACCCGCACGCCATACTCATCGGATCCGATCAAGTCGTGTGGTTCGAGGGCCGCGTGTTGACGAAAGCCGGGAGTCCGGAACGGGCATGGCGCGAGCTGCAAAGCCTGCGGGGCAAGACGCACGAATTCTACATGGGCCTTTTTCTCCACCACACCACCGCCGGACTCTCCCAGGAATTTCTCATCAAAGGCACCGGCCGGTTGCGCGCCGACCTCAGTGACGAGGAATTGCGCACCTACGTCGCTTTGGACAACCCAAGCGATTGCGCCGGCTCCGTCAAAACCGAAGGCCCGGGTCTGCTGTTGTTCGAACGTCTGGATTGTGAAGATTGGACTGCCATCATCGGCCTGCCCATCATCGCCCTGACGACGGCCCTGCGCAAATGGAACTATCCGATTTTTGCATCTTGATTTTTTTCGACTCCCAGACCCGGCGTGTGCGGCAAGATTATTCGACCGTGTTCGACTCTGACACCCCGGTAGGGATCGTTCTTGATCAGGAGATTTCCGTCCAAATCCGCCCAATCCACCAGCGGTGAAAGATGGGCTGCCGCGGTGATGCCAAGTGAGCTTTCGATCATGCAGCCCAGCATGATTTTCAGCCCCAGGGCGCGTGCCACGTGGATCATGCGCAAGGCCTCCTGCAATCCTCCCGACTTCATGATTTTGATATTGATGCCGTGATAGGCACGCGCCAGCGCGGGAATGTCGCCCGCTGTCTTCACGTCCTCATCGGCAATCAGCGGCAATGGCGAGCGGTCGCGCAGCCACGCCACTTCCTCGAGATGGTCAGCAGGCATTGGTTGCTCGACGAATTGGACGTTCAAGCCGGCGAGCCATTGTATTTTTTCGAGGGCGAGCTGCCGATCGCGCCAGCCCTCATTGGCATCCACACGCACCGTGCGGTCGGTCGCCTCGCGCACCGCCCGCATGATTTCCTCATCTTGCCTGCCGCCCAGTTTGATTTTGAGAATTGGATAGGATTCTGCCTCGCGGATTTTTTCATATACAGCTTGTGGGCTGTCGATTCCGATCGAATAGCTGGTGGTTGGTGTAAGAAGCGGATTCAACCCCCAAAGCGCATGAACTGGGATTTGGAGCTTTTGAGTCACCCAGTCCAGCAGTGCCATATCAAGTGCGGCTTTGGCGGCGTTTTGCCCCTCAGCGAGGGCCATAATTTGCTTTCCCAAGTCATAAAATTCACAAGGGATTGAATTTTCAAACAAATGTCTCGCTTCAAGTAAAAATTCGCGAATGCTTTCGAGCGATTCACCATACCGCACGTTATGGGCAGCCTCACCCCGGCCGATGATGCCCTCCGCCGACAATGTCACAAAGTTGTATTCCTTGTAATCGGCTGAGCCGCGTGCAATGGTCCAGGTATGTTTGAGCTCCAGGCGATGGGTCGTTGATTCCAGCAACATGATGCTGTTCTCCCTTGGCTGTTTGGTGTCTGTCCGAAATGGCGTACTTTTGAGAAAATGCTTCTGCAATGGCTTGGCGGGTGCAGGAGATTTCCCCGGGGTTTTCACAACACCGGCGTTTGGAAGACCTCGGCCCAGCCGAGAGCGGAACTTTTTCCGGGCAGCTTTTTTATATCACCGCCTGCAGTGAACTCATGCTCAAGATGATATCGGGTATTGAGGTTCTATGTTGATTTATATGTGGGTGGATCGTAGCGCGGCATGCGGCTGCCACCCAATTTCCCGGACGCTGATCGACGCAGAGCCACCCTGATTTTTATCTGCGGTGATCTGTGAAAAACTGTCTATCCAGAGTCTCCGTGGCCAGGAAACGGTTTTTGGACACTTGCCAATGTCGCTCACACGCCATCCGAATGATGAAAATGTCGCGCAGACCTTCTCTCTACCTGGGGATGGGACGCCTGCGCTGGGGCACTTCTACGGCATACGATGGCAAGGCCAACGCTTTTGGGGTGAAACGTTCTTTTACAACACCCGCGGTCAAGGTCTTGCGATTCATTACCCTCAACAATCACCATAGAGCCACAAATGCTTGAGGAGCTCTCCCCGACAACCATCATGCGTCTGGCTGGGGTGCAGGTATTCGCCCTGGACTTGGACGGCACTTTGTATTTGGGCAACGAAGCTTTCCCCTTTACCATCCGCTTCCTGAAAAGCCTGCGCCAACTGCGCAAATCCTGGGTATTTGTCACCAACAACTCGGCTGCCAGCCCGCGCGATTATTGGTTGAAATTGAGCAGGATGGGAATTGCAACGTCGGTGGACGACATCTACACTTCCGGCCGTGCCACCATCGAGTATTTGCTGGCCCGGGGAGGCCCGCAACCCATTTTTCTCCTCGGCACCGAAAGTCTGCATCAACAGTTTCAGGAGGCGGGCTTCGAGACGAATGCGACGGCGCCGACCTGTGTGGTTTTGGGCTTCGACAAAACCTTCACGTGGGAGAAATTCGACATTGCCTGCCGCCATCTGCGCCGCGGGGTGAAATTCATTGCCACGCATCCCGATCTGAATTGCCCGCAGCCGGGCCGGGATCTGCAACCCGATTGCGGTGCGCTCACCGCCGCCCTCACCGCGGCAACCGGCGTGACGCCCACGATCATCGGCAAGCCGGAGCCCCATCTTTATCGCAGCATCCAGCAGCGTTTCAGGATTTCGGCTCCGGCATTGGCAATGGTGGGTGATCGTCTCGAGACCGACATTGCCGCGGGCGCCAGAAACGGCATTTTCACCATTTTGGTTCTCACCGGCGTGACCACAAAAGAGCAAGCCTTGTGCGCCTCGCCCCGGCCGGATTTAATGCTCCCCACTTGCATGGACTTGATTCCGTTACTGGAGCACGCACAACGCGAACTCCTTCATATATAACACGGTTGTGACGAGCTGGCAACCTGGCACCCCAATACCCCGGCTTCGACTCAGTCCAGGCCTTTGGCTGGATTGATCCGGGTTCATAGGCCAGCGCTTGGGCATCTCGTGGTTCGGTCGCAGACGATCTGGCGCATGTGGATCTGGAAAAAGTTCAGCACCGGATGCGCGGCCGGAGGATCACTCCGGTTTTTGTTCCAAAAAGGAAACTGCGCGAGCGGCTATGCTTTCAACCGAACACGTGCTGCTTGTTTTCAGGTTTGCTGCCAATGAGTGTGAGATTGGCGCCGACCTGGTAGCGCTCGTGCGAATCGGGATTCTCCACCTTGCCGTTGGCGTAATAGCCGATCGATCCCGAGGAGAAATGCTTGACCGTGGCGGTGAGCACGCCCCAGACGCGGCCATCGCTGCTCCGCACTTCAATAATCAAACTGGCCGGCGCCTGGGGATCGCGCTTGCGGGGTTCGGGAGGCATCACCTGCTCCTTTCTGATCTGGTGGTAAAGGCTGCATCAAATGCAACCGTGGATTTGCCATTCGTTCTGCGCCAGCGCTGTGCGCGCCTGGCGAGATAACGGCGCTGCAACTCGCGGCGCGCCCGGCTGCGATGATTCGCCAGCCAGTTCAGGAAATCATCAGCCTGCTTGAAGAGGAATTTCTCGGCCGCCGCCGGTACATAGCGCGGGCACTCTGACTGCTGATAGTCCTGGCAGATTTTGGGACGCTCGGGATACCAGCCGCAGCGGCCATCCGGCTGCAGCTTTTCGCAGGGAGTGTTGAATTGGACATACCACTTGTTGTCCTCATCCACCCAAACCCAGACATTTCGGTGAATGAGGTACCAGACAATGTGATCCACATCCTTGAGCGTGGTGGGCGGGTCGATTTCAAGGCTGATGTACTCGCAGCATTGTGTGCAGCCCGAGCACAGTGCCCAGTTTCGGGCCCCGTCATCTGGTGCGGTCAGCCGCGCCGGCGTGAGTTGAATCACTGGGGAAGGGACGGAATGCATTGGCTTCGGTACCTGGCAGAGTGAGAACATTCGTTGCTTGCAGATGAACAGCGCCTCTGTGCGAGGCGTGAACATAATGCAAGCGCGGATAAACCTCAAGTCCCAGTTTGCGGCTTTCATAAAGCGGAATGATCATCCCCCTGCACCAACGCCGGGAGGATCGTGCATGAGTGCCATTTCGATTTTTCTCCCCAGGCCGGGCGATCCGAACTGGAGCGCACGCCTGACGCTGCTGATCCTGGTTCTGCTCACGGCTGGTGAATTGCCCGCCCTCTTTCTGCCGCCGGCAGCGATGGTCATCCACCGGCTGTTTCATCTTCTGCAGATGCTCTGGTTGATCGCGTTGGGCTTTGCGATCAGGCATGAGATCGGACATGCTGCCGTTTTCTCTCCGCGACTGTCACGTGCGGAATGGCAGCGGGTTGCGAGTCTGCTGGTCTGCGGTGCGCTGTTGTCATTTGTTGGTGACGTGATCAATGCCGGCGTGATCGATCTCACCGCGCTGCTGCAACCGCAGACCCTGCTTTCCATCCCGCCGTTCGCCGCGGCGCATGGGTGTTATCTCGCCGCGTTTATGTTGCTCAGCCGTGCGCCGCTGCAGGGCAGCACTCGGCTTCGGGGCCTCACCCTTGCCGCGGTGCCGCTGCTGGCGATCGGGGTTTGGTCATGCGTGATTCCAGCAGACGCACCGCGCCTGGTCATTGGCGCCTCGCTGGCCTACAGTTTCGTGCTGGCCGCAATGGTGGCGGGTTCGTTGTGGGTGGCGTGGGCATGGGGCAGATCCGGAGGCAGTGTGGCGCTCGGGGGTGTGCTCTTTCTCCTGTCTGATGCATTGCTCGGATACTACCTCTTGCGCGAGCGCCCATTTTGGGCCGGTCAGCTCATTTGGTCAACCTACATGCTGGCGCAGCTTTTGATCCAACGGAGTGGCCTGCTTTATCGCCCGCCAGCAGCAAGCCGGCAAGCACCCTCTTGAATTCGGACCGATTATTTTCTATCTTGCGCCGGCATGTGCGTGCGAGCCGCCTGTCGCTCATCCGCCAACTGCCTGCGGCGGGTGCCCCGCGGGCGCATCTTCCCCGCAGTTCCCGGACCGGTGTATTTGATCAGCGAAAGCACGGCGGTGCAGGGCGGGCCGTGCCCTTGCCTCTGGCGGTGAAAACCATCGCTGTGTTCCGCTCATGTGACGGTCGCAGCGTTTGCCCACGCTATCTTTGAATTGACCTCCAACCGTGCAATGAGCAGGAATTCGTATTACCTCTCCAATGTGGCGTTGCTGGCGGGCCTGGCAATCGTCGGCTCCGTCGTCTATGCGAGTTACAACCGCATGATGGATTGGGCCAAGCTGATTGTGTTCTGGCTGGGCGCCAGCGGGATGGGATTCTTTTTGTTGTATCGCATCCTGGCTCGTGCCAGGACCTATCGCCGCACCCGCCCGGTTTATCTCTATCCCCGTTGGTACCGCATACTTTGCGCCCTGCTGTTGCTGCTCGGGCTGTGGGCGGCAATCAGCTTCAATTATCTTACCCTGGCGACCTGGCAGAAACCGGCCTTTTACTGGGAGCTGCTCGCGCAGGAGCAGCCCTCGGCCAATCAATATGCCGTGGTGTGGAAGCTCGGCAATCAGCGCTTTCGTGAAACGGTGCAGCTCGAAAGTCTGCGCCTCACGGCGCTGGCCGATGTCGCCTTGGCTGACAAAAAGGAGAAACTGGAGATCGTCGCCGGGCTCGATTCCATCACAGTAAGTGTGCAGCCGACGGCCGGCGCCCACACCCGGGAAATTCAGTTGCCGGAGCCCTGCTCGCTCCCGCCACTCCGCCATCGCACGCTGACACTGCATTTCGATTACCGGCAGCATTTCGCGATTTTCTCGCTGGCCGCGACCTACCGCAACGTGTCCGTTGCAGAGTCACCGCAGGCCAAGGCCACGACTTTTGTGCCCCAAACCGTGGTTGCGCCACAATACGTTCTCATCGAACCCTCGTTTGCCGGCGTGGTGGAGTTCAGTGAGCTGGCCCGCCGGGTGCGGCGGCCGGCTGCCCAGACGCATGAACCTTTGATCCTGGCCCTCGGCCGAAGCGGCGATCCGCAGGCGCTGGCCGTGCTGCTCGAACTCCTGCAGGGGCGGGATCCCAAAGTCAAAGATGCCGCGTGCCGTGGTTTGGCGGAGCTGCGGGACAGTCGCGCCAATCCGGCGCTCATCCGTCTGATCAACCGTGAAAACCATCCGCAGGCCGTGCGGGCATTGGGGATGATTGGTTCCGAAGAGGGTATCGAATTTCTCGTGCGCCTGCTCGGCGATGACCAACGCGAGCCTTATCTGCGCACCGCGGCCGCCGGCGTGCTGAGTGAGTCCTCTCATCCGCTCGCCACCAAAGCGCTGGTCGCTCTGCTGCGGCAGAAAGCGGGCACGGATGTTTTGCTGCAACGCGAAGGTCTGCTGGCGCTGGTGAAAATGAATGACAGTCTGGCGGCGCAGCTCACGCTCGAGATGGCCCGGGAGCCGCGCAGCGGCGAACAAGTGCGGGTGCTGATTGAAGTGATGCGCGAGCTGGAGGTGCCGGCCACCCTGCCACGCTTTGCAGAATGGTTGCGCAACTGGCGCCGCTACGATCTCACGCTCGACGACGTCCAGCTCATGCTGGACTATATTGTCGCCGGCGCCCACACCAACATGGTTGCCACGCTCATCGACATTCTCAATCACGAACCGACCACGGAAGCACAAAGCCGCCTGGTGCAGGCATTGTCCCGGCTTGTGCAACAGGACTTGGGCACGATTCATTTCCCCGCCCTCAACCATGACATGGTGGTGGCCAATGAGCGTGTCATCTCGGCGTGGCAGCAGTGGTGGGGCCAGGCGCGCAAACAGCCCGGCTTTGCCAATCAGATTGTGCCTACAAACACCTCCGAGCAATTGTGAGTCCCGGCGCCGGCCCGGCCGGCGGCACCAACCTCAGACCATCAGGAAGATTCCGGCATGCGCATTCCCCTGCTGCAGCATTTGCAGAATGACCTGCTCGTCGCCGACGGTGCGATGGGAACCATGATCTACAGTCATGGCATCCCGTTGTCACAGAGCTTTGACCAGCTCAATCTCACCCAGCCCGAGCTCATTCTCGGCATTCATCGTGCCTACGTGGAGGCCGGTGCACAGGCACTGGAGACCAACAGCTTCACCGCCAATCGCAAGCGCCTCGCGCGCTTCGGCCTGGAGAACCATGTGCGGGAAATTAATCTTGCCGCGGTGCGGCTGGCGCGCACGGCCGCCGGCGGGCAGGCCTACGTGCTGGCTTCCATCGGACCGGTGCGCGACCGTGCCAGTGAGGAAATGGAAAGTGTCGAGATTCGCCGTTTGTTCGCCGAGCAGATTGCCGCTTTGGTGGAGGGAGAGCCGGATGCTCTGATCTTCGAAACGTTCACCGTGGTGTCGGAGCTTGAAATAGCGGTGGAGGAAGCACGCCGGCTGAGCGCGATCCCGGTGATTGCGCAGGTGGTCGCGGATGAAGAAGGCTACACCGGCGACGGGCAGCATCTCACCGCCATTTTCAAACGACTGCGCACCCTGGGAGCGGCCGTGGTTGGCATCAACTGCGCCAAAGGCCCGGCGGGCATTTTGAAAGCCCTGCGCGAGGTGCCGCTGGAGGGGGACCTGGTGCTTTCGGCGTTTCCCAACGCCGGCCTGCCCGCTTACGTCGATGGCCGCTACATCTATCTCTCCACGCCCGAGTATTTTGGCGAGGCCGCACTCAAACTGCGACAACAGGGCGTGCGCCTGATCGGTGGCTGCTGCGGCACCACGCCGGAACACATCAAGGCGATGGCTGACAGCCTGCGCGGCCTGCCGCCGGTGACGGAGAAAATCATTGCCGTACGACCCGCCCCGTCACCACCGAGCCTGCAGCAAATCGTGCCACCGGAATTTTTGGCCAAGGTCAAATCCCGCCCGGCCATCATCGTCGAGCTCGATCCGCCGCGCGATTTGGATTGCGAACCCGTCTTGCAGGGCGCACACGCGCTCAAGCGCGCTGGTATCGACGCGCTCACCATGGCGGACAGTTCGCTCGGCATCACGCGCATGAACAACCTCGCGCTCGGCGCCCTCATCAAACAGCAGGTCGACGTGCCGCTCATCATTCACCTGGCCTGCCGCGACCGCAATCTGATCGGGCTGCAGTCGGAGTTGATGGGGCTGCATGCACTCGGCCTGCACACCGTGCTGGCGCTTACCGGAGACCCCGCCAAATTCGGCGATCAGCCCGGTGCCACCTCGGTGTTCGACCTCAACTCCTTCGGCCTGGTGGAGATGATCAAACGCATGAATCAGGGCATCGCCTTCTCCGGCCGCGCCATGAAACAGGGCACGCGCTTTGTCGTCGGGGTCGCCTTCAATCCCAATGTCGACCGCCTCGACACTCAGGTGCGGCGCCTGCACAAGAAAATTCAAGCAGGCGCAGATTTCGTCATGACCCAGCCCATCTTCGACTGGCGCATGGCAAAAGAACTGCACACCGCCTTGCGTGACCTCGACCTCCCGGTTTTCGTCGGTATCATGCCGCTGGTCAGCGGCCGCAATGCCGATTTTTTGCACAATGAAGTCCCTGGCATTCGCGTGCCGGAAAGGATCCGCAAACGGCTGTTCCGTTTCGAAGGTGAACGGGCGCGGCGCGAAGGCGTGACCATCGCCGCGGAAATTTTGGAAAGCGTGCTGGATTATTTCAACGGCATCTATCTCATCACCCCCTTTGTGCGCTATGAAATGTGCCTGGAGTTGATTGAGAAGTGCCGCGCCCTGGTGCGCCGCAGGCAGAGCGCCAAAACCGTCAGAGTGATGGGGTGAGGCGGGAGGCTCGGCGGGCGAAAGGCAGTCCTGTGCAATGGCGTGAAGAGACCGGGCTCACTTTGCCGCACTGCCGTCAACTTCCCCCACGCCGGCGGGATGGCTCATGTAGAGCCGACCCGCTGCCGGAGAGTCCTGCAGAATGACTGCAAACTGAAATGCGCTTTGTGCGGCGGCAATGTTTTTGAACCGTCGCGCGGTGCCCGCCAGAAAGGAGACAAAGCCCCTCGCGCATCATCTGCTCTGGCGGATGAATGACGGCAGCCACACACCGGCAGGCGGGAGCACTTCCGCCATCCGGTCGATTCGCCCAATCCTGCCGGGGTGTATCACACCGCGGAGGCGGCAGCCGCCTCAATCCTCTGCACTGCCTGCCAGCTCAAACTCGCCGATTCCCTCTTCATCGACAAATTTGAAAGTGCGATTCAAGCGGTGATAGCGCCATATCTGGTAGGGCCGGCCGGCATCGGAACCCGCGTATTGGATGATTTCATCGGGCACCCCCAGCTTGAGGAGGGTTTGGCCGCGATCGGTTTGCCAGCCGTCGCGGCTTCCGCTGAAGCGTTCGTTGGCAATCGCAACGCGCTGATAAAAAGCATTCATTTCTTCATTGACCACGGTTCCGGGAGAGGGATCGCGCGCCTGCCAAAAGGCGGCCAGGGCCCGGTGTTGTTCTGCGGTGGGAGAAGTGAGTGCCGCGAGCAAGCGCTGGCGTGCTTCCCCTTCCGTCAGACAGAGCGCCGTCTGGATGGCCTGGCTGAGATGAATGCCGGTCTGAGGAATCCCGTCCCACACCACACGCAAGGAGGTCGCAGCCGTCTTTTGCAGCTTGCCGCTGCTCGCCTCCAGCACGATCTCATAGTTGCCATAGGGCAGGAGGTCCGTCCAAACCGGCAGGGTAATCTGCACACGTGGCCGGCTGCTGACCAGCGGCCGTTGTTGATCGATAATCTTTTCCTTCCTGCGATTCAAGATCGTCTGGCGCAGCAGCAATGGTTGCGTTGTGTCATGGCGAAAAATTTCGAAATACAGAAACACTTCGTGGCCGGGCGAGATGGTATTGCGATAAAGACCGGGCCGGATGATCACCGTGTTTGTGTTGTCCCGGATCACCTGATCAGCCACGATGATCTCACTGATTTCCAGGGCCGAGGCGCGGCTGGAAAAATCCCGCAGCCTTTTGTGCAGAGTTCGGCAGGAGGTGCGACCGGCGGCCATATCGGTCACCGCGCAGTCGACCTGGTATTCCCCCGGTGCCGCTTCCAATTCAAGGTAGTAGAAGCTGTATTTCTCCGGCGAGCGTGCTTCGTCCAGGGTGCCGACATGCAGACGATCAGAGGTGGTTTGACTGGCCGCCACTTCTCCCGCGCCGGTCAGCAGGCGAACTGTGATGTGAAGATTGGCTTCGTAGCCGCCGGCAACCGGAACGAACTGCAGATCCGAGTGAAAGATGCTGAGGCACGCACTCAGCCGGCTCTTGGCCGGATCTTTTGAGCCGAGATTGCAGGTCTCAAAAGTGAAGTCCGGTTGCACGGTTGGTTCGACGATGTAGCCCTGGCCATGGGCGGCGGCGGCAAGCAACAAAAACAGTGCGGAAAGGCAAGCTCTCATGAATCCGACTCCTTCGGAAGAAGCGTCCTTGCGCGTAAAACGCGGGGGAGGACAGCGAAGCTGTGCAGCGCAGTGATTTGTGGTGATGTACTGCCGCGTGTTGTACCTTCAAAGCGGAAACCCTGCCGAAGCGCATGTTGGAAATGTCTTTTTCTTAATCGCGGCAGCGGGCAGGATCAAATGCGGCTGAACTGGTGCCGCCGGCGCGGCCTGCGGCGGGAAGGTGCCGGCGGGCCTGCTTGCGGAGCCACAGCAGAGCGCGGTGTGGTTGTACCTGAATTTTGCACGTTGCACCCGGATTGATCCTCTCCGCGAGAAACGCCGATGCGATCGCGACGCCCAACCACCCAAAGGTGGGGCATAAAAAATTTTGCAGGCCAACGTGCCGTCAACTCCGGTAGGAATGAACTGTTTTTAGTGAGGCTGCTTCTTGCATTTCCCAAAACTCCGTGAGGAGTGACCTGTTCAATTCTCCTCGAAAAGACCGCGCCAGATCATGGGAAATTCGACAGGCCACTCCTGACGGAGATTAAAGACACGCAAGCTTCCCATGTGTCTATAAACAGTTCACTCCTGACGGAGTTTTGTGAACAAGGCATTTCCTCCGGTCAACAGCAAGTCAGCATGCAAAATTCAGGTTGTAACAAATGAATGGCGGGGAAAGTGCGCGGCTTGCTAACCGCGCACGCAGGGAGTCAGAATTTGCGCGACCATTCCCTGGGCCAGCGCTCGACCACGACTTTTGTCTGCGTGAAAAACTCCACGCCATGCCGGCCCTGGGCGTGCAAATCGCCGAAGAAACTCTCCTTCCAGCCACTGAAAGGAAAGAAGGCCATGGGTGCCGCCACGCCCAAATTGATGCCGATGTTGCCGGCCTGTGCCTCGTGGCGAAACTTGCGGGCGGCCGCGCCGCTGCTGGTAAACAGGCAGGCCATGTTGCCGTGCGCGCCGCTGTTCACCAGCGCGATGGCCTCATCGATCGTCTCGACATGTATCAGGCTCAGCACCGGGCCGAAGATTTCGGTGCGGGCAATTTCACTCTCGGGCGGCACCTCGTGCAAAATAGTCGGCCGCACAAAGTGGCCCTGTTCATACCCGGAAATCTGCGGCCGCCGGCCATCGATCAACACCCGGGCGCCCTGCGCCACGCCTTTCGCAATCAGGCCTTCGATGCGCGTGCGGCTTTGCGCCGAGATGACCGGCCCCATTTGCACGCCCGGCTCCAGGCCGTAGCCCACCACCCGCGCGCGGGCCGCCTCCGCCATGGCTTCCGTGAACGTGTGCCGGGCATCACCCACCGTGATCGCCACGGAAGCAGCCAGACAGCGTTGCCCGGCGCAGCCAAAGGCGCTGTCCGCGGTGATGCGCGTTGTCATCTCCACATCGGCATCGGGCAGCACGATGACGGGATTCTTGGCGCCGCCCTGGCACTGCGCCCGCTTGCCGTTGGCGGCCGCCCGGCTGTAGACATAGCGCGCCACCGGCGTCGAGCCGACGAAACTCACGGCACGAATGAGCGGATGATCGAGAATGGCATCCACTGCGGCGTGGGCGCCATTCACCAGATTGACCACTCCCCTGGGCAGGCCGAGACGATGCAACAGCTCGAAAATCCGGTGCAGGGTCAGCGGCACTTTTTCCGAGGGTTTCATGATGAACGTGTTGCCGCACGCCAGGGCATAAGGCATGAACCAGAAGCAAATCATCGCGGGAAAATTGAACGGCGCAATGGCGGCGCAGACCCCCACCGGCTGACGGATCATCATCTCGTCGATCCCGGCGGCGATGTCTTCCAGCATCTGGCCCTGCATCATCATGGGAATGCCGCACGCCACTTCGACATTTTCGATGGTGCGGCGCATCTCGGCACGGGATTCCTCCAGCGTCTTGCCGCATTCCAGGGTGATCGTGCGGCTGAGCTCCTCGAGATTCTCCTCCAACAACTGCTTGAGTTTGAACAGATATTGAATGCGTTCGGTTGGCGGTGTATTGCGCCAGTCTGCCAGTGCCGTCTGCGCCGCCTGCGCCGCCTGGTCAACTTCCTGCGCCGGGGAGAGGGGAACCAGGCAAAGCAGCTCCGCCGTTGCGGGATTGCGCACCTCGAGATGTTCGGTGGCGGCCGAAGCACGCCAGGCGCCGTCGATGTAGTTGGGCAGGCGCATAGTGGTCGTCATGGCACTCTCTCTCCTTAAAAAAACCTGAAGGTGAAGCAACAGGGTGGTTTTTGCGACGGCTCACGCCGGAGGGCATGCGCAGACCTGACACGAGCGCGCGAGGTGGACGCGGCCCGCCAAACAGGGCTGGCATCACGGGTGCAGGGCGGCATCAGGCGCCGGCACAGCCGGGCAAACATATCACAAATCCTTTCGAGATGCAACGCCATTTTTCTCGCGTTGCCCGTGGAGATTGTGCTTGATTCTCTGGCCGAAATTTGCCATTGTGAGCCGGTTTGTTCGAGGCAGGTCAAGCGCAACTGCCGGAGAGGCTGAATGAGCAAGAAGATTTCCTTTGAAGAGGCTTTGGCGCGGCTGGATGCCATTGTGCAGCAGCTCGAGCAGGGGCAAATTCCCCTGGAGGAGGCAGTCAAGATTTTTGAAGAGGGCGTGCGGCTCTACCGTCTGTGTGCCGGCCAGTTGCAGGAAGCCGAAAAGAAACTGCAGCAACTGGTGAAAACCGAGGCCGGCTTCCAGCTTGAACTCATGAACGATTTCGAAATCGGATAAACATGCGCTTTGCCGTTTTGGGAAATTTGACACACGCTGCCATTGCCGAAGTGGCGCCACGCTGGCTGCAATGGCTGAGCGCGCGGGCCGAAGTGGTGATTGCCGATGACCTGGCCGCGCATTTGGGCACGGTTTCGCCGCGTGTGATGGTGGCGGCGCGCCAGTCTTTGCATCGCAACTGCGACATGGTGATTTCACTGGGCGGTGACGGCACGATCCTCTCGACCGCGCATGTCGTCGGGCGGTCGGGCGTGCCGATTCTCGGCGTCAAGTTCGGCGGCCTGGGCTTTCTGGTGGAAATTGGAGCGGATGAGTTTTACAGCGCTCTGGAGGCGATATTGGCCGGCCGTTATGAGGTGCAAAAACGCATGGTGTTGGCGGGCCGCCTCCGCAACGCGCCGGAAACGACGACATTTTATGCCCTGAATGATTTCGTCATCGACAAAGCCGGCCAGATGCGGCTGGTGCGTCTGAAGGTGATGCTCGACGACGAGTATCTCAACACCTACATCTCCGACGGGCTGATCGTGGCCACGCCCACCGGCTCGACGGCGTATTCGCTCGCCGCCGGCGGCCCCATCATGCCACCGGAAATGAAAGCCATGGTGATCACGCCGATTTGCCCGCACTCTCTCAATGCCCGGCCGGTGGTCATCCCCGATGAAAAGACCGTGACCGTCGAAATCGCGACCGCCGATGCACAAGCACATCTCTGGGCGGATGGGCAACCGGGGCGCCGCATCGTCTCGGGCATGTGTGTGGAGATTCGCAAAGCCGATTACAGCATCAACCTGGTGCGCAAGTCCTCGCCGGCCGCTTCGAATTTTTATGACAAGCTGCGCGCGAAATTTCACTGGGGGGAGGATTTGCGCAAGTGAGGCCTGCGCGGCTGCAGAGATTCCAGCTTTTTGCATAATGACTCATTCCGCCCGCCGCGAAAAAAGGGCTTGACAAAAGAAGCGGGCCGATGTATTATTTGCCCGATTTTTGGAAGGCCTTCCAAAGGGCGGTGGTGGCCTCTTTTCCGCTGATTCGCATTGCATCAGACAAAGGCAGGGTAGACGCTGTGATGATGGCTTTGAATGATCAGCACTGCTTTCCGGGCTTTTCGTCTCTGGCGCTGCAATTTTTCCCTCAGCTCCTGCAGTATCTTGCCCGTCACGCGAACGGGCATGCTTCCACATTGGTTGTTCCGGGCTTTCTGACGTTTCCTGTGAGCCCTTGCTGCGGTCATTCCGGGGCACAAGATGCCAGTTCCCGTGCTGCTGCCTGAAGCCCGACCGGGAGCAGGCGGCGCATGCCCCTTCATCTTTTTGTCTTTAAAATATCATCTTCAACACAGTTCATCCTCATGGACGGGAGGGCGGTAATGCAGACTCGTTCACGACGCCGGTTTTTCCTGGTCTGCAGTCTTTCGATCCTGCTGGCCGTGTGGGTGACGGCCAGCGTTGCCGGCACCACCGGCAAACTCACGGGCAGGGTCATCGAGCGGGCGAGCAATGAGGGCCTGCCGGGTGTCAATGTGGTGATTTTGGGAACGACACTGGGAGCGGCCACCAATGTCGCAGGCGAGTACATCATTCTGAATGTGCCGCCCGGCATCTACAGCGTCAAGGCCTCCCTCATTGGTTACGGCGAGATGACGCTCAAAGACGTGCGCATCAGCATTGACCTCACTACGCGTGCCGATTTCACCCTTGCCGAAGAAACGCTCCAGCTCGGCGAGGAAGTCGAGGTGGTGGCACAGCGCGAATTGATTCAAAAAGACTTGACCGCCACCACCGCCATTGTCAGCGACAAGAACATTCAGAGCCTGCCGGTCACCGAAGTGAGTGAAGTCATCAGCCTGCAGGCGGGCGTGGTCGAGAAGGACGGGCTGCACATCCGCGGCGGCCGCAAAGGCGAAGTGGCCTACTGGATCGATGGCGTGCCGGTCACCGATGCCTATGACGGCGGCACCGTCGTCGATGTCAACAAGGATCTGGTGCAGGAGCTGCAGGTGATCAGCGGCGCCTTCAACGCCGAATATGGTCAGGCGCTTTCGGGCATCGTCAACATCGCCACCAAGGAGGGTGCCACGCAATTTGGCGGCGCGCTCACCACCTATTTTGGCGACTACGTCAGCGGTCACGACAAGCTGGACTGGGGCAGGTTCCCGGCGCCCTACACCGCACAAGCCCACACTCCCGCCCCGCTCTTCCGCGACATTAAAAACATCAACCCCACCGCTATCCGCAATTTCGAAGGCAGTCTCTACGGCCCGCTGCTGGGGGACAAGCTTTCCTTCAACCTTGCCGCCCGCTACATCTATTTCGACGGCTGGCTGCGCGGTCAGCGAATCTATAAACCGGAAAACATCGGCTATCTGGATTCCACCGGCACTTTCATCCCCTCGCGCGATCCCTCCGGCCTGGGCGATGGCGCCTATGTGCCGATGAACTGGAATCGCAAGATCTACGGCCAGGGCAAGTGGACCTATCGCTTTCGCCCGACGATGAAGCTGACGCTGACTTCGATTTATGATGATGTCGATTATCAGGATTTCGACCGCGACTTCATACTCAACCCTGACGGCAACGTCCACCGCTTCCGCACCGGGCTCACCAATATCCTCAAGCTCACCCACACGATCAGCAACCGCACCTTCTATGATCTGGCCGTCTCCTACACGGAGAAGGAATTTCGCGAATATGCCTATGCAGATCCGCATGATCACCGCTATGTCCATCCGCAGTTGCTGAATCAACTCCTGTTCAGCTTCAAAACCGGCGGCGTGAGCAACCGCCATTTCAACCGCCGCACTGCCACCGGCCTGGTCAAGTTCGACCTGACCAGCCAGATGACCAGCATCCATCAATTCAAAAGCGGGGTGGAGTATCGCCGCCACCGCGTGTTCTTCGAGGACATTTATCTGCAGCCGGCGCTCGAGCAGTCTGATTTCGATCCCGCCCGTGATTCGCCCTTCATCCGCACGCGCATCCCCGACCTCAGCACCCCGGATCACAACCGCAGCACGCATCGCCCGGTGGAATTCGCCGCCTACCTGCAGGACAAGATCGAGCTGCAGAATTTCATCGTGAATGTCGGCGTGCGGCTGGATCATTTTGACCCGGATGGCCGCGTGCTGGCGGATCCCAGCGATCCCAACATCTACAATCCCATCCGGCCGGAAAACCGTTTTCGCGATCTCAACGGTAACGGCGTTCAGGATGCGGGTGAGCCGGCTCTGACCGTGGCCGAGCGCCGGCAATACTGGTACAAAAAAGCCAGCCGCAAGACCAAGGGCAGCCCGCGGTTGGGCGTTTCCTTTCCGGTGCTGGCCGGCGGTGTGTTTCATTTTTCTTTCGGCCAGTTCTTTCAGGTGCCCAAATTCGAGCGGTTGTATCAGAACAGTGATTTCAAAATTGGCAGTGGCACCGGCAACCAGGGTTTGATCGGCAATGCGGATCTCGAGCCGGAGCAGACGACGAATTACGAGATTGGTTTGAAGCAGGAGATTACCGATAACAGCACGATCGAGGTGACCGCCTTTTTCCGCGACATTCGCGATCTGACCAGCACGCGCGCCGACAACATCGAAGTGTTCGGCGGCGCCGCCACCTACAACAAGTTTGTCAACGCCGATTTTGGCCTGGTGCGCGGAGTCATCCTTTCCTACAACCGGCGCTTTGCCGGCGGCTTTTCCGCCAATGCCGATTACACCTTCCAGATCGCCAAAGCTTCTAATTCGGACCCGGAAGCCGCGCGCAACGCCGTGAACTCCGGCGCGCTGCCGGAAGTGCAACTCACCCCGGTGGATTGGGACCAGCGCCACACCTTCAACCTTTCCACGGCCTACAATGGCTCAAGCTGGGGAGCCGGTCTGATCGTGCAGGCTGCCAGCGCCCAACCCTACACCCCGCGCCGGGTGGTGGATATTTCAGCGCTGTCGACCAACTCCGAGCGCAAACCGGGAAGCCTCAATGTGGATCTGCGGCTGTACAAGGATTTCCGGCTCGCGGGGGTGAATTGCTCGCTGTTTGCGCGGGTCTTCAACCTGTTTGACACCCTCAACGAAGTCAATGTCTTTGATGACACCGGCCAGGCCGATTTCACCACGGACCGCAATCTGGCAATTCGAACGGTGGGCACCCGCACGCCGGTAAATACGATCGACGAGTGGTTCACCCATCCGACCTTTTTCTCCGAGCCGCGCCGCGTCGAGATCGGCACGACCATCACTTTTTAAATTTTTGTCCATGGCCGTGCAGGCGGCGGGGCGGGTGGGCAGCCCTCCTTGCGGCCCGGACGGCAGGAGACCTGCGTGTGTTCGATCCGAGGGAGAGTCATCTCATGATGAAAAGAGTTTTGGGCATCGCTGCCTGGGTGATGTTGTTGCCGTTTGTGCTGCAGGCCCAGAGTGGCGCGGAGTTTCGCCGCTCGGGCATTATGGACGGCAATCTGGTGAAGACCGTCTTCGGCAACTGGGGTGTAATTGGCCAGCCGGCAACGCGCGGCAACCGGGGCGCCTGGCTGAACCCCAACAACGGCTATGTCGGAGACGTCAGCATCCTGGTGGGCGTCGAAGTCATTACCGCCGACACCGTGTTTCACTCGGTGGTGGTCTGCCCGGTGGATCGGCCGGCATCTGGCGGGCCGGAGCAATCGCCCACCGGCAAGCGCTGGGGCTTTGAGCCGGTTTCCGGTTATTTGAATGCCGCGCAGCAGGACGTGGCGATCAGCAACAATCCCAACTCCTGGCCGAGTTTCTGGCCGGATCGCCTGGATGATGCACTTGATCCCGGCTGGCGCGGCGCCTGGAACGGCTATTTTGGCCGCAATCAGTTCAATGCCGATTTGGAAACCTATTTCGTCATGGATGACAATGCCGATGAAGAGTTTAATTTCGCCGCGAACAATCGTTTTGGCGTCAGTTTTAAACCCGATGCCAACAACCCCGGCCGCAACGGCCTGGGGCTGGAAGTGCGGGTGCGCGCGCTGCAGTGGAATGACGTGCTGGCGCAGGACAACATTTTCTGGCTCTACGAAGTGACCAACAAGGGCACCACCAACTACAACCGCGTGGTGTTCGGCTCGCTGGTGGGAACCTATGTCGGCGTGACCTCCACGGAGGACCGCCGTGAGTATGACGATGATTTCTCCTTTTTCGATGTCGAGCGTGATCTCACCTACACCGCGGATTTCGACGACAATGTCGCGGGCCGCAACCCCAACTGGGTCGGCGAGGTGGGGGTGGTCGGCTACGCCTTTTTGGAAAGCCCGGGCAACCCGTTTGACGGTCTCGACAACGACGGCGATTTCGACGATTATCTCAGCAGCGGCGTGCCCGCCACCGCCGGCCTGTTCCAGCCCAGCGAGTTCGATTCGGTGCGCATCCTGCCCGGCCAGCGGGTGGTGGTGATCTCGAATGAAGGGCGCTTCGAGCGCACCGTCGTCACCGTTCCCAACCACGATACCACCTTCACCACCCTGGGCGCACGCATTTTCGTCCGCCCGGGCGTGACCAAACTGGTGGAGGGCAACACCTACCGCCTGCCCGGCCAGTTCCGCACCATCGTCAACCCCAATGCCTATGACGGCATTGACAACGATCTCGATGGCATCATCGACGAGAACTCGCAACTGCACTATCGCCAGGTGCGGGTGGATCAAAATGGCAACACGCTGTTTGACCGCCTCAATCCACTCGCCCGCGTCGACTATCTCACCGGTCGCGGCAGCGTCGACCGCATGCTCGATGAGAAGCGTGATGACAAGATTGACAATGACAACGACTGGGATGTGGAGTTCAATGATGTCGGTTTGGATGGCGAGGCCGGCACCGGTGACATTGGCGAGGGCGATGGCCTGCCCACCAGCGGCGCCGGCACCAATTTGCCGGGCGAGCCCAACATTGACAAGCCCGATGTCGACGAGTCCGACCAAATTGGTCTGACCAGCTTTGAGTATTTCGCGCCCGCCGGCAATTTCTCCATGCGCGACGACGAAAGCCTGTGGCAGCGTCTCACCCCCGGCTTCTTCGATGTGCCGCCTTCAATCGTCAACAACCGCCCGATTCAGGGCGAAGACGGTGACTTCATCTTTGGCTCGGGTTATTTCCCGCTGCCCGCCGGGCAGACCCGCAGCTTCTCGCTGGCGCTGGTGTATGGCGCGGGCGGCGGCCGGCAGCTCGATCTGGATGATTTGCTGAAGAATCGTGACACCGTCCAAAAGATCTACAACAGCAACTATCAATTTCCGCAGGCGCCACGCAAGCCGGTGGTGCAGGCCTATGCCGGTGACGGCCAGGTGAC
Source organism: candidate division KSB1 bacterium (assembly GCA_034506255.1). NCBI lineage: Bacteria > Pseudomonadati > Candidatus Zhuqueibacterales > Candidatus Zhuqueibacteraceae > Candidatus Coneutiohabitans > Candidatus Coneutiohabitans thermophilus. The sequence continues at coordinate 863,382 of JAPDPX010000001.1, read as the reverse complement.
GCTCACCTGGGATCGTCACGCGGAAGACTCGGTGGACCCCACGACGCGCGAGAAGGATTTCGAGGGCTACAAAATCTACCGCTCGACTGATCCGCTGTTCAATGACGCGCGCCTGATCACCAACGCCGATGGCACCCTCGAGCAGCTCAAACCGATCGCGCAATTCGACCTGATCAACGGTATCACCGGCTATTTCCAGGCGCAGGGCTCGCTGTATCAGGACCTGCGCGGGCTGTCGTTTTATCTCGGCAATGACACCGGCCTGCAGCATACCTTCATCGACAGAAATGTCGAGAATGGCCGCACCTACTACTATGCGGTGGTGGCGTACGATCGCGGCGATGCGGCCCGGGACATTTTTCCCAAAGAAAACACCCGGGTGATCCGCCGCCTGGCCAACGGCGAGTATCAAACCGATGTCAACACCGTGATTGTCACTCCGCACACGAAAGCGGCGGGCTACCAGCATCCCAAGGACAGTGTGCCGCTCGTGCCGCTGCAAACCGTCGCGACCGGTGATGTCAACTATCAGGTGCTCAATCACGAAGCCCTCACCGGCCATCTCTACGTGCTGGAGTTTCACGACACTTCCACCGACGGCATCGACAACAACGGCAACTGGAATCCGCTCACCGATGACGTGGGCAGTGACGGAGTGGCGGGCTCCGATGATCCCGATGGCAGCGAGGGCAACGGCCTGCCCGATCGCGGCGAACCCAACCTGGATCACCGCGACAACAAGGAATTGCTGGAAAAGTTCACCACTTCCTACTCGGTCATGGACAGCACGGGTGTGAGCGAGGCTTTTCTGGCGCAGGACACCGTGTTCGTGAATTTGTCGAAACAGCACCTGGTGCCGGGCTCGGTGGTAGTGCGCAATGCCAGCGGCGCCACCGTGCCGCCCGGGGATTATGTTGTGCTGTTGGATCGCGGCCGCATTCGCGGGGCGCGGCGCGGTTCGCTGCCGCCCGGGCAGTACAACATCCGCTATCGCTATTATCCCGTCTTTCGCAGCACCCATCTCGATTCGACGCAGCGTGAGGTGCCCGCCAGCAGCACCGCACCCCGGCTGTCTGATGCCGACAATTTCGACGGTCTGGTGCTGTCCTTCCGCAATGCCAGGGCAATTGCCAAAATCGAAGGCACTTCCCGCTTCAACCGCGACAAACAACCGTTCTTCTTCAGCTTCGTGCCCCTGGAACTCAATCTCGGCAATGAAACCATCAAGGGGTTCCGCAACGCCGCGAACTATCGCTTTGAGTTTGCCAGCACCATCGTCGACACCTCTTCCGACTTTCTCGGTGCCATCCCGTTGCCGGTCAACTATCGCGTCTACAATGTGACCGACAAACGCTATATCGATTTTCTTGTGCTCGACCGGGACAATGACGGCACCACCATTTCGACCTTCGACGAAGTCGTATTGCTGGAGCCGGGCGCGGACAATGCCCCAACGCTCACCTGGGACATGGTGTTCTCCTCCTCGAAGGACACCACCATCGCCTTTGGTGCGGGCGACACCCTGTTCATCAACACCACCAAACCATTCCGCCGCGGCGATCGCTTCACATTCATGCCGGAATTGCCCAGCGTGGATCGCCGCCGTGCCCGCGAGATGCTCTCCGAGATTCGGGTGGTGCCGAATCCCTATGTCGTGGCTTCCGTGCACGAGCCACCGCTGCCGGAGGGGGTGACCAGCGGGCGCGGCGAGCGGCGCATCACCTTCACCAATGTTCCGATCAATGCCACGATTCGCATTTTCACGGCGCGTGGCGAGTTGGTGCAGACGCTGCAAAACGGCGGCAACATCCAAAACGGTGCCGTGACGTGGAATCTCAAAACCTTCGAGAACCTCGACATCGCGCCGGGCGTGTATTTTTACGTGGTGGATTCCGAAGCCGGTCAGAAGCAGGGCAAGCTTGCCATCATCAAGTAACGCCGGCGGCCATTTCACGCCGCCCGACTGAGCCCGTTACGGGACTGCGTGATTGCAAACAGGGAGCCTGAGAATATGATCCGCAAAGTGAAAAGCGTGGCCCTGAGCCTGACGGTGCTCATCCTGAGTCTGAACCCGGGTGAGCTGCGGGCGCAGGCGAAAGTGGGAACGGCGAGTGCGCCCTTTCTTGGCATCGCGATCGGGCCGCGCGCCGCCGCGATGGGCGGTGCCTTCGCGGCCCTGGGCAATGATGTCACCACGCTGTATTGGAATCCCGGCGGCATTGCCATGCTGGAGAAGTCACAACTGCTGGTTTCGCACACGCAATGGCTGGTGGACACGGATTTCAACTGGGCCGGCCTGGTTTTGCAGGTCGGGGAGGGCCATGCCCTGGGCTTGAGCGTCACCCTGCTGGATTACGGCGAAGAGGAAGTGGTCGATGAATACCATCAAAGTGGCACCGGGGCGCGCTGGTCGGCGAGCGATCTCGCCATCGCCGCCAGCTACGCGCGGCGCTTCACCGACCGTTTCGCCATCGGCGGCAATGCCAAGTACATTCAGCAAAAGATCTGGAATGAAACCGCCAGTTCGTTTGCCTTTGACGTCGGCCTGCTGTTCATCACCGGGTTCAACAACCTGCGCCTGGGCATGAGCATTGCGAATTTCGGCGCCGATATGAAATTTGCCGGAAAGGACCTGCTCAAGCGCGTCGACATCGATCCGGTCAACTCCGGCAACAATGAAACGCTGGTTTCCGAGCTGCGTACGGAGCGCTGGCCGCTGCCGCTCTTCTTCCGGGTGGGGCTCGCATATGATGTGTTGCGGCAGCAGCACACCCGTGTCACCCTCGCTGCCGATGCCCTGCGCCCGAGCGACAACACCGGTGTGCTCAACCTCGGCACCGAAGTGGAGCTGTACAACACGCTGCTGCTGCGCGGCGGCTACAAATCGCTGTTCCGCGAGGACAGCGAGGAGGGAGTGACACTGGGCGCCGGATTGAAATATAACATGGGCGCCGCCGGCCTGCTCAACTTCGACTTTGCCTATGCCGATTTCGGCCTGCTCGACAACGTCAAGATGTTTTCCCTGGGCCTGGCCTTTTGAAAGCCGGCGTGCCTGCGCCGCGGCCACCGGCGGACAATTTTCTTCACCAAACTTCAGGGAGGTCGATGGATGACGGATGACGCGAAAACGGGTCAATAGGGTAAACAAACGCAACGCCGTACCACCCAAAACTCAAGCGGAGGTTAGTATGAGACGTCTAGGTATAGGGATGTTGTCGCTGTTGCTGCTGGCAGGCACAGCCTTCTCCCAGGTGAAGCTGACGCCCAACTGGGAGATCAAGGCTGATGCCGTCTCGTGGTTCAAGGTGGACAACAACACCCGCGGCCTGGCTTACAATCCGACCACGGATCATGTGCTGGTGGTCTCTCGAACGGGTGCGCCGCGCGTGGTCATTCTCAATGCCGCCAATGGCGACAGCCTGGGGACGATGGACCTGACCAATGTTGGCGGTGGCACCTTCCCCATCAACCTTATCGATGTGGATGAGAATGGTGTCATTTATGCCTGTAATCTCAGCGTGAGCACGTCCAGCAACTTCAAGGTCTATCGCTGGGCCAATGAGACGGCACAACCGACGGTGGCATTTGACGGGCTGTTTCCCACCAACCCGCATCGCTATGGTGACGCCTTTGCCGTGGTCGGCAGCGGCGCCAATACCGAAATCTACGCAGCGGGCGGTGGCAACACGCTGTACGCCGGCCTGCTCACCAGCGGCGATGGTGTGACCTACGTGGTCAACGATACCATTCGGGTTGGCTCGCGTGCGCGTCTCGGCATTGATGTCACCGCACCGGCGGGCAACCTCTGGGGCAATGCCTATGCCGTGCGGCCGGCGCTCTTTGATCAAAACGGCACGCTGCTTGGCGGCGTGGCGGAAGCGGTCGCCGGTTTTCAATCTTGCGGCCTGAAATATTTCAAGACCACTTCTGAATTCATCGCGGTCAATGAGAACATCTCGGCCGGGTTGCCGAAATGGAGCCGGTTGATCAACGTCACCAATGGCCCGGAGCGTGCGTTTGCCGTAGGAGAAACGGCGATTGTCGGCACCAATGCCAATCTCAACGGCACGGGTGCCTTCGCGTATGATCCGGTGCGCAACGCTTTGATCGTGCTGCTGACCAACAACGTCATCGGATCTTACAGCCTGGCCGAGGCGCTCACGCGTGTGCCGGTGACCTTCCAAATCGACATGAGCGTGCAAAAGCAGTTGGGCACCTTCAAACCGGATTCCCAGATCGTCGTTCTGCGTGGCAATTTCATCGATGAAGCCAATCCCGGTCTGCAGGAATGGAAGGGTAATCGTTTCGAAGCCTTTGCCAGCGCGGCTAATCCGGATGTCTACACGCTGACCATCGGCTTTCCCGCCAGCGCTGCCGGGACAGAGTTCGAGTACAAGTACGTCATTGAAAACCTGGCGGCACGCGGCGACAGCTCCACGCAAAGCGGCAACTGGGAGAATATCGACAACCGCAAATTCACGCTTGCCGCCGGCGGGCAGGTGTTGGACAAGGTCTATTTCAACAACAAGACCTCGGTGGCCGCCAGGGTGAAAGTGACCTTCGTGGTGAATACCGCCACTGTGCCCGACACCATCACCAGTCGCGCCAACATTCAAATCCGTGGCAACGAAGCACCCCTGACCTGGGACAATGCCACCGGCGGCAAGCTGACGCACGTCGCGGGTGACTATTGGACCACGACGCTGGAATTCGAATCCGGCACCCAGTTGCGCTTCAAGATTTTTGCCGATTCCGAGAACGACGGCAACAGTGGCTGGGAAGCCAACCTGGGCACCGGCTCCGGCAACCGTGAATGGACGGTGGGCAACGCCGATGAAACGCTGCCGTTGCTGTTTTACAACACCGTCAATGGCCGCGATCAATTCTACACTCCCTTCACCGACACCGGCAAGGTTGACGTGCTGTTCCGCGTGAACGTCGCCGGTTATCAGGACTGGAATCCCGCCACCCGCGAAATCGGCATCCGCGGCGGGGTCGCCCCGCTGGACTGGGGCACCAGCTTCAAGCTGACGCCGGAACAGGACACGCAGAATGCCGGCCAGTTGAATTATCCGGCGGCGAATTTCTGGAGCGGCGTGGTGCAGTTCCCGAAAGCTGCGGCCGATGTGCCCTATCAATTCGTTGTGCTGGAGAAGGGCACCGACAATGTCGTGCTGTGGGAAAACCAGCTCGGAGGTTTCGGTGGCAATCGTCAACTGTCGTTGAAGGCCACGACCCCGGACACCACCCTCTACTGGAAGTGGCTCGGTGACATTGCGCCGTTGCCCTCCAACAACAGAGATGCCGTCACCGTGACCTTCCGCACCGATGTGACCAAGGCCATCCGCGAGCGCGGTTTCGCGCATGGTGATACCATCGAAGTGGTGGCCGGTTACTTTGCCACGGCTAATACGGTCGAGCGGGTGAAACTGGCGCGGCAGGGTTTCACCAACATCTACCAGGGCCAGCTCAATCTGGTGAGCACGATCGGCAAGGATTTGGATTATCAATATTACGTCACCAAGAACGGCATCGAGGTGCGTGAGAATTACTATGACTTCAACTTCACCGGCAGTCCCGCGTCACGTGCGGAGCGCCGCCGTATCACCGTGAGCGGTGCCAGCTTCCAGGTGGATGACACCGAAGCCAGCGAAGTGTCGGCACGCCGCCAGCCCACCTTCCCCAATCAATCGCGGCTGGCGCGCAATGTGCTGGTGACCTGGGAAGTCGACCTCCGGCCGGCGATCTATCAGGTGATGAAGGGTGACACGTTGTTCGACATTCAAGGCGATTTCCACATCACCAAGAACACGAATATTCTGGCGGCCGGTGTGTGGATGAATGGCCCGGCGGTCGGCGGCTGGAGCAACCCCGGCGGTGACTGGGGCTTGGGTCTGCAAAACAACCTCGACAAGAAGATGTACGACGATGGCACCCATGGTGACCGGGTGGCGGGCGATTCCATCTTCACGCGTCAGGTGCTGGCTTCGCCCGACAGCTTTGGCATCGGCACCAAGGGCCAGGTCGGTCAAGTGTACAAATTCGGCATCCAGGGCGGCGATAATGAAGGCGGCAAGGGCGGCTTCGGCAACAACCATGTCGCCAACATCGATGACAGCGGCCCGACCTTCACCATCTACACCCAGTTCGGCAGCATCAACCCGGCTTATTATGATGCCTGGGACTTTGACAATCGCCGGCCGACGGCGGTCAAAGACCGTCCCAACCAGGCGCCGTTGAGCTATGTGCTGGAACAGAATTACCCGAATCCGTTCAATCCCGAAACCGAGATTCGCTACGGCATCCCGAAGAATACGCGGGTGAAGCTGAGCATCTACAATCTCGCCGGCCAGCTCGTCGCGACGCTGTTTGACGGCGCGCAGGTGGCAGGCACGCATTCGGTGAGATGGGACGGGGTTGATCGCAAGGGCCAGCGCGTCAGCTCCGGCATCTACCTGTACAAGCTGGAAACGCCGGACTTCGTGAAGACCAACAAGATGGTGCTCACCAAGTAGCCTCAGGTGCAGCAGAGCTGTAACCAAAAATCCCGCGCCACCCTTTGCGGGGGCTGCGGGATTTTTTTTGCGGGTGGGAAGATCGCGTTGCGGCGCCGCGGGGCTTGGCTCAAACGCCGCACCTTCAGTTGGATTCCGGCTTTGGCGCTGCGGCCGGGAGCGGCCACGGCCCCATTGCGTTTGATGATGAAACCACTCTGGTTTTGCTGGCGATCGGCAAGCTGCTGTTGCGCCTCTCGCGATTTTGTCCCAGCACCAGAGAAACCGAGAGAACGATCACGATCGTCGCCGCGAAGGTCTGCATGAACACCGGCTCGCCCGCCAGCGCCCAGCCGAGAAACACCGCGATTACCGGATTGACGTAAGTGTGCGTTGCCACCCGCGTTGCCGAAGTGACGCGCAGCAACCAAACATAGGCAGTGAGGGCAACGACCGAGCCGAAGACGACGAGATACACCCAGCTCAGGAGAGGCCGCAGGGAAAGCGCCGCGATTTGCAGCCGGCTGCCTTCACCCATGAGCAGGCCGGTGATGATGAGCAGGAATCCGCCGACCATAAGTTGCAGCCCGGCCACCAGCGCCGGCGCGCTGGGGAGTTTGGCCACCCGGGAATAGACCGCACCGATCGACCAGGAGAGTGTGCCGGCGAGAATCGTGAATGCGCCGCCCAAATCCAAGTGCGCCGTGCTGAAGTGTTGTCCGGGCGCCAAGAGCAAGCCGAGGCCGGAGAGGCCGCACGCCATCCCGATGATCGTGCGAAGGTTCGCTTTGTCTTCGCGCACGAGAAACGCCTCGATCAACGCGATCCACAACGGCTCGGAAGCCACCAGCAACGCTGCGGAACCGGAGACGATTCGCTGCTGTCCCCACGCCAGCAAACCGTGACCCACCAGAAAGAACAAGATTGCGATCATTAGGAGGGGCAGGAGGTTTTCTCTTTTGACTCTTCCTGCTCCGCGCGCACGGCTCCACAGGCAAAGGATGAAGCCGGCGGCCAGCGAGCGCGTTCCCATCATCAGGAAGGGAGGGAGGCGGTCAGCGCATACTTGATCGCCAAGTAAGTCGAACCCCAAATGAAGTAGATGGCGGCAAAGGCGGCAAACAGTTTGAACTGGGTGTGCTGGTTCATAGTGGTTGCAAGAAGTCCCTTGCGGTTTGGTGGTTGAAGCACAGCAAAACTGGCCGGGCAGATCGAGAGGGCTTCGGCGGACTCGCTCTTGGAAAAGCGGAGAAACCTTTACCCGTTTGTTTCGGGAAGAGGAAGCGTGCGGCACTCCTTGACCGTTTCCAATACGATGGTGGTGCGCGTGGAGCAAACGGACTTGATGCGGCCCAGTTTTTCCCGCATGAATTCCATCAAATGCCGGATGCCCTGCACCCGCACTTTGAGAAGATAGCAGTCTTCCCCGGCGACATTGTGAATCTCCTGCACCTCAGCCAGTTTGGCGATTTGCCGGGTGGTCGTGCTTCCGCCGAGGCTCTCCTCGGTTTTGACAAAAACGAAGGCGGTCAGACCGAACCCAGGTGCCGCGGCATCGAGGCGCACTTCGTAGCCAGCGATGACACCGCGCTCCTCCAGTTTGCGGATGCGCTCCAGCACGGCGGAGGAGGCCAGCGCGACTTGGCGCGATTTCAGCATTCGGAATTCGTGCGTTTTTCTGAAGAATGTTCAGAATTTTCACATCAAGTTCGTCGATCATTCTGCTTTTCCAGTTTTTGGCAGAATATACGCCGGTGGGGAAAAAATTTGTTTCACGGCCGGGTTGTGCCGGGTGGCGGGGCCAACTGGAGGTTTTTGAGGAGGGAGTTCATCGCAGGCCTCGGCGCGGCCACGCGGGCCAACCTGAAACCGCTTGACAGATCTCGTGCGGGCTGTCGCCCTCAGTACAAAAAGCAAAGCAATTCACGCGCAGGCGCAAAGCCGCAAAGGTTCGGCAAAGAAGAGCTTTGAGCATTCTTTGCGTCTTGGCGTCTTGGCGTGAGGCCTTCTCTTTTCGGTTTTGGCTCGTGCGGGCTGTTAATTGCCAAATTATTGGGCGCTGTGCTTGAGTCTTCACAAGGTCCCTGCGGGATGACGGCGGGCGGTGAACTGCCACATCATCAGATTCTAACCCCAAGCAGTTCTACCTCTGCCGCATCAGCAGCAGCTTTTTGGTGAGAGAAATACTGGTCACTGCAGAAGCTGCTTCCAAGCGGTAGAAATAGACTCCGCTGGGCAGGGGCTGGCCGCGGTTGTCTCTACCGTTCCAACGGAATTGATGCACGCCGGCAGGCTTCATCATTGCCCAGGTTTTGACTTCCGCTCCCAGGATATCGAAGAGGCGAATCTGCACCTGCGCGGCTTGGGGCAGCGCAAAGCGGATTTCAGTGAATGCGCCAGCAGCCTTGGCGGTGAGAACAAAGGGATTGGGATGGTTTTGTTCGAGTGCAAACTCCATTGGCAGCGCGCCAGATTGGTTTCTGTCTTCAACTCGCACCGTAGGCTCGTCCGGCGGCTCGAAGCCGTATTGCGAAGTATGCCAGCGGTCATGGCCGTACATCGGCCAGGGGAAACGCTCTTTGACATAAGGCACGCCGGGGATTTGCCAGACGGTGAGCCAGGTTTCTTTGGGGCCGTCAATTCTATTTCTGCCGCTCGACACGGCAACCAATTCCAGCAAGCCGTCAGAATCCAAATCCGCCATGGCTACAGGATTGTTGAACACACTCTGTCGCGGATGAAGAGGCGACCAGGGCAGGTGAGTGCCATCGTGATTGAAAGCGTAAATGTGACCATACACGACGCCGTTCTCCAAGTTACCCTGATTGTTGCTCATCAGTATCTCAAAATGCTTGTCCCCATCAATGTCTCCAATGCTGGGATTGGCATAGAAGCCTCGAAAAACCAAAGTAGGGTCAACTTCACCAAGAAAGACGGGCCAGCCGTCAACCGTGCTGCCATCGTTTTTCCAGGCGGCAATGTGATCGAACGCATCCCCGAAGACTAAATCCGGGAAACCATCGTTGTCGAGGTCGCCGGCTGCTGGCCCTGACAGAAAGCCATTGAGAGAATCCGCTGCGACGGTAAAATGCGGCCAACCGGGCATCAGGTTGCCATCATGGCGATAGAGGGCAGCAAAGCCTCTGGCAATGGGAGGGATGAATTTGAATGTTCCCACTGCGATCTCCAGCGTACCATTCAGATCAACATCAGCCAGCACGGCATCACTTCCGGCTGCAAAAGTATAATTCTCAGGCAGCGTTAACGGCCAGCCTGCCAGCGGCTCGCCATTGCGCCGCCAAACATACAACCGGCCAAGGTAATCCTCGAAGTGATCGGCCGCATATTGCCCGGGTAATACAATTTCGGCTTGACCATCGGCATCAATGTCCCCAATTGCCGCTTTTGCAATCGGGTAAAAAGGCGCGATGTCCTGCGGCCAACCGTTGGCAACGGTGCCATCATGATGAAAGACATAGACCCTGGTGTTGAAGTTGCCAATTATTTCCAAGTCACCATCGTTGTCCAGATCATAAAGCGTGAGTGGGTCGAAAACATCCTGCAATGCCATCGGGAAATTGGGAAGAAGGTTGCCGTCATGAGTCCAGGCGTACAGGAAACTTTCATGGGTGTGCGCCGAATCAACGTCGTACGAATAGTCAACCGTTACAACTTCCAAGTTGCCATCATTATCCAAATCGCCAATGGCAGGAGGTTCTCTGGTTTCATGCGTTGTGGTTTGCGGCCAGCCCGGCAGGAGAGTGCCGTTGCTTTGAAACGCGTAGACCCTGCGGCCGCTCGACACCAGAATCTCCAACTTGCCGTCGCGGTTGAGATCCGCCAGATTCGGGCCGGCACGAGGCGAGGTGTATTTTCCTGATTCGAGCAGAATCGGAAAACCCTCGCTTAACACAGGGACCGGCTGTGAGAACAGTCCCACCGGGCCGAAAAGCAACAATAAAATGAGCGGCCAGCGTTGCAGCCAGCAGGATGATGACATGGAACTCCTCCCGTCGCAAAGATTGAAGGCGGTGACCCCAAAGCCGGAATCACCGCCGGAATGAGGAAGAAACAATACTCCCGGCTCAGTAAGGAACCATGATGATGTCATCGGTATGAGTGGCAGTGCCTTGAATGTGGTAGGCTGAGACGGATCCTGTCCAGTGACCATCATCTGCATGGATTGAATAGGTTCCAGTTGGGAAGGCTGAGTTATCACCGCCGATGTAAAAATTGCCTCTTGTATCCCAAACCACACCTTTTCCAATCATAACACCTCCCAGCCACGCTGTAACTTCTGTGTCTTGTTCCGCCGGTTCGCCATTCATGTGAATCGCCTTGCCATAGAACTGCGTGCTGCTGGGCGTGCGCGCTTCCGACTTCAACACGGCAAGCCCCACCAAAAGAAGGGCAAGCGCCGCTGCAACGAAAACAATCAGACGTTTCATTGGAAATTTCCTTTCTTGAGAAAGCATTCAAGCATGCGCCTGGCAGCCGCAAAGAAACGCTTGCTTCTCAAGAGGCCAATGAGTATCATCGGGTGCTTTTTGGTTGAGAAGCTTTGGTGGTCCCTCAGCAGGCTGCCAAAGCTTTTCCTTTTGGAGAGCAAGAAAAAGCCGGGTGGGAGGAAGCCCAGCAAAACGTGCAGCGGCCATGAAAGCGGTGTTTCTTCATGGCAGGGATCGCCTAAGAAAAATAGCGTTTGATCTCTTTGGACAGAGTGAGAGGGGAAAGCGCGGCGAAGGATACCAGTGTGCTGCCAGGCGTGAGAGGTCGACTCCCCATTCCCACCATGCCGTTGAACCGGCGGCAGAATAAGAAAAAGAAAAAAACTCTTTGTCAAGCAGGATTTTCAGGCTTTTCTTTGCAACCGGCAGGAGAGAAACCCGGAAGGTGTGCAGGCGGCCGCAAAAGGTCCCTGCGGGATGGCAGCGGCGGCGGAACGCCGGTGCAATTACGTGCAGCCGCCCAGGCGGTGAGCTACTCCATGGCCTGCAGTCGCTGCCAGTGCTCCGCTGCGCCAGGATAGCGAGGATGGGCTTGCAGCAATTGCCTTGCAAATTGCCGCGCAGCCACGAAATCCCCGCTCTTTGCATAACCGATCGAGAGATTGTAAAGCGACTCGGGATCGTTCGGCTCCTGTTGCAGCGCCTGGTGCAAATAGCGCAAGCCCAGCACCAACTCATTGCGATGAACGGCGATGGTTCCCAGCCACTTGTACGCCAGCGCCGTCGGCTCGACCGCCAGCGAGCGCGCGAAGGCCTCCCAGGCTTCGGAGAGGCGATTCATGTCGAGATAAGTCAGCCCCAGCCGCAGATGGTACGCCACCACGTAAGGCATGCCGATCGCCAGCGCCTGATATTCCCGCGCGGCCAGCTCCGGTTGCCCACTCTTGAGATAGTGATCCGCCAGCCGGGCATGCGCCTGATCCCAACTGGTTTCTTCGCGCAACAGGGCATAGGCCAGTTCTTGCAAGCGATTCTGCGGCTGGTATTGCAATGGCACAAAGCTGCTGGCTGCGGTTGTGAAGGGCCAGTTGGAGGTGAGCACGGCCAGCCGCAGGCGCACGACTTCTTCATCCAATGCCGTGACGCCCTGCACGCGCCACGACAAGGTGTCCCTCGCCGAAAGCGAGCCGGCTGGCGGCGGCAACCAGCCCAGGCGTTGCATTTCCCCGCCGAACGTTTTCGCAATCAGCAGATGGCCGTCGAGGTTGGGATGGACATGCTCGAACAGCAGGGTATTGTCGATGATGCCGTGTGGCGAGTGCGCGGCAAAGGTGTCGGCCAGCGCGAGCACTGGCAGATTGTGGCGGCGCCCGACGGCGTGAATGATGCGGTTGAAATCGCTGCTGGCGCGAAAACGCAGACCATCCAGGTCGCGGGCGCGGATAAAAGCAGCACGGGCCTCCTGCCATTGGCCCAGCCGCAGCAGACACTTGCCCCGTTCGAAGTGCAACTGTGCCGGCAGGCTGTCGATCGCCGCCGCCTGATCGAACCAGGCAAGTGCAGCCGCGCAACTGTCGGCCGCAGCGAGCCGCATGCCCTGCGCAAAGCAGCGCTGCCAGGCGGCACGATCGCTGCGCGTTTCATGCAACGAGGCAAACGGCGGCAGGCCGCTGAGATTGCTGGGCAGGTCACTCAGCATCACTTTGATGCCGTGGCTTTGCAGCCGCGCCACCAGCTCGTCAAGATTGTCCTGAAGCTGGCGGCAGGTGAGAGCATAAAGCTCGCTGTCGCGGGGAATCTCCCGCTCTTTTGCGAGGCGGGCCATCATCGTGCCGCGGGCCTGCCCGACCGTCGGGGTGGAAGCAACGGGTGGCCGCAGGAAGCGCTGCAGGAGTTGCACCAGTTTGAAGTGCTGCAAACGCAAATAGAGTTTAATCCATCCGCGATGCCGGCCGGCGGACTCGGTGGAGGCGCTGCCGAACGCGCCGTAGAATTCATTGTGGCCGGCATAAACGAGCACGGCATCCGGTGCGTAGCCGGGCAGCTCATCGGCGAGGTCGAGCAGGGCGTAGCTGCTCACCGCGGGCAGTGCAAGATTCACCATTTCGATGCGGAGATCGGGGCGTGTTTCCTGCAAATGTTCACGCAGCATGCGCGAGAAAGCGCCGTTGTTGAAATGGGGAAAACCTGCGGCCGCCGATTCGCCCAGCACAAAAATGCGAAAGCTGTTGCCCGGTTTCTGTTTGAGAAAGGCATCGTAGGAGGTGGCCGGCAGAAAGTCGCGGCGCAGAAAATAACGCCGCCCGACTTTGGGGTTGGTGAGCCAGTACTTCGGATCTTTTTCCAGCGTGACAAACAGGGAAAGATCCTCGCCATAGCCGGCAAGGCGCAGACCCAACTCCACCAGGCCGAGGATGGCCAGTGGACTGAGGGCAAGCAGCACATGGAAGAGCAGCTTTTGGGTCCAACCGAGGTGAGTTTGCATGGCGGAAAAGTAGCGGCGTCCGCGCTCAATTTCAATGCCTTTTTCCCGCAAGGCCAGGCCTCGGTTGTGTATGGCGCAGCGCCGCCGGACTGCAGATAAAAGCAGAAATTTTTGCGATAACGCTCCCGCCATGGTTCGGCCCTGGCATGCGATTCCCGGGGGTTTTCACAACAGCAGGCGTTGTGGCAATCCCGCTTCCGCCGGGTTGGAAACATTTTGGGACAGACACGCCCATCGCCGGGCCGCGGTGTTTTCGGTTTTGGCAGTGGCGGGAATTTTTTATATTCGCCGGCGCATGCCATCATGCGGCGTTGGCATGAAGCGAATGCTCACCAGTCGGTGTCGATTTGCAATCATGAAAGCCCATACCGCCCTCTTATTGCTTTTGCAGACAACGCGGGCGGCGTTGCTCGTCCTACTGACTGCCATACTTGCAGCGTGTACGCGTGAGTCGAAACCGGCAGTGATCGCGACCGTCGGCAGGCTGGCGATCAGCGCCGATGAGTTCCGCGACCGCTTCGAGCTGAATCCCCGCCTGCTGCAATACCAAAATCCCGAATATGCCAAACTGCCTTTTTTGGGCGTTTTGATCGCCGAGAAGTTGCTGGCACTCGAGGCGGAAAAACAGCGCCTGCTGCCACCGGCGCGCACGCTGGCCTTTCTTGAGCAAATCAAACGCGAAGCGGTCATAGAGGCCTTCTACCATCAGGAGATCGCTGTCAGGATAGAAGTCTCGGACGCCGAACTGCGGCAGGCCTATGCCCGGCAGCGGCGCGTGCTCGAAATTGAGGTGGCCGCGTTCAAAACCCGGCAGCAGGCCGAGCAGTTTCGCCGGCGGGTTTTGGCGGGTGAGACCTTTGCGCAGGCGCTGACACCAGCGCTCGGTTCGAGCCCGCCCCCAATCGACACCCTGCAGGTGAGATGGGGCAGCGCCACGCCCGCCATTGAAGATAAACTTTTTGCACTCAAAACCGGTGAACTGTCCGCGCCGATACCATCGTTGGGTGAGTTCCATGTTGCCCGTCTGTTGAACGAAACGGTTGATGCCTTCCCCACCGAGGAGGACTTTCAGCAGAAGCGCGAAGCTCTGGCGCGCAATCTCCTGCAGCGCAAGCGCCGCGCCGCCTTTGCTGATTATTTCAAGAAAATGATGGCCGGCAAACGCACCAGGATTCCGCCGGAGCGCTTTAAATTCCTCGTCGTGCGTCTTGAAGAATTGTTTCTCGGACAAGCCGCGAACGGGCGCCACCCCAATCCCTCCCCGCTTAATCCACAGGAATTTGCACACGCCGAAGCAGGTCTCGCCGGCCACTGGCAGGAAGTGCTGGTGACCTTTGACGACGGCAGCACCTGGACGATGCGGGAGTTTCTGCAGCGCCTGAGCGTGGGCCGCCACCTTCTGGACTTCCGCCAGCGCCGCAGTTTCCGTTTTGGCTTGCGCCAGGCACTGCTGGCGATGGTGGAGCAGGAGTACATTTACAAAGAAGCCGTGCGCCGCGGACTCGATGAAACGGCGGAAGTCAGGGAGGCGGTGGCGATGTGGCGGGACAATCTCCTGGCGCGCCACCTGCTGCGGCAATTGCTGCTGCCGCAAAATGAGGCAAGCGATGAGCAGGAAATTCCGGCGCTCCGCGAGGAACAACTGCAGCGCCTCACCACGACCCTGCTGGCACTTTCTGATTCCCTCTCCATCCGCATTGATCAGGAGGCGCTGCGCCGGGTGCCGGTGCGCAACGCCGGCATGCTGGCCGTGAAGACGCATTTTCCCGGACGTCTGGTCGTGCCCCTGCCGCTGCCGCTGGAAAACCTTGCAGCCTGGCAGGAAAAAATTTTCGCGAAACTGGGTTATTCCCCCGCACCGTTGCCGCCGCGATGAGCAAGCGTACACGCAAATCTCCGGCTGCGCCTGCGCCGGCCGCGCAGCCCCCCGCCCGGTCACTGCAGGCGCCGTTGTCGCGTGGGAAGCGCATGGCCTTCACCGCCATTTTACTGCTCCTGCCGCTGCTCGTTTTGGTGATGGTGGAGGCGGGCTTGCGGCTGTGGGACGACGGCAGCGATTTTGCGCTGGCCCGCAGGGTGGTGGATGCCTCGGGCGAATGGTGGGAGATCAATCAAAACGTGGCGCGCCGCTATTTCGGCATGGCGCCGGAATTTGCCCGCCAAACCGAGGAAGGTCGGGTGCGTTTTCGCAAGACGCCGCAGATTTTTCGGGTGATTTGTCTGGGCGAATCGAGCATGGCGGGCTTTCCCTACAACAAGAACGCCACCCTGCCCGGCATTTTGCGCACGTATCTGCAGATGCTGCTGCCGCAACACGAGGTGGAAGTGCTCAACCTGGGAATCGCCGCGACCAACAGTTTCACCGTGCGTGATTTGATGCCGGAGGTTGTGGCGCTCCTGCCGGATGTGATTTTGATCTACGTGGGCCACAATGAGTTTTACGGCGCGCTGGGGGCGGGCTCGCGGTTTCATTTGGGCAGCAACCGCCGCGTGATCCATCTTTATTTGCGGCTGCTGCGGTTGCACACGTTTCGGCTGCTGCAGCGTGGTGTGCGCAAAGTCGCGCGCACATTGCGCGGTGGCGGCAGCGCGGCGGATTTCACCGCACCGGTGATGCAGCAGATGGCGCGCGAACAAACCATTCCACCGGGCAGCAGGCTGCGCCGGCTTGCGGAAAATGCCCTGGAACAGAATCTGCTCGAGGCGCTGGCCATCGCGCAGGCCGCACGCATCCCGGTGGTGATCAGTGAGCTGGTTTCCAATCTGCGCGAGCAGCCGCCGTTTGTGTCGGTGGCAAATGCCGCGCTGACGCCGGCCGAGAGGCAGCGCTGGCAGTCGGCAGTCAACGCGGGCTGGCAACACTTGCAGGCGGGCCGGCCGGATTCCGCGCTTGCCGGCTTTGCGCTCGCGGCCGCCCTTGATTCCACCCACGCGGAGTTGCGTTTTCGCTGGGCGCAGGCATGCCTGGCGGCCGGGGAGCAAAAGCAGGCGGCCCGGCTTTTTGCCGCGGCACGCGATGAGGATGCCCTGCCGTTTCGCGCCCCCGGCAGTTTCAACACCGTCCTCCGCCGGGTGAGTGTACAGCGCAACGTGCCGCTGGTGGAAATGGAAAGCCTCTTTCGGGCGCGCAGCCACGCGGGCATCATCGGGGATGAGTACATTTGTGAGCATCTTCATCCCACGGTTGCCGGTTATGCCCTGATGGCAAAGGCCTTTCTTGCGCGTTTGCAAACCGCGGGTTTGCTGCCCGCGGGCATCGACGCGGATGCCGTTGCCCGTCTCCCGGAGGAGGCACGCCAGCTCAACATCACTGCACTCGATGAGGAAATCGGACGGCTGCGGATCTTGCAGCTCACTGCGGCGTGGCCCTTCCGCAGGCAAATTGAGCTGCACGTGACGCTCACCCCCGAAGTGGCGCCGCTGGCCACGCAAACGGCGCTGCGCTACATCAACCGGGAAATCACCTGGCCGCAGGCGCACCTGACTTTTGCGGATCAGCTCATGCAGCGCAAACGTTTCGATCTGGCACTGGGGGAATATCGGGCGTTGCTGGCGCAATATCCCGGCGAGGCGGGGCTGTGGGAAAAGCAGGGCGATGCACTTTTTTCGCTGCAGCAGTATGACGAAGCACGGCGGGCATATGCGCAGGCGGCGAAGTTGCAGCCGGGTTCTGCTTTTGCCCATGCCGGGGTGGGCAAAGCCTGCCTGTTTCTTTCGCGCTATGCGGAAGCCGAAGCCGCGTTTGCGCGCGCCCTGCAATGCGAGGCGGCACAGCCGCAATTCGACCCGGCTTACCGGTCTTTCGTGCTCTATCTCTGGGGCGGCGCGCTGACCAATCTGCAGCGTTATGCCGAGGCGGAGCAAAAGCTGGAGGCGGCGCTGGCAGTCGATCCCCTTAACAAACTGGCCGGCGATTTTCTCGCCACTTTGCGACGCCGTCTGCCGCAGTAGGGTGCGGCATGGAGGGCTTTTGACGGCCTTCGCACGCTTGCGTCAGTATTTCCATGTGTCTGGCAGAGACTGCGGATCTTTGCCGCGCAACAAACGACTTGACAAACGCGCGCGTGTTGAGTATACTTCGGCGGGATTTCTGGAAGGCCTTCCAAACAACTGCGGGCAGCCGTCTCACCATGCCTTACCCGCGCGCAACGCTGCCCGGCCTTCGGAACGCGACCATGCCTGTCTGAGGTCATCACTGGCCATGCCTGTCACCATCTACGAGGTTGCCGAACGCGCCGGCGTGGGCATTGGAACCGTCTCGCGTGTGCTCAACAACAGCCCGCAGATTTCTCCGGAAACGCGCGCCAAAGTGCTGAAGGCCATCAAAGAGATGAACTATCAGCCGCACGCCATGGCGCGCAATCTCGCGCGGCGGCGCACCCACACCATCGGTGCCATCGTTCCCTTTTTCACTGGCTATTTTTATGTGGAATTGCTGCGCAGCATCCAGACGGCCATTTCCCGCCACAAATACGATCTCGTGCTCTACGGGGTCGATGATCTCCAGAAAAAGGAGCACTTCTTCAAGCATGTACTGCAGCAGCGCCGGGTTGACGGCGTGCTGCTGGTTTCCATGCGGCTCTCCGACCTCTATTCCAGACAATATCTGCAGCGCAAGCTGCCGCTGGTGCTGGTGGATGCCTACCATCCCGCGCATGTTTCGATTACGGTGAACAACGAGGAGGGAGCCTGCCTGGCGGTGCGCCATCTGCTTCATCTCGGTCATCGTCACATCGCGATGATCAACGGCCATTCCGACAGTCGGCCGGCACAGGAACGCCGGGCCGGTTACCTGCGCGCCCTGCAGGAGGCTGGCCTCACACCGCGGCCGGAGTGGATCCTCTCCAGCGATGCGCTGGCGGAGGAGGGAGCGGCGCTGAACGATGGTTTCAACAAAAGCGCTGGTGAGCTGTGCATGCGCCGCTTGCTGGCAGCCGGTCTGCCGCGGCCGGCGGCGGTGTTCGTGGCGAGCGACATTCAGGCGGTGGGTGCCATCCGTGCGATTCAGCAGCACGGCCTGCGCGTGCCGCAGGACATCGCCGTGGTGGGGTTCGATGATGTGGAGCTGGCGGAGTTGATCGGTCTCACCACGATGAAACAGCCCATCTCCGAGATGGGGGAACTGGCAGTGGAGAGGCTGATGGTGCAGATCAACGGCGAGCCGGTTTCCACACAGCGGCAGCATCGCTTTGACACCCGTCTGGTGGTGCGCGATACCTGTGGTGCCAAGCTCAAAAGCCTGCGAGACCGCGATGCCACCGCTCTCGGCTGAACAAAAAAAGCGGGTGCGCGCCCTGGCGCCCTCCCATTCCGACGCCCAAATCGCCAGAAAACTCGGTCTCGAACCCGCCGCGGTCAAAGCCTTCCGTGAGCAGGAAGCGGCCGCGCGGCGGCAGTGGCGGGAGCGTGCTTTCAAAATTCTTCTGCCCGTCATGCCGGTGGTGTTTCTGGTGCTGTGCGAAGTGGCGCTGCGCCTTGCCGATTATGGCGGCACACTCGCGCTGTTTGTGCCCGCGGAGACAGCGCCAGGCTTTTTGAAGATCAACGAAAATGTGGGGCGGCGTTATTTTCCCGCGCTGGCAGTGGCACCGGAAGTTTCCCGGGATCTCGTGCGTGCAAACAAACCGGCCGGCGGCTACCGCATTTTTGTGCTGGGGGAATCCACCACCGCGGGCTATCCCTACCTGTACAACGGCAGCATGTCCAAAATGCTGCACCAGCGTCTGCGCGATTACTTTCCCGACCGCGAAATCGAAGTGGTGAACCTTGCCATGCCCGCAATCAACAGTTTTGCCCTGCGGGATTTGGCGCCGGAGATGCTGGCACAGCAGCCCGATGCCCTGATCATCTACTGCGGCCACAACGAATTCTATGGCGCGCTCGGCGTGGCTTCCACCGAGTCCCTGGGCCGCTGGCGCAGCTTGATCAATTTGTATCTCGGGCTGCAGCACTTCAAGATCATGCGTTTTCTGCGTGCGCAAATTGCGGCAGTGCAAAAATGGTTCGCGCCGGCGCATCCTGCGGACGACCATCCCCATGCCACCCTGATGGAAAAAATGGCGGGCGATGAGGCCATCCCATACCAAAGTGAAAAATACCGCCGCGCACGGGCTTTTTTCACCGCCAATTTGAAAGACCTGATCAACGCCGCGCAACGGCGGGGCGTAACGGTGCTGCTGGCGAATCTGGTGAGCAATGAACGCGACCTGCCGCCCTTCGTCGACATTTACCATCCCGCCACGCCGCGGGCCACTTTTCGCGCAGCGCTGGAGCGCAGCCGGCAGCTCGCCACGCAGGGCAAGTTGCACGCGGCGCTGGCGCTGTGCGATTCTTTGCAGCGAGTGGATGCCGCGCCCGCCAGTTTGCATTTCCAGCGCGCGAGCGTGTTGGAGGCCCTGGGCCGTTTTGCCGAAGCGGCGGCCGCCTATCAAACCAGCCGCGACCACGACGGCCTGCGCTTCCGCGCCAGCACGGATTTCAATCAGGCGCTTGCGGACATCGCGCACGCCACCGGCGCCGTGCTGGTGGATGTGCACGCTGCTTTCGTGCAAGCCTCGCCGCACGGACTGATCGGCAACAATCTGTTGCTCGAACACGTGCATCCCAATTTGCGCGGCTATTTTCTCATGGCGGCGGAGCTGTGCCGCGTCATGCAACAGCAGGGATTGATTGCAGCCGTTTGGGATCACACCCGGGCACGGCCGGATTCGGTTTACTGGCAGGAGCGCGGGGTCACCGCGCTGGATGAGGAAGTGGCCGCCATTCGCATGGCGGTTTTGCTGAACAACTGGCCGTTCGTGCCGCGCGAACGCAGCCGGCCGCTGCAGTATCAGCCGAAGAATTATCTGCAGTCACTCGCCCATGCGCTGTGGCGGCGTGAGCTGACCTGGGAAAAAGGACACGTCCTGCTGGCGGAAGATTACGAAAAAAATGGCCGTCTCGATCTCGCCGTGAAAGAATATGAAGCGCTCATTCTGCAGACCCCGTACAATTCCTCGCCCTACCTGCGCGCCGGGCTGCTGTATGCCAGACTGCAGGATTTTGATCGCGCCTATGATCGCATGATGCGCGCGTTGGCGCTGTCACCCTCGCGCGAGGCATACCAGGTCATCGGGGCGATTTGGCTCAGCCGCCGGCAGCCGGCCCACAGCCTGCCGTATTTGCAAAAAGCGCTGCAACTCGCGCCCAATGACGGCCAGACGCTTTACAATTTGGCAAGCGCCCACTTGCTGTTGGGGCAAATCGAACCGGCACGTGCTTATCTTGCCCAACTGGAAAAAGTCATGCCCGACAACCCGGCAGTCGCGGAATTGCGGCGTCATCTGCGCTGACGGGAACGGCACCCTTTGGCGGCGGGCTGGAGAGGGGCGAATGCTGCGATTGTGGCACACCCCGCGGGGAGTGCTCCGCGGAACCATGCTTGTGCAATGGCCGAGCGAGTCGAGTTTCTCTCCCATGGCAATTGCGTCCCGCACAATCATTTCCCGCTTGGATCTGCCGGCACCCGGATTTGCTGGCAGATGGCCGGCGCAATGACCCGCAACGCGGTTCTCCTCCTCCGTTTGCTTGTGTGAGGTTCACAAACAGTCCCGCCGCGCCCCGTGAAGTGGCGGCTTTAATCCGCCCAGCCGAATGCCCGAACCGAATGCAAGTCGCGCAGGGTGGCAAGCACGCTGTCACTGATGCCGATAATCTCCAGTTTGCTGCCCCGCCGGGCAAGGAGCCGGGCAAAGCGCATCAAACTCTGCAAGCCGCGGCGGCTGAGCACCACCAGCTTTTGCATTTGCAGCGTCCAGCGCGTTGCACCCAGTCCGCCGGCCAGGCTGAGGAAGTCTGCGAGGTGCTGTGCGCTGGCATCGCTGATCACACCCTGCAGCTCGAGTGCGATGCGCACTTCCGTTCCGTTTTTCTCAACCGCCATGCTTGCCAGTGGCGCCAGGTCAGCGTTTTTGCCCGCCGCCATCTTCGTCCCCACCTGACCCAATGGAATTTGCAATCGTGTCATGTCGTAAACCTCCGTGGTTTGTTTGAGCCTGGACCGCAGCGCGCAAAGAGGGGTATGGCATTATTGCGTTGTTTCGACATGCCCATGGCTTCCCGCCGGCATGCAGTGATGGGGCCGACAATTCGCATACCAGAAATGCCGCTGCTGTCCGGTGCCGTTTTTCACTCCGGCAAGCACAGCGCACTGACGATTTCAAAGCACTTGCAGTGGCCGTAGGGCGGAAGATTTTGCTGAGAGCGGCGGGTTGCAACAGTCCCCGGCGGTTTGGGAGACCGCAAGGTTACAAAATGGGAGGCAGGGTGATTACGAGTCCGGCATTTTGCTTGGCCGGCGGCGACTGTCACGCAACAGATTCGCCGGTGTCAGGTGAGGTGGGCAAAGCGCGGCAAAACCTCCAGAATCTCAGCCAGTGTTTTGATGCGGGTGACATCGTTTTCCGGCACGACTGCGAAAGGGTCGAGCAGCACCGGCCGCAAGCCGGCGCGGCGCGCGCCAATGACGTCCCGGTCGTAGTTGTCGCCCACGTAGAGGCAGCTTGCTGCCGGTACCTGCAATTGTGCCAGCGCCAGCTCGAAAATTTTGGGGTCCGGTTTTTCCACGCCGACGAGGTGGGAGTCGATCACGCAGCCGAAGAAATGAGCCAGCCCCTGTTGTTCGAGCAGGCGGGCAACCTTGCCGTCGGCATTGGAGATGATGCCGAGGCGGAGGCCCATGGCCTGCAGCGCGTGGAAGGTGTCGTGCGCCGTGGGCTCGAGATAATTCCACAGATGTTCCCGCTGGTGGCGTTCGTAAATCAGTTGCAGCATCGTGGGAATCTGCCCGGCGGGCGCGCCGGCGTAGCGCAACCAGAAGGTGAAGAAATCCTTCCATTGTTCGCCGTGCGTGCCGCGGAAAAATTTCTCCCGGCCGAGTGCGGCACCCTTGTCGAGCGTGGCGATGCTGGTCGGCACGCCAAAGCGCGCCAGCATCTCCCGGATAAAAGGGTAGTCGGGAGACAGGATGGTTTGGCCGACATCGAAGCAAACGGCTTGCAAGGTTGCAGGAGGTGTCATGGCTTGGCCGCGTCTCGAAGGAGCGGGCAGTGATTGAGTGTTTGGGGGTTCAAAGGCAGCATGGCATTTTATTGCCGATGTGACCACGTGCGGGTGGTTGCGTGCCGGATGCGGCTGTGTCTTATCGCGTCCGGCCTCTGGCAGCATACTTGCGCAGGCTTTTCAGCACCGCCTGAAAATCTCTGGGTGCCGGCGCGGTGAACCCCACCTGCTCGCGGCTGAGCGGATGGTGCAGCAGCAGGGTGGAGGCATGCAGGGTCAGGCGTTTGATCAAAGGTGGCTCGGTTTCGCCGGCGTTGCGATGATAGCCGGCCTTGATCGAAGAGAGAAAAAACGCCTCGCGCTCTCCGTAGAGCGGATCGACCAGCAGGGGATGCCCGAGCGCCTGCAAGTGCACACGAATCTGATGCTGCCGACCGGTTTGCGGCTGCACTTCCAGCAGCGTGGCGCCGCGAAAGCGCTCCAGCACGCGAATGGCAGTAATCGCCGGTTTGCCGTCGCGGGCCACGATCATTACACCCGGCCGGTTGGGATGCTCCGCCAGTGGCCGTTGCACAGTGAGTGCCTCCTCCACCATTTCGCCGCGCACAATGGCGAGATAGGTTTTCTCGACATGATGCTGCTCGAACTGCAAACTCAGGGCGCGATGGCTGGCTTCGCTTTTGGCGAGCACAACCAACCCGCTGGTGCCGCTGTCGATGCGATGCACCACGAACAGGGGCCTGGCCAGCCGCGTTTCGGCAATACTGCGCAGGCAGGGCCATTCCGGGTGCCAGCGCTCGGGAATCACCGGCAAACCGGCGGGTTTGTTGAACACCAGCAGCGCTTCATCTTCGAACAAAACCGGGATGCGCCATTTCTGCTGCCGGGGTTCATCGAAATAATGTAGATCGCGGCCGGTCATGGCAGGCATCCGGGCGAAAGGGCGACGTCCGACTTGGGCAGCAGATTTTGCGAAATTTGAAAACTCGCCGCGCCCAAGTCGGACGTCACTCATGGTCAAAAGTCAGAAACGCCACTTGCGAAGAACCCGGGAGAAGAATCCGGTGCGTGCCGCATTCGCCGACAACACACGAATGACCTGCACGGTGGTGTTGTCTTCGCCGCCGCGGGCGTTGGCCAGCGCCACGAGTTTTTCACAGGCCCGCTGCGGCGTGTGGGAGAGTACAATCTTCTGCAATTCCCCGGGGGCGACTTTGGCCAGGCCGTCAGTGCACAATAGAAAATGATCGCCGGGCACGAGTTGGAGGTCGGGAATCATGTCCACTTCCAGCTCGGTGTAGATGCCGAGTGCACGATAGAGATGTGACTTCTCCGGATGGTGGCGTGCCTCCTCGGCGGTGAGCATGCCGAGGCGCTGCATCTCGGCGACTTTGGAATGATCGCGGGTGAGCTGTTCGATGTTGTGCGGGTTGATGCGATAGGCCCGGCTGTCACCCACGTGCGCGATGCAGCCGGTGTTGCCTTGCAGCGCCAGCGCGGTGCAGGTCGTGCCCATGCCGAAGAACTCGAAGCGGGTGTTGGAGGCCTGGTAGATGCGCTGATTGGCCACAGTCAGGGCGTGCTGCAGGCGGTGGGCAAGGTCGTTGTCCTGGTCGGTGAAATAGGTTTCCGCAATGATGCGCACCGCCATGTGGCTGGCCTCCCGGCCGCCGGCATGACCGCCCATGCCATCGGCCACCACGAAAAGCTGGCCGGCGGGCGTTTGCAACGAGGCATCATCCCGGGGAAATTTGCCAAAGCTGTCTTGATTCTCCTCGCGTCTCAGACCGCGATCAGAGGCGCTCCCAAACGCGATGCTCAGCCCCTGTTCCATAGCATCATTTTTTCAGAATCTCCACCGTCACCGGGCCGATGGGCCTGGCCATGCAGGCCAGACGATATTCACCCGCCTGGAGTTTGTTGATGTCTTCCAGCGTGCCCCGCTCTTCGTCGCCGATTTCATTCAGGTTCTCACGGCCGGCGAGAATGCGAATGGGGTCCATGCCGCAACTGCCGATGCGGCAATCCGCCTTGAGCGCCAGCCCGTGTTTTTCGGCAATCTCGCAAATCGACTGTCCCGGACGGAAGGGGACGGTTTTGTTGGCGTTCTTGAACCGCACCAGCAAGCCTTGCGGCAGGGGCGTCGCTGCACGCTGTGAAACTGGCGTGGCGGAGCGTGCCGGGGCGGGCGCGGGTGTCGCGGCCTCCACCGGCGGCGAAGCAACGCCCGGTCTGGTGTTGAACAACACGGTGCGGCGCGGCGCCAGGGTGCGCAACTGCAACAGAAAAAGCTGCTGCCCCACGCGGAATTGATCGCCGTCGCGCAGCGGCATGGCGCCCTTGATTTTCAGGAAGGTGCCATTCGCGCTGCCCAGGTCTTTGATCTTCATCACGCCCCCCTCCAGGCGAACGGCCAGATGGCGGCGCGAGAGCGTCAGGTCTTTGGGATCGAGCGTCACATCCGGCGCTTCACGACCCAAAACCTGGGTGCGTTCCGTCAGCGGATGGCGGCCAAGAGGTTTGCCTTCTGCATCGAAATGCACGAACAGGGGCGCACCGTTTTCCCTGCCAAACAGCAGAAACTGCCGGCCCACGCGCACCAAACTGCCCGGCATGACTTCCCGCGCGCTGGCTGGCTGCAGCCGCACGAAAACACCGTTGACACTGCCGTCGTCCCGCAGCAGATAGCAGCCCTCACTGCGGTCGTAGAGTATCGAAGCATGCTTCTCGGAAAGCAGCACGTCTTCCGGGAAACTCAAATCACAGCCGGCGCGGCCGATGGTGGTGAGGCGGTCTTCGCGCAGCGGGAATTCGTCGGCTTCCACATTGCCGGCGAGAAGGCGCACCAGGCAGGCGGTGTGTGCCGTTGCCGCGTTTGTCTGCGGCAGGTCGGCTTGCGCCGGGCCTTCACTTTCCACCACCACCGTGCCGGCGCGGCGCGGCGGCGGGGCTGCCGTCCGGGGCGCCTCCTCGAAATCAAGATCGATGCGGATGCTGGTTTGTCCCGCCAGTTTTTGCGCCACGGCCTCCGCCACCAACACGCCGTCGCGCAACGCCGCTTTGATGTTGCCGCGACGCTTGATCTCGCGAAAACTGGCGGGATCCGCGTTGAAATCCTCGGTCTCGAAATAAGCCGGACTCAAAATGTCACCCAGCAGGTAGACATTGGGCTGCCGGGTTTCGAGCAGGGGATTGACGACGAAGCGTTTTTTGCCCTGGGGCCCGCCGGCCACCATGTCGATCCCCAGTGAACTCAGAAAGGCCTCGGGAATATCCTCGCCGATGCAGGCCACGCAAAATTCCTTGACGAATTCGAGATGCACGGTTTCACCCGGTCGGCCGGGAACACGGCGGCGGTCGATGCGCACCGAGAGATACTCCCTGCGGTCTTCCGCCGTCAACACCGCCACCGGCTCACTGCCGGGAAACTGGCGAATGTTGCCGTTGGTCATGAAGGCTTCAAAGAACACTTCGGCCAGGGCTCGGGAGACTTTCGGCAGCTTGTCACTGCGGCAGGACCAATACACTGCCGTGGCATCATTGGCCCGCGCCTTGGCGTTGGAGATGGCAATCACGGCTTCCGCTGCCGAGGTGCCGCCGCCAATGACACAAACCGGTTCGCCCACGTATTGTGCGGCATCGCTCAGGCGATAGGCGATGCCTTCGGTGTTGCCGGGAATGTCGAAGCGCCGCGGCACGCCGCGACCAATGGTGAGCGCGACATGCCGTGCGGTGTAAAATTGCTCGGCCTTGGTGCGATGGTTGTAAGCGCGCGCCAGCCAGGTGCCGTCGCTGTTGCGCTGCAGGCCGGTCAACTCGACGCCAATTTGAGCCGGCACGTTGAACGTGCGATAATACGACTTCCAGCGGCGGCACATTTCATCCTTGTCGATCGGCGTGAAATGCAGGGCGTTGATCAGCGCGCCGCCGCGGGGAAACGGCATCTGATCGCCGCCACCGTAGTCCGGCAGGATGAGTTTGTCTTTGGCATAATCACGGATGCGCTTCATCAAGTCATCGAAGTCGATGACCAGCACGGCCAGCCCGAGCTCGCGCGCGCGGAAAGCAGCAGCCGTGCCTGCCGGGCCGCCGCCCACCACCAGCAAATCCAAGACCCCCGGCAGGCGCACCGGTTGGGAGAGAATAAGGGTGCCATCAGGCTGCACCTCGGGAGTGAAGCTCATGGAAATCCTTTCCAAAAGTTTTCAGATCCTCGCAGTCAGCATGAAGCTGCCCGCCTGCGCGGTGAGTGCTCCACCCGTCTTGGTCAGACGCGGCGGCGCATTGCCGCGCAAACACAAATCTTGCCGCGACTGACGCCGCATCTTAGCGGATTTGCCAGTCTTTTGCAAGAAATTTCTTGCCGCCACCGGCGCAATACCACTCTGGAAGAACACGACTTGCGCTGCAACAACCGTTTTGCTATATTGGCCTGCCAAAAACTCACAATCGTCATCCACTTCTCAACCCGCTGACTGCCCTTGAAAACCCGCAACCCGCAACCTCTCCTCCTGGTGCTGATTTTTCTGCTGCCGGCACCGGCGCTTTTTTCGCAAACGAACCCGCCCGTGCTCACCGGTTTGGACCGGATCGTCGCAGACAGTTTCCGTGTCTTACGCGGCAAGCGCCTGGGCGTGATCACCAATCAGACCGGTGTGGACCGTTCCGGCCGCCACATTGTGGATTTGTTGCATCATGCGAGGGATGTGAAGCTCGTGGCTTTGTTCGGACCGGAACACGGCATTCGCGGCCAGGCGCCGGCCGGCGAAAAGGTCGGCAGTGCAGTCGACTCCGCCACCGGCATCCCGGTTTACAGCCTCTATGGCGCGCATCGCAAACCCACGCCCGCCATGCTCGCCGGTCTCGAGGCCCTGGTTTTCGACATTCAAGATGTCGGCGCGAGATTTTATACCTACATCAGCACCATGGCGCTGGCAATGGAAGCGGCGGCGGAAGCCGGTTTGGAGTTTTATGTCCTTGATCGTCCCAATCCCCTAGGCGACCGGGTGGAGGGCCCGCTGCTCGCTGTCGAACATCGTTCCTTTGTCGGCATTCATCCCATCGCGCTGCAGCATGGCATGACAGTGGGCGAGTTGGCGCGCATGTTTTTGGGAGAGGGATGGATCACTGCTGCCCACGACAGCGGCGCGGCGCGGGCATCGTGGTCCAAACTTCAGGTGATCCCGGTGGCGAATTGGCGGCGGCAACAGTTCCATGAGGCCACCGGCCTGCATTGGATTCCACCCTCACCGAATATTCCGGACGCAGCGACCGCCTTGTTGTATCCCGGCACCTGCCTGCTGGAGGCCACCAACGTCTCCGAAGGTCGCGGTACGCACAGGCCGTTTTCGTTGATCGGAGCACCCTGGCTCGATGCCGGCAAGCTCGCACCGCGTCTGCGCGGCCTGGTGGAAGGCGTGGCCGTGGAAGCGGTGGAATTTGTACCCGGCGATATTCCCGGCAAAGCCATGAACCCGAAATATGAGGGCCAAACCTGTGCGGGCCTGGCACTGCGTGTCACGGATCCTCAAAAATTCCCGCCCGTCAAGTTTGGCGTGGCGCTGTTGCACGCCCTGCAGCAGCTTCATCCCGCCGAGTTCCGCATGCGCCGGGACGGCATGGCGCGGCTGGCGGGGGTGAGCTGGTTGCAGGAAATGATCGCATCCGGGGCGCCGCTCGCTGAGATTTGGCAGCGCCTGGATGACGAGGCAGAGGGCTTTCGCCGGCTGCGGCAGAAATATTTGCTGTATGAATGAACGCGCGGTGTGACGCCGTACGGTGAATCCCGGCGGGGCGGTTCACGACTCCCACATTTAATTGCGATAGCAGGCGCGATGTCGAACAGCAATCCTCGTCATACTCCCTTCTGGCATCTTTGGCAATTGCTCGCCCCGCGTGCCGCTGCCTGCGGCAAGGAGTTCGAAGCGGAAATCCGGCGCCTGGGTGTGCTGGGCCTGCAATTCGCCACGGTCGTCGCCATCCTGCTGCCGAGCTTCGTGTTCCTGGTCGAGGTGGCCTTGTGGTATGTCGAGCGGCCCTACAGTTGGGTGCAGCTTCTCGTCAACAATCTCGAAAATCTGGCGATTGTCAGCATCGGCATTTCCGGGCTGGCACTCTCGCGCACCAGCTTCGGTCGCACCGCCCCCAATGTCGTGGTGATCATCTGTCTCTTCGTGGCGGAAACCATCGCCACCTTCGCCAACATCCTGCAAGGCAATCCCGCCTATCCGCCTTTCATTATCGCCCTGCTCATTCTCACGGCAGTGGTGCCCCTGCGCGCCATCGCCGTCGCCGCGATGGGCCTGCTCATGATCGTTTCCAATTTCGTGATGAATCTGCTCATGAGCCGGCCCGAGGTTCGTTTCAGCGAGGCCCTCGCCGGCATGCCGCTGTCCTTCTACCTGGCCATCACCCTGGTCTGCACCGGCCTGACCACCATGATCTACCAGCTGCGGTTGCGCAATTTTCAAAACCTGCAGGCACTGCGCGATTCCCAGGCGCGGCTGCAAAAGGAGCTGGCGGTCGCCAGTGTGATTCAAATGCACTCGCTGCCGCACCGCCATCCCGTGGTGCCGGGGTTGTCGGTGGCGGGTGCCTGCGTGAGTGCCACGGAAATCGGCGGCGACTATTTTGACTACCTGGAACTCGGCGGCGACAAACTCGGGATTTTGGTGGGCGATGTCTCCGGCAAAGGCACCTCCGCCGCACTTTACATGAGCAAGCTGCAGGGCATCGTGCGTGCGCTTAATCACCTGCAGCAGTCACCCGCGCAGTTGCTCGCCACCGTCAATGATCTCCTGTTTGGCACCATTGAGCGCAATTCCTTCATCACGCTGACCTATGCCCTGTTCGATCTGCGCCAGCGCTGCGTGCGCATGAGCCGCGCCGGCCACAACGCCACACTTTACTGCCGCAACGGCACCGTCAGCTTTCTGGCGCCGCCGGGCGTGGGACTGGGCCTGTCGCCGCGACAGCATTTTGAGCGATATTTGCAGGAACTGGTCCTGCCCCTGCATTCGCAGGAAGTGCTGGTGTTTTACACCGACGGTGTCACCGATGCCCGCAATCTCAGCGGGGAGGAGTTTGGTGAAGACCGCCTCGCCGAAACCGTCACCACCAACCTCCATCTTGACGCCCGTGCCTTGTGCCAGCGTATCATGGAGGAAGTCAAAAAATTCATCGGCTATGCCAGGCAGTATGATGACATGACGGTACTGGTGGCCAAGGTGGACTAACGCGCGCCGGTCACAGATTTTTTATCCCCGTCCCGCCGGCGTCCACCGGGACAAATGCAACAGCGCAAGGCGGCGCTCCGGCAAACGATCACCAACACCAAGCCCGGACGGGGCAATCGCCTGTCTGCCGAGAACGTTGCGTTTTCTCTCCCGCGAAAATGAAATTCCACGAAAGGGCTTTTTCGCGGGAGTTTTTTGTGGGCGAGACAGATTGCCTTTTTGGCGAAGAGGTCGGGATTTTTCTCCCCAAAAGAAACTCCCGCGAAATGAATTTTTTCGAAGATTCACAATTTTGTCCGCCATGGCGCAGCCTGGCAAGCGGGGTCGCAAAGCAGCCCGCGCCACCTTCGCCAGCCGCGCCATTGTGACGGTATGAAAGGGAGAACAAGACACCCGAGGCCAGCATTATCTCCGACATGATTTTGCCCCTGCCATCACTGTCCTTGCGGCGCCGGTGTTCAAAGTTTCTGCCGCTGGCAGTTTTCGTCGTGCCCCTTCTGCTTTATCTTCTGCCATTCTTCGTGCTGCAGCAGGACGTCTTTCTCCGCATTCCCGACAATCTTGACAGTGATTTGGTGCATCGCCTCGTGCTCAGCCGCAGCGGAGCCGCGTTCAGCTTCGATCCCGAGGTGAAGATCGAGAGTTTCATGGGCGGGCTGCCGCGCGCCTGCTTCCCCAGCGGTTGGAACGTGCTCGTTTGGCTTTTCCTGCTGTGCGAGCCCTTTACCGCCTATTTGCTTAACGAAGTGTTGGTTCGACTGATTGCCTTTGGCGGCATGTTTGCGCTGCTGCGGCGGCCGCCATTGATACGAGAGGGAATCGATCCCTGGCTGGCGGCCGGGGTCGCCTTGTGCTTCGCCATCCTGCCGTTTTTTCCCACGCACGGTCTGAGCATCGCCGGGCAGCCGCTGCTGCTGTCGGCCTTTCTCCGCCTGCGCGACGGTTCGCGCCGCGTCTCCGATTATCTGTGTATTGCGCTGTTTCCGTTGTACTCGTCATTGGTCCTGGCCGGTGTCTTCCTGCTGGCCCTGTTCGCCGCCATTTTGCTGCGTGATTACTTGCGCCGGCGGCGTCTCAATCTGCGCTTCGCCGGCGGCATTCTCCTGCTTGCCGTTGTGTATGCCGGGGTGGAATGGCAGATGCTTTGGCAATTTTTGTTCGACCGGCAATTCGTCTCTCATCGCGTGGAATACGATCTCAGGCTGTGGAGTTGGAGTGCGGGGGAGGTGCTGCAAAACATACACAACAACCTGCTGACGGGCCACCTGCATGCGGCCACGGTTTCCCGACCCATTTTGCTGTGGGTTTTGCCGCTGGCGTTGCTGGCGAGGGCGCGGCAGCGAACGCTGCCGAAGCTGTTGCTGCAGCTCGCCGCGGCGATCGCGGCCATCGCCGTGTTTGCCGGCTTGTACCAGTGGCAGGGATTGCTGCCGCTCCGGGAAAAACTCGCACTGTTGCGCAGCTTTCAATTCGACCGCGTTTATTTTTTGCAGCCGATGCTCTGGTACCTGTTGCTGGCCGTCTGTCTGGCGCAGATCGCGCAGGGGATCAAAGCCGCACCGGCTTTGGGCCGCGTGCTGGCGTGGGTGCTGCTGCTGGTGCAGGCCCAGGCCATTTGGCCGGAAAACGTGACGCAGGATCGTTTCTACAGCCGCTTTCCCAGGTTCACCGCTTACCTGCCCACCTATCGCGAGTTTTTTTCAGCGGAATTGTTTCAGGAAATTGCGCGGTTCATCGGAAAACCGCCCTCACAGTATCGCGTCATTTGTGTGGGCTTTCATCCTGCCGTGGCACAATTCAACGGCTTTCACACACTCGATGGCTACGCCTACAACTATCCGCTCGAGTACAAACATCGCTTCCGCCGCATCATTGCCGGCGAATTGGACAAGGCCCCGGAACTGAAGGTCTATTTCGACGGATGGGGCAATCGCTGCTACGCTTTTGTGGCGGCGACGGAGGGGAAGAAGGTCAAGGAGCTGCAATTCGATCTCGCGGCCTTGCGGGACATGGGCGGAGACTTCATTCTCTCCGACCTCGAGATCGGCAATGCCGCGGCACTGGGTTTGGAGCTGCTGCGCGTCTTCGAACATCGCGCCTCCCCGTGGCGTATTCATCTCTATCGCGTGGGAAGCCGCGGTGCCGGGGCTGCGGGGGAGCAGCCGTGAGGCGGGGAAATTCAGGAAATGTTCTTCGCGGGAGTTTTGCTCTGGTGGGCGAGATAACATCGCCCGTTTGCCGAAGAGGCTGCGTTTTTTTCCGCGAAAATGGATTCCCACGAAAGGGTTTTTGTCGCAGGAGTTTTGTTTTCGTGGGCGAGACAGAACACCGTTCCCCGGTTTTTTGTAATTGCATCCCTTCCCCTCATTCGCTACATTCGCGTCATTCTTAGACTGCCAACAGTCACGAGATCACGCTCGTGGACCTTGCCCGCAACAGTATCATTGCGTTCGGCGGCCGTGCCGTCTCCTATGCTTTGATGGCGCTGGGCAGTTTGCTGCTCGCGCGCCTGCTCGGTCCGCAGGCGCGCGGTGAATATGCGCTGCTCAATTCCTCCACCAGCATCGCAGCCATGCTGCTGACTTTCGGACTTGGCACCTCGAACGCGGTGCTGGCGAGCCGGCGCCAAATTCCCGCAAACACGCTTTTCCTGCATTCCCTGCTGTGGGGCACGCTGGCCGGCGGTCTTTTTCTCGCCGTGTTGTGGCATTGGGCGCCGGCTTTTGCATCCCTGTTTCTGGGTGATTCGCCGGCGGCGCATGTTCGCCTGATGGCCTGCGCCGTGCCGTTCTACATTCTCTTCAATTGCCTGCTGGGGCTGGCGCAGGGCCTGCAGCGTTTTGCGCTTTACAGTCAGGCCAATATCCTGCGCGCGCTGCTGTTTCTGGTGAGTTTTCTTGCGCTGTTTTGGCTGGGCTGGCGGGAAGTGGCCGCCGGTTTGTGGGCGTTCGTGATCAGCTTTGCCGCTGCTGCGCTGCTGTTGCTCGTACTGCTGTTTCCCGCACGTCGCGAAAAGCTGTCCTGGGATGCCAGCGCGTTCGAACAGCAACTCGGCTTCGGCTGGAAGATCTATCTTGCCGAATTGTTCACGTTTCTGCTCTATCGCCTGGACCTGGTATTGGTGGGCTACTTTTGGGAGGCCACACAAGCCGGATTCTATTCCATCATCGGACTCTTTGCGGAGAGCTTGTGGTTTCTGGCGGGCAGTGTGGGCGTGGTGCTGCTGCCTTCCTCGGGGGCACGGCAGCCCGGGGAGATGCGCGTGCTCGCGCCGCGCGCCGTGCGTCTGGTTTTCCTGCTCACCAGTTTGTGCGTCTCGTTGCTGTGGCAAATTGATCATCTCGTGGTCCAGGCGGTGTTCGGCGAGCGCTTTCTGCCGGCGGTGCTGCCTTTGCATCTGAGCTATCTCGGCATCGTCGCGATGAGCCTCACCAAGGTCATCGCGAGTTATGCGCTCGGCTGCGGCCAGGCACAATGGAACACCACGGTGAGCTGCCTGGGTCTGTTCAGCAACCTCGCCTTGAACCTCTGGATGATTCCGCGCTGGGGGGCGGCAGGGGCAGCGCTGGCCATGAGCCTGAGTTACAGCTTGATGGCCATCTTGATGGTGGGCTGGTTCCGGCGCTTCGCCGGTGTGACACTGCACATGATGTTCATTCTGCAGACCGATGACTGGCGCTACGGTCGCGAAAAGTTGGAGTGGGTGTTCAACCAATTGGCTGCCAAATGAAGCCGGCTTCCTGTACGAACCAGGGCATGCTGCTGCCGGTGGCGAATGCCGGCCATGTGCCCCCGCAAATTGCAGAGGCAAGCATACCCGCGCCGGTCGTGGCACGGCTCGGCCCTTATCCTGTGCCCTTGCATCGCATTTTTGCAGCGATCCTGCGCGGCGAGTATGGGCCTGCCGATTCGGCAGGTTTGCCGCTGGTGGATTATGACCGCCTGTTTGCCCGCAACCACATTCCATCTCCCGGGAAAATTGGCCCGCAGTACACGCCGGTGACGCTGGCCTTTTTCGGCCTGGGCCATTTTGCACGCTGGCAGCAGGAGGGAGCCGGAGACTCGGAACGCTGTTTTCGCCGCGCTGCCGAGTGGCTGGTTGCGCATCAGGTCAACGCGCGCGGCACCGGCGGGGTGTGGCTGCACCATTTTCCCATGCCGCATCTGCCACCGTTGATCGAGTACATGCCGGGCGCGTGGATCAGTGCCATGGCGCAAGGCCTGGGCGCCTCGCTGCTGCTGCGCGCTTTTGCAGCCAGCGCGAGGGAAGAATATCTGCGCGCGGCGCACGCCAGTCTGTTGCCGTGCAAATTTGCAATCGCCGAAGGCGGCGTTGCCTGGGAATTGCCCGGCGGCCGGCTGTTTTTGGAGGAATTTCCGGCCGCACCACCACTGCATGTGTTGAACGGCGCCCTGTTCGCGCTGATTGGCCTGGCGGAATTTCTGCACTGCGGCAGCGAGGCGGAGCTGAAGACGGTGTATTCCCGCGCCCTCTCCGGCCTGCTGGCGTTGCTGCCGGAATTCGATCGGGGATATGGCAGCCTCTATGATCTGCGCCGCCGGCAAATTGCCAACAATGAGTATCATGACCTGCACGTCAATCTTTTGCTGGCACTGGGCGAGTTGACGCAGCTCCCGGAATTGCTCGCGACCGGCCGGCGCTGGCGCGCGTATTCGCCGTCTCGTTGCAAACGCGTGCAACGTTGGCTGGCGGAGCGAAGTTGGGCCCTGCAGCGGCGCTTGCGCCTCGGTGAAGCGAAGTGAGGAAAGGCACGACGCGCGGGCACGTACCGCATTTTTTTGACAGGATGAACGGATTTGCAGGAGTGGGGGAGGCCGGCAGTCTGTTGCCTTGAAACGTGCAACCACCACGTGTCATCCCGGTTGAAACACCTGCCGCGCCACAAGCAGGGCGTCTTGGGCGCGACTGCGAGGCGTTCATCGCGGCGGTTAAAAACCGCTCCAACGCAGCGGGCCGTTTTTAGCTGCGTCCAACCCACAAAAGGCAGGCTCCGGCAAAGCGGTCATGGCTCTCGTCGATCCAATCAAACGCATCTTCCCGGGACATTCGATGTCGATGTTCACATGAAGCGCGTGCTCGTCGTGGCTTATTACTTTCCGCCGCTGGGCGGAGGCGGCACCCAGCGCACGCTGAAGTTCGTGCGCTACCTGCCCGAGTTCGGCTGGCAGCCACATTTGCTGACGGTGCGGCAGCCGCATCATCTCGTGCGCGATGACTCCCTGCTGCAGGAGGTGCCGCGGGATTTGCCGGTCACTGCCACCTCCGCCATGCTGCCGGCACGTTTTCTGCGCAAAGCCACCGGCCATCAAGCCGGCATGCCGCGCGAGGGGGGCCGGCCGTGGTGGCGCATGCTGGCCTGGTTGAAGAATTTGCTGTTCACCTGCGCCTTTATTCCCGATGAATATGCCGGCTGGGTGCCGGCCGCCGTGGCCGCGGGCAAACGCCTGCTGCGACAGAGTGAGTTTGCCCTCATTTATTCCAGCGGCCCGCCCAATGCCACCCATGTGATCGCCCGGCTGTTGTCGCAACGCACCGGCCTGCCGTGGGTGGCGGACTTGCGCGATTTGTGGGATCAGTATCCCGACAGCTACAATCCCTGGCGCTGGCGCTGGCGTGCCCGGCTGGACGATTGGCTCGAAAAGAAGGTGCTGGGGGCGGCGCAGCACCTGGTGGTGGTCTCGCTGGAGATGCAGCAGCACTTGTTGCAAAAGGGCGTGGCCGCACGGCGGGAGCAGATCACCGTCATCACCAACGGCTACGATCCGGCTGATTTTGCGGCGCTGCCCGCGCCCAAGCCTCCCGACCGGTTCACCATCGTGCACAGCGGCACGCTCTACACCTGGCGCAGCATACATCCGTTTCTCGCCGCGTGGCAGCGGCTGCCGCAGCCGGAATTGCTGCGTTTGGAATTGCTCGGCATCGTGCCACAGGCCGATCGCCACGCGATGCAAGCCAGCGGCCTGGCTGGGTACATCGACCTTCGGGCATACCTGCCCTACCGCGAGACGCTGCGCCATCTCCGTGATGCCGATGCCCTGCTGTTGCTCATCGGCAAGCAACCGCATGCGACCAATGTGCTCACCAGCAAGTTGTTCGACTATATCGGTGCGCAGCGGCCGATCCTGGCGCTCGGCCCGGCCGGTGCCGCACGCCGGTTGATCGAGCAGGAAAAGCTCGGCGTTGCTTTGGCGGAGGAAGATACCCCGGCGATTGCTGCGGTGCTGGCCGAATGGCTGCGGCAGAGATCCGCGGGCCGTCTGCGCGGCAGCGTCGGCGATCACGTGAAGTATCACCGCCGGGAGCTGACGGCACAGCTCGCCCGCGTTTTCGAGGCCTGCGTCTCAGTTCGGCACAGCCGGGCAATGAACCTGCCGGTCGCAATTTGAGCGAAAGTACGACCGTCCTTATGCACGATCAAAAGGCACGACGCTTTTTCCGCCAGGGTTGGCCGTTGTTGTTGCTGCTGGCGTTGTTTTTCCTCCTGCCTTATTCCACACCGGTGCCCACCGCCAAACAAGCGCTGCAGACTTTTTCGATGTATCACCGTGCCGGCTTCCTCAGTCTGTGGGATGGCGTGCTCGCTTTCGTGCTCGGTGTTCTGCTGCTGCGGCAGTTGCAGGCGGGGCAACTGCGCTTTGCGCTCGGCCCTCCCGCGGGCGTGTGGGCTTTGCTGGCCATTCTCACGGCGGCCTTTTGCCTCGGTTTGCTGCACGTGCAGGGCACGCCGGCGGGCTATGGTCCCACCGAAGCCCGGCGTGCAGTCATCGC
Source organism: candidate division KSB1 bacterium (assembly GCA_034506255.1). Classification (NCBI taxonomy): domain Bacteria; kingdom Pseudomonadati; order Candidatus Zhuqueibacterales; family Candidatus Zhuqueibacteraceae; genus Candidatus Coneutiohabitans; species Candidatus Coneutiohabitans thermophilus. The sequence goes on along the minus strand of JAPDPX010000001.1, from coordinate 826,891 downwards.
CTTTCTGCCCGCGGTTTATCTCGGCCTGGTTTATCTTGTGACGAGGAATTACCTGATCACGCCGGCGCAGGCGCTGCATGCGCTGCGCTGGTTGCGCGGCTTCACGCTGCTCCTGCTCGGCTATGGCGTGTTGCGCCTGGGCTTGATTCTCACGGGCAGGATCGACACCATGCGGCCGTTCGGTTTGCCGATCGTGTTGTATGATCAAATGACCATGCTTTATCCCCTTCTCTTTGCCGTGCCCGCCTGGCATCTCTTGTCCCGCCACGACAACACCGCGGCCGGCAAGCCGGGAAGAAGTGAGTGGCTGGCATGGGCGCTGGCGGTATTTTTCATTCTCATCAGTGCCCGCCGGTTCAATTATCTTCTGCTGGCTGCCGGCTTGCTTTTGGTTCTGGCGGCCGGGCCGCTGCTGCGCTGGTGGCCGGTGCGGCGGTCACTGCACTTTGCTTTCGCGGCGCTGGCCGGAATGGCCGCTTTGACTTTGCTGCTCGCCGTGACCGCCCCGCGGCTGCTCAGCGGCGTGCAGCAGGCCGTGCAGTCGCTGGATATGACCAGCGATTTCGGTCTGCGGCATGGCGGCAGCATTCGCCGGGCGGAAATTCGCAACCTGTTTGCCAACATGGAACGCCGGCCCTATTCATTTCTGATCGGCATGGGACTGGGCACCAAGTGGCAGGAGATCGTCGAGCAGCCGCTGGATTCGTTCAGTTATCCCAAATCCTATCTCGCCAGCAGCCGCGGCTGGTTTCCACAGTTTCATTTGCCATATCTGGCACAGCTCTACCGTTTCGGCATGCTGGGTTGCGCTGTTTTGCTGCTTTGGCTGGTGCTTTACACGCGGTTCCTGGGTCGCCGGCTGCGCCAGCTCGCAGCGCCGCAAACGCGCGCATTCGCACTCGGGCTTTTGCTCTTTTTGATTTTGCATGTGCCCAATCTCGGTGACAGCGCCAATCCCACTGCCGCGATCCTGGCGGGCTTGAGCATGGCCGTGCTCGAGCGTCTGCCGCAGGCTTCCAGCGCTGCGCCGGGGGATTCTGGAGTGTGAACGCGGTGCCGGAGGCGATTATGCCGCTCAACTTGTGGGTCATCATTTTGCATTGGAACAGCGAGGCGGATACCTCGGCCTGCGTCGCGGCGCTGCTGCAGAATCGCACCGGGCAGGAAGTGCGGGTGACCCTGCTGGTGGTGGACAACGGCTCGGGCGATGATTTGCCCCGCTGCTGGCATGGCCGTTTTGATGCGCGGGTGAGAGTGTTGCGGTTGCCGCGCAATCTCGGTTATGCCGGCGGCAACAATCGCGGGATCGAAATGGCACTGGCAGCGGGCGCGGATCTCATTTTGCTGCTCAACAACGACACCACCATGCCGGCTGATTTTTTGGCGCATCTGCTGGCGGCCGCACGGCGCCATCCCGGCACCGGCATCTTCGGCTGCAAGATTTTCTATGCCGACCCCGCCGATCGTTTGTGGTACGCCGGCGGCCGTCTGCAACCCGGCCTTGCCCGCACGCGCCATTTGGGTTTGGGACAGCGCGATCATCCCCGTTTCCAGCAGGAGCGGGAGGTGGATTTTGTCACCGGCTGCGCGATGCTGGTGCGTTCCCCGGTCTTTGCAAAAATTGGGTTGCTCGATGAAACACTTTTTTTGTATTATGAGGACGTTGATTTTTGCCGGCGTGCGCAGCGTGCCGGCATCGCCATGCGCTATGTGCCGGCGGCCGTGCTGTGGCACAAAGTGGGCGCCGGCGCAGGCCACAAACTGACGCCGCTTTATCTCTATTATCAAACTCGCAATCGTCCGCGGGTGTGGCGGCGTGGTCGCGGCCGGCTGTACCGCGCCTGGCTGTTGTTCTTGCACCTCTGCTTTTATAGCGGTATGCGGCTGGTGTATGTCGGGTTGTGCGGTGCGCGCCCGCGCCCGCTGCTGCTGGCCGCGATTTGGCGCGGCTGTCGTGACGGCCTGCGCTTCCACGCGCCGGCGGGAAGCTGAGGGCGATTGCTCATGGCCGCCAGCGGCCCCGCTGCGATATTTTCATGTTGGCGAAGAGTCCGTATTGGAGAACCGCCCGGCAATCATGAACGCGACCTCACCGGCACCATGAAGATTCTTTTCCTCACCTCGCGCGCGCCCTACCCGCCGCTCGGCGGCGACCGCCTGCGAGCATTGCATGTCATCAAGGCGCTGTCGCAGCAGCATCGCGTCACCCTGCTCACCTTTGCCAGCTCCCGCGCCGAAGCAGAAGCCCTGCGCCCGATTGCCAAATACGTCGAGCGTTTTGAAACCGTGAGGCTGCAAACACGGCGTTCCTATCTCAACTGTCTGATCGGCCTGTTTTCCCGCACCCCGCTGCAAGTCCACTACTACCGTTCGGCCGCCATGCGCCGTCTGATCCGCGCCTGCCTGCAACGCGAGCGGTTCGACCTTATCTTCGTGCATCTCGTGCGCATGGCGGATTATATTCACGACCTCGACGGCCTGCCCAAAATCATGGATCTCACCGATGCGCTCAGCCTGAACTACGAACGCAGTGCCGCCTTTCAAAACAACCAGCCGCTCACCGCCTATGCGCTCGCGCAGCGCGTGGAAAAACGCCGCATTCGCGCCTATGAAGCACGCGTGGTGGACTGGTTCGATTGCAATCTCTTGATCTCGCCGGTGGATCGTGACTATCTCAGCCGGTTTGCCGCGGCGGACAAAGTGCGCGTGCTCGGGCCGGTGGTTGATCTCGGCTATTTTCATTTCTATGACGGCCCGCACGATCCGGATACCATCGTGTTCATGGGCAAAATGAGCACGTTTCCCAATCAGGATGCCGTGCGGTATTTTTACCGCGAGATTTTCCCGTTGGTGCGGCAGCGGCTGCCGCGTTTGCGCCTGAACATTGTCGGCGTGGAGCCGAGCGCGGAGATTCTGGCTTTGCGCCGGCATCCCGGCGTCACGGTGACCGGCTATGTGCCGGATGTCCGGCCGCATCTGCAACAAGCCGTGCTCTCGATCTGCCCGATGCGCACCGGCGCCGGCGCCAAGAACAAAGTGCTGGAATCGATGGCAGTGGGCACTCCAGTGGTGGCCACTGCGCTGGGCGTCGAGGGCCTCGCGGTGCGACCCGGCGAGCATGCCCTGCTCGCCGATTCACCGCAGGCTTTTGCTGCGGCAATCGTCCGGCTGGCGGGCAATCCCGCGCTGCGCCGCCAACTCGCGCACAATGGCCGCGCGCTGATTGCGGAGAAATACAGTTGGGAGCTGGTGCTGACGCAGTTGAATGAGTTGGTGGAATCGCTCGCCGCGCGCGCCCCGGAGCAAAGAATCATCCCCGCATGAAACAATCGGCCCGCCCCCATGCATGTGAACCTGCGAGATGCTTTCGGCTGCCGCGTTGTCCGGCAAGCCGCGAAAATCCTCCCCGCGCCGTTCCTCATGATGGCAGTCTCGATGCCGGCTTCGTTGCCCGCCCAACCGGTTGTGCGGGAAAATTCCACCGAACGGCTGCGCTTGCACGTGACAATTCCCGCGCCGCAATTTTCCCAGCAAAACATTGCCGGTGAATCATTCGATCTTGTCACGCTTCCCGGCTTTGTACTGCAGCATCAGCCGGGATGGCCGGCCCTGCCGGTGCAAAGTTTCACGCTCATCCTGCCGCCGGTCGGCGAGCCGTTGCTCGAAGTGGTCACCACACCCGGCCCGGTGTTTACCGGCAAGCGGCTGCTGCCTTCCCTCGCGACCGTCATCGATGCGGGAGGTGAAACTGTCCGCCATGCTGCGAGTGCGCGGCACACCACGGCGTGGCCGGTGGCACGGCTGGCCGGCCAGGCGTGGTGGCGGGGTTTCCGTCTGGCGCGTTTGGAAATCGTGCCGCTCCGGCTTGCGGGCGAACGCCTGGAGTTTTTCTCCGAGGTGCAAGTGATGCTGCGTTTTCCCGCCGTGGCGCAAAGCGTTTTGTCCGAGAGTTTGCCGCTCACGGAATTCGAGAACCGGGTGCTGGCGCCGCTGGTGAATTTCACGGTTGGGCGGCAATGGCGCAGCCGGCCGCTGCGAACCGTGGCGGCAGCGGAATGGGATCTGCCGGGCGAGGCCGGTGCCTTGAAACTGGCCGTCAAACAGGATGCCCTTTATCATCTCTCCTTCGAGTATCTCGTTGCCGCCGGCTGGCGCGCCGGGGCTATTGTTTCCGACCGGCTGCAGCTCTTTCATCGCGGCCGGGAGCTGCCGTTGCTGGTGCAGGATGATGGTGACTCGCTGTTGGAAGCCGGCGAGGCGCTGCTCTTCTTTGGCAGGCGCCCGGCCGGCGAAGCCTCCTATTTCGACGATTTCACCGATACCAACATCTACTGGCTGGTGCAGGGCAACAAGCCGGGCATGCGCATGGCCAGCCGCACGGTGGGCGCGGGCACCGGCACGCCGGGTAATTTTTTTCTCACCACCAGGCATTTTGAAGAGGACCTGCTTTACTATCACGGTGACAATGATGCGCAGCTTTATGCCACGCTGACCATTCCCGGCGAAACCTGGATTTGGCAGATGCTGCCCGGCAACGGCGTATTCCAGACCGATCTGCTGCTGCAAAACGTCGCCACCAACGCACCCGCCTGCACGTTGCGCGGCCGCCTGCGCGGCGTGACCGTCGATCCCGCCAATCCCGACCATCATTCACAATTCTGGCTGAATGGCACCCTTCTCGGGGAAGTTTTTTACAACAACAACGAGGAAGTGCTTTTCAGCGTGGCGTTTCCCAGCCACGTGCTGCGGGAGGGCAAGAATGCGTTTGAATTGCGCGAACTGCAGGACACCGGAGCACGGTATGATCAGATCTATCTCGACTGGCTGGAGGTGAGTTACTGGCGCACCTACGTGGCCTCGGATCATTTTTTGAATTTCCGCGCCCCCGCGGGTGTCAACCGGGGCCTGGCGCGCTACCAAATCACCAATCTGCATGACGAGGACATCCTGCTGTTCGACCGGCCCTCGTTGCAGCTTCTCACCGGCTTCCCGGTGCAAGCCGCAGGCCCGGGCCAGTTTGTCGTGACGTTTGCGGACAGCGTGCGGCCCGGCCGGGAGTATTTCATCGCCACGGCGGCAGCACGGCAGCGACCGGCCGCCATTCTCGCAAATCAGCCCTCGCAGTTGCGTGCCAGCGGCAATTCCGCCGAGTATCTCATCATCACGCATGCGGAGTTTCTGGCCGCGGCGGAACGGCTGGCGGCTTACCGGCGGCAGCATGACGGACTGGCGGTCGCGGTCATCGACGTGACCGACATCTACGATGAGTTCAACTTCGGCATCGCCCATCCCGCCGCGATTCGGCGCTTCCTGCAGCACGCGTATGAACACTGGCAGCCGCCGCGACCGGCCGTGGTTTGTTTTCTCGGCGATGCGAGCTGGGATCCCAAACAAAACGCCCGGGACAGCTTCAAGCGCGATTTCGTGCCCTCGTTCGGCAACCCGGTGAGTGACAGTCGCCTGGTCTGCTTCGACGGCGACGAGGATTTCCTGCCCGAGCTGATCACCGGCCGCCTTGCCGTCGAAAATCTCGAACAGGCGCATGCGGTGATCGACAAGATCATTGCGCAGGAGAGCAGCCCGCCGGCGGAATGGGACAAGACGTTCATCTTTCTCAATGGCGGCGTTGACAGCTTCGAACAGGAGTGGTTTCAAAGCCAGTCCGAAGCCCTGATCAGCCGGCACGTGCTGGCCGATCCGATTCGCGGCCGCGCCGTGCGTCTTTACAAAACCACGCCCGGCCGTTTGCTCGGCGAGTTGAAGCCGCAGATTGTTTCCGCGCTGGAGGCGGGCGCCACCATGCTCACTTTTCAGGGGCATGCCGGCAGCCAGACCTGGGATTTGATGATGACCAATGCCGATCTCGGCGAGCTGCGCAACCGCGGCCGCCATCCCTTCATCGCCAGCATGACCTGCCACACGGCGCGTTTTGCCACACCCAACCAGACCAGTTTCGGCGAGGAATTTCTGCGGTTGCCCGAAGGGGGCACCACCGCATTCTGGGGCACAACCGGATGGGGTTTTATTTTCCAGGATCGCGTCCTGCTCGACAGTCTGTTCATGGCGTTCAGCCGCGACGGGGTGCGCCGGCTGGGCGAGGCCACCACCCTGGCACGGCTGCGGTTGTGGCAGGCCTTCGGCAGCCTGGTCAACACCGTCAACAGCATCGATCAATACACTTTGCTCGGTGATCCCGCCACGCCACTCACCCTGCCGCGGCAACCGGACTTGGTGTTGCCCTCCCCGGCTTTGGCTGTAACGCCGGAGTTGCCCACGGAACAGACCATGCAGGTGAAGATCACGCTGAGAGTGCGCAACTACGGCCTGGCCACGGCTGACAGTGTGCCGGTCACCCTGACTGCCACAAGTCGCAATGACAGCGAGACCATTGTGCTGGCACAAGCCCTGTTGCCGCCGCTCGGTTTTGCGGACAGTATCGAGGTGAGGTGGATGGGCGCGGGCCGGCGCGGCGAATATGTCATCCGGGCGGAGATCGATCCCGCCAATCGCATTGCCGAAGCCAACGAGTTCAACAACAGCAGCACGATGACGCTCTATTTTTCGCCCGTCACAGCAACACCGGCGGCACCGCGTTCCGCCGCACTGGTGAATCAACGGCAGCCGACGCTCATGGTTTACAATCCCGCCGGCAAGGCGGCAGGGCAGCAACAGGTGCAATTCGAGATCGACAGCAGTGCCGGCTTCTCCAGCGCGGGAAAAATGATGTCGGCTCTGCTGCCCGCCGGCGAAATGCGAACTTCGTGGCAGGTTCCGACCGCGCTGGTCGATGGTCTTTATTTTTGGCGCAGCCGCGGTTTCGACCACGGCCTGCCGGGCGTTTGGCAGACACAATGGTTCTGGCTGGCGGGGCAAAGCCCTTTTGCCGGCATGCGTCAAAGCGGGGAGCAGTTGCAAACCGGCGTTTTTCTCAACACCCGGCTCACGATTGACGGTGTGGGCCTGGCACTCGAGGCCACACGCGCCCTGAACTTGCAAGTGCAATCGGCCGGTCATGATGACGGCAATTATTGCTACCTCATCGTCAATTTTCATCTCATCAATGCCGACGGCCGCGGCCACAACGTGGCGGCGATTGATCCCGCCACCCAACAGTTGCTGGCGCCGCCGCGCGTCCATGACACCCATGCCTCGAGCGCGGCGGCCGACAGTCTGGCGGCTTTCCTTGAGGGTCTCCCGTTGCGCACGCTGGTGCTGGCCGGCATTCAGGACGACGGCAGTTTTCGCATGACCGAGCGTGCCCACCGTGCGCTGGCAGGCATCGGCAGCAAGCTCTCGCGCCGGGTCGGTTTGCGTGACTCGTGGGCGATCATTGGCGCCAAGGGCCTGCCGGTTGGTGCGGCAGTGGAAATGCACAAACCCGCCGGCACCGGCGCGGCGGCGGTCGATACGACGATGCTGCCCTTCTTCCGCCGTGGGATTTATCACTCGCAGGAAATTGGACCGGCGCAAAGCTGGAGGCATGTGGAATGGTATGGCGCGTCCACGGACACCGCCGGTCTCGGCATGGCGCTGCAACTCGCGCTGTCCGGCCGGCAAAATCATTCCACCGCATGGCAGCCGTTGGCGACCGGGTTGACCGGCGGTAAATTCTCCCTGGCCGGCATTTCAGCAGCGCAATATCCGTACTTGCGCCTGAGTGCCACGTTGAGCGATGACGACGGCCTGGATTCGCCCGTGCTGCGCGGCTGGTCAGCCGGTTTCGAGCGCGCGCCGGATCTGGCGGTTTCGGCCGACTTCCTGCGCCTCTCCGCCGACACCCTGCAGGAGGGTGAGACCGTGACCATTACCGCAAAGGTTTTCAACTTCAAGCTCGACGCCGCCACTCCGGCAGGCGGCGGGTCACAAAAATGCGCGCTTCGTTTTGCGCATGCCGATCCCCAGGGCGAACGCGCGCAGCGCACGATCACCACGCTGCTGGTGACATTGCGCGAGGAGGAGGCGCGTGAGTTTGCAACGACGTGGAACACCGCCGGCCAGCGCGGCCTCGTGACGCTCTATGTGGAAGTCGATCCCGATAATCTCCTGGCCGAGCCCTTCGAGTTCAACAACCTCGCCGCCCGTCAGATTTTTGTGACCACCGATGCCCGGCCGCCGCGCCTGCAAGTGACTTTCGACGGCGTGGAGATCATGGATGGTGACTACGTGAGCGCACAGCCCGGCATCGTGTGTACGGTGTTCGATGACAGCGCCCTGCCGATCACCGACAGCAGCCACGTCACGGTTTACCTTGACGACCAACGCATGGCCTACCGCAGCGGAGTGCTGACATTTTTGCCCGTCCCGCCCGGCACGCCGGCCAAGGCCACGGTCATGTTTCTGCCGCAGCTCCAGCCCGGTGTGCATCATCTCCGCATCGAGGCCCGCGATGCCACGGGCAATGCGGCCGCGTTTCAAATCCAGATGCGTGTGGATGACGCCTTGCATCTGAGCGAGGTGATGAACTACCCCAATCCATTTGCAAATGCGACGGAATTCACTTACCATCTCACCCAGCCGGCGCAGCAGGTCATCATCAAAATCTACACCGTCGCCGGTCGGCTGATTGCAAGCCTGGGGTCCGCACCGGCCCATGCCGGATTCAATCGCCTTGCCTGGGACGGCCGTGATGCCGACGGCGACCGTCTCGCCAACGGTGTTTATTTTTACAAAATCATTGCCGAGAGCGGAGCTGCCAGGGACGAGGTGGTGCAGAAATTCGTGGTGATGCGCTGACCCAGGCTCGGGCAGGCAGTCCACAACTTTTTAGCCGGCCCGCATGTCATCCCCCGGTTTCGGGTGAAATGGCGCAGGCCCTCCTGCAGACGCGGGAGTTCCGCGCTGCGCGAGGTATAACGCAGCGGGGTGGGGGAAATGAGATTCGACAAAAAAGACCGATCGCCATATGGAGAGAGCCGGGAGAAAGCAGCCAGTGAGCGCGCGCCTGCGCAAGGAAGTCGAAATCACGACGTTCCGCGCGGGTGGCCCGGGTGGCCAGCATCAGAACACGACGGAGTCCGGTGTGCGCCTGCGACATCTGCCCACCGGTCTGGTGGTCATCGCTCGTGAGCACCGCTCGCAAATCAAAAATCGGCAAGAGGCCTGGCGCCGGTTGCTGGAGAAACTCGCGCAGCGCAGTCGCACGCCCAAACCGCGCAAGCCCACGCGGGTGCCGGTGCACGTGCACGAGAGACGTCTTGCCGCCAAAGCCCGGCATTCCCGCAAGAAGGCCGAGCGCTCCCGTGCGCACATCGCACCGGAGGAGTGAATCTGTTTGAGTCGATCTGCCGTATGATTGCCCGCTGCTGCTTGTGAAAGGTCACGGATCGTGAAGTTCATCGCAGGAGGAAGCATGCCCCCAACCCGGGTTGTAAGCAATTGCGTGAGTTTCATCTGCATTGCGCTGAGCGGCGCCCGCCTTGCGGCCCAGCCGGTTGTCACGACTTCGGCAGGCGCGCCGCAGCAGGTGCAACGCGTCCTTTTTCCCCAACCACTGAGCCCCCGCATTGCCAACTACGACATCGACGTCCGGCTCGACACCAAAACGCGCGAACTGAAAGCAACCGAGCGGCTGGTGTGGCACAACCGGACGGCGCAGGCCACCGCGGAGCTGCAGTTCCATCTCTATCTCAACGCTTTCCGCAATGATCGCTCAACCTTCATGCGGGAATCCGGCGGGATGAGCCGGGGCAACCGCATCGATAAAGACGGCTGGGGCTATATCGAAGTTGAGCGCATACAGTTGGCCGGGAGCGGCCAGGACTTGACCGCGGCGCTGGCGTTCATCCAACCGGATGATGACAACCGCGATGACAAGACGGTGGCGCGGCTGCCCCTGCCGCGGCCGGTGGCGCCGGGCGAATCGATCGCCGTGGCAATCGACTTCACCGCCAAGCTGCCGCAACCGCCGTTCGCCCGCACCGGTGCGAAAAAGGAATTCTTCATGGTGGCACAATGGTTCCCCAAGGTCGGTGTGTTTGAGAATGGCCGGTGGAACACCCACCAGTTTCATGCCAATTCTGAATTTTTCGCGGACTATGGCGTTTACAATGTGCGCATGACCGTGCCCGCGGAAAATCTCGTTGGGGCCACCGGCGTCGAAGTCGCAGTCATCGACAATCGCAACGGCACCAAAACCCATGTCTATCGCGCCGAGGATGTGCATGACTTCGCCTGGACCACCAGCCCGGAGTTCGTCGAGTTCAAAGATCGGGTGCAGGACGTTGACATTCGCCTGCTGCTGCAGCCCGATCACGTCGATCAGGCGGTCCGTCATTTGGAGGCCACCAGGGTTGCGGTGGAGTACTTTCAAAACTGGTACGGCGATTATCCCTTCCCCAACCTGACGGTGGTCGATCCCCGCCGCGGCGCCGCCGGCGCGGGGGGGATGGAATATCCCACCCTGATTACCGCCGGCACGTCTTATGGTTTGCCCGCCGGGGTGCGAGCGGTGGAAACGGTGATTATTCACGAATTCGGTCACAACTATTGGTACCACCTGCTGGGCTCGAATGAGTTCGAAGAAAGCTGGCTGGACGAGGGTATCAACACCTACACCGAGATTCAAATTCTCAACGACCGCTATGGCCCTGCGGGCGATCTCATCAATTTTCTGGGCATCAGGATCAACGATCTGCAAGTGCAGCGCGCCGTCTATCTCAATGCGGCTGATCGTGATCGCACCGTGCGGCGGGCATGGGAATATTATCCCGGCGCCTACAGTGTCAACTCCTACGCCAAGCCCGGGGTTCTGCTTACCACGTTGCAGAATTATCTGGGCGAGGAAAAGATGCGCGCCGCCATGCGTGCCTATGTCAGCCGCTGGCGCTTCAAACATCCCACCACCCGGGATTTCATCGCTGTCGTGCAGGAGGTTGCCGGGCAGGACTTGCACTGGTTTTTCGAACAGGCGCTGTTCTCCAACGCCGTGCTCGATTACAGCGTCGAGCGGGCGGCCACTGCGGAGGTCAAAAAGGGCAGGGGCTATGATTTCTCGCTGCACGTGACGGGTGCCGACAGCAGCCGTGCACAAGCAGCAAGCTTCGCGGAAAGCGCAAGCACCGCCGGCGAAACCCGCCTCTATCGCAGCAGCTTTTACGTTCGCCGTCGCGGTGATTTCGTGTTCCCGGTTGAAATTGTCGCCACTTTCGCGAATGGAGAAAAGGTGCGCGAACAGTGGGATGGTCGCGAGATTTGGAAAAAATTCACCTACACCAAACCGGTGAAGCTGGTGCGCGCCGAGGTCGATCCCGACAGAAAGATTCCGCTGGATGTCAATTACACCAACAACAGCAGCCGCGTGCACGCCAATCACCTCGGTGCCCACAAGCTGGCGCTGCGCTGGCTGTTTTGGATGCAATCCTTTCTGGATCAGCCCGAGATGATCAATCTGCTGGCCGGTTTCGCTTTTTAGTGTCTGTCCGAACTCGCGAACTTCTGGGGAATGCCGGGCGCGCAGCCGTTGGATAAAATCCCCGGGAGATCATCAAATTCGGTCACTTTTTCCGTCACACTTTTCGCTTGCAGAGATTGGTTGTTGCCAGAATCCTCATTTTGCCAGTTGAAAACAACGAGAGAAACCGACATGTGGCGCACAAGTTTGCAAACCGGCATTAATCAAATCCGCGCCAACGGGCGCATGGTGTGGATTTATTACCTGACCAGCCTGGTGCTGGCAATTCCCCTGATGCTGCCGTTGTGGAACAGTCTGCGGCAATTTCTCGGCACCAGCGAGATGGGCGCGTTGCTGGCCGGCCGGCTGGATTGGGATTTCGTGTTCGAGTTCCTTCACGCCCATCCCGGCTTGCTGTCCTCGCTGGGCTGGTTGATCGCCACCGTTTTCGTGCTGCATTTTTTCTGGTCTCTTTTTCTTTCCGGCGGTGTTTTCGCCGTTTTTGCAGAGGGGCGCGGCTATTCCGCCCTCACCTTTTGGAGCGGGGCGGCGAAATACTTCGGCCGGTTCGTGCGGTTGGCCGCCTGGACGGTATTGCCGGCTCTCGCGGTGCTGCTCGTGTTGTTCCTGCCCGGGCTGGTGAAACGGGTGCTGTTTGGCCGTGATCCTTACGAGAACATCAGCTACTGGACCGGCTGGGTGGTCGTCGGGCTGGGTTATATCGGTCTGCTTTGGCTGAAGCTGGTGTTCGACTATGCCCGCATTTACGTGGTCAAGTCGGATGAAGGCAATATGCGCGCGGCCCTGCGCGAAGGTTTGCGCCTGGTGCTGCGCAATTTCGGCAGGACCTTCCTGCTTGCCCTGCTGTTCTTCGCCGCGGGTGTGCTGCTTTGGCTGATTTACAATCCGCTGGCGAACAGCCTGGCGGCACCCAACGGTTTGGTCGTGCTGTTGCTGTTTGCTGTGCAACAGGCCAGCCTGTTTGGGCGCAAGCTCCTGCGACTGACACTTTATGCCTGCGAGACGCAGCTCGATGAAGCGATTCGGCAAGCCGGCCGGCAGGCCTCGCAAACAGTCAACGAACTGGGGTGGGAGGGGGCCTGGGCATGAGCGCCACCGCCGCGCTGCCATATCCGGCCGTTGTTTGCAGAAATCACCTTGCTTGCCGGCAGGTTTTCGTTTAGATTTCGCCACACGGGAGGGTTTGCCTGTGGCACAAAAGAGTCGTGTTTTGCTGATCGCCTCCTGGCTGATTGTGCGCTTGCGCACCGGCCTGCTTTCCACCAGTCTGAGCCTGCAGCGCTTTCTGAACCAGCCTGCCATTTTTCTGATTGTGCGGCGGGAAAGCCCCTTTGTCGAAGGACGCTGGCGGCTGGCGAACCGGCAATTGCATTTCCTGTCGCTCTCGCACCAGCCTGAAACCATCGAGATTCGCTCACTGCCTCCTCTGGATTTCAATTGAAAGGATTGCGGATGAAACGGGCATGGTTGGCCGTACTGCTTTTGGCCGCCGGCACACGGGCGCAGCAACCGGCGTTGCGCGTTCCTTGCGAGCGTTTTGTGCTGCCGAACGGCTTGAACGTGATCCTGCATGAAGATCACACCACCCCAATCGTCAGCGTGAATGTATGGTATCATGTCGGTTCCGCCAGCGAAAAGCCCGGGCGCACGGGCTTCGCCCATCTTTTCGAACATCTCATGTTCGAAGGCTCGAAAAACGTGCCGGAAGGCGCGTTTGACGAATGGCTGGAGGCCGCGGGTGGCAACAACAACGGCTCGACCACTCCCGATCGCACGAATTACTTTGAAGTCGTCCCCACCAGTGCGCTCGAGCTGGCCTTGTTTTTGGAATCCGACCGCATGGGCTTCCTCCTGGAAGCCATGTCACCCGCCAAAGTCGATGGCCAGCGCGACGTGGTGAAAAATGAGCGCCGGCAAAGCTATGAAAACCGGCCCTACGGCCTGGCCTTTCCCACTTTGGATGAAAATCTCTACGCGCCCGACCATCCCTATCATTGGCCGACCATCGGCTACATGCCGGATCTGTCCGCGGCTTCGTATGAAGACGTGGTGGAATTCTTCCAGAAATATTACACGCCGGCCAATGCCAGCCTGGTGATTGCGGGCGACATCACGCCCCGCGAAGTTCGGGCGCTGGTCGAGAAATGGTTCAGCGACGTGCAGGGCAGAGCCAAAGCACCGCCACCGACCGTGCCGCCCGCCCGTCTCCTCAATGAAGAAAAGCGGCTGCTCATGGAAGACCGCGTGCAATTGCCGCGGCTTTATCTGGCCTGGCTCTCACCGCCGCTGTTTGCCCCCGGTGATGCCGAGCTGGATCTGGTGGCGAGTATTCTGGCGGGCGGCAAAAATTCCCGTCTGTACCGGCGGCTGGTGTATGAGCTGCAAATCGCACAGGACGTGACTGCTTTTCAAAATTCCGGCGGTTTGTCCTCCTCCTTCATAATCATCACCACGGCGCGCAGCGGCCACGCGCTGGCCGAATTGGAAAAGGTGGTGCAGGAGGAAATCGATCGCTTGAAAGCAGAAGCGCCGCAGCGGCGCGAGGTGGAACGCGCCGTCAATCAATATGAGGCCGGCTTTCTCGGCAGTTTGGAGCTGGTCTCGCGCAAGGCCGACATGCTGAATTCGTATTTCATGCACACCGGCAATCCCGATTATTTCAATGAAGACCTGGCGCGCTACCGGGCGCTTGCGCCCGAGGATCTGAGCAGCGCAGCAATGACCTGGCTGCGCGATGATGCCCGGGTCATTTTGAGTGTTGTGCCCGTGGGAAAACCCGGGTTGGGCGCGGGCGGGCGGCCGGTCAATGCCGCCGCGGACAAAAGCAACTGATTCAGCGAATCTCATTCCAAAATTCGGATCATGCGACCATGTTGACTGGCCAGGAAAAATCTTCGCCGTCTTCGTGCATTGCCCGCCGTTTGCGGGGCGTTGCAGCGCTGCTGCTCGCCGGCGCCTCGCTGCTGGCTCAAACACCCGATCGCAGCAAACCACCAGAATTGGGTGCACCGCCCCTCGCTGCTCTTACCACCCCTGCAACGCTTCACGCTCAGCAATGGCCTGCGGGTGGTGTTGCTGGAGAAGCACGGGGTGCCGCTCGTCGATTTGGTGCTGCAGATCAACGCCGGCTCGGTTATGGATCCGCGGGGCAAATCCGGCCTGGCGGGCCTGACCTTTGCCATGCTGGATGAGGGCACCGTGCAGCGCAATGCGCTGCAAATTGCCGATGAGATCGACTATCTCGGCGCCAGTCTCTCGATCAGAACCGGTTGGCACAAGGCGCACATCAAGTTGCACACGCCCGTGGCCCGGCTCGCACCGGCACTCGCGCTGATGGCGGAGGTGGCGCTGCAACCGACCTTTCCGGCGGATGAAGTCGAGCGCCAGCGCAAGCTGCGCCTCACTTCATTGGTGCAGGCTCATGATGAGCCGGACGTCATTGCGGATGCGACCCTCAAGCGCGTGCTGTTCGGCGAACACCATCCCTATGGCGGCATGGCCGGCGGTGATGAAAAATCCCTGCGTTCCCTCACCGTGCAGGACTGCCGCGCCTTCTACCAAAGGTTCATGGTGCCGGACAACGCCACTTTGATCGTGGTGGGCGATGTTGATCCTGCCACCCTGCGGCCGCAGCTCGAAACCGTGTTTGGCAAATGGCAGGGCCGGCGGGCGGCGGATGGTGGTCCGGCCTGGCCGGCCGTCAAGCAAGTGGAACAATGCCAGATTTATTTGGTGGACAAACCCGGGGCGGCGCAATCCGCAATTCGTCTGGGCCGTATCGGACCGACGCGCTTCACGGAGGACTATTACGCCCTCACGGTGCTCAATACCATTCTCGGTGGCTCCTTCACCTCGCGCCTGAATCAAAATCTGCGCGAGCAGCATGGCTACAGCTATGGCGCCGGCTCATATTTCGAGTTGCGGCCGCAGCCCGCCGCCTTCATCGCATATGCCGATGTGCAAACGGAGGCCACCGACAAAGCGGTGACCGAGTTTCTCAAAGAACTGCGCGGCATGCTGGCGGAGCTGCCGGAAGAGGAGCTGAGTCGCGCGCGCAACTACCTTGCGCTCAGTTATCCCGGCAACTTTCAAACCACCGGCCAAATCGCAGACGAATTGATGGAAGTGGTTGCCTACAATCTGCCCGACACCTATTTCAATGATTACGTGCAAAAGATACTGGCGGTGACCAGGGCCGAGGTGGAGGCCGCGGCGAAGAAGTATATTGACCCGGAGAAAACGGCCATTATCATCGTCGGCGACCGCGCCAAAATTGCGGCAGGCCTGCAGGCGCTGCGCCTGGGAAAGATCAATCACCTGACCATCGAACAGGTGCTGGGGAAAATTCCAAAACTGGAGGCGGGTGACTGAGCAGGGGCACGGGCAGCACGCACAAAGTCACTTGTCTCGAGACAGGAGAAGCACAATTGCGAACGCCAACGGTTTTCCTGATTCTCACACTCGTGTTTGCCGCCTGTCGCGAACAGGCGCGCAAACCCGAGCCGCCGCACATCGAAGTGCAGCACATTTTGATCGGCTTTTATGGTTCGCTGCCGGGCCGCAGCCTCAACCGGCCGCAAAGTGAAGCCAGCGCCCTGGCGCAGCAGGTTCTGCAACAGGCCCGCCAGGGCGCGGATTTCGATGCACTGGTGCGCCAGTATTCCAACGATGAGTATCCCGGCCGTTTCAAGCTCGCCAACCACGGCGTGGCCGCCGGCGAGGGGGAATATGAGCGCCGTATGATGGTTGCCGGCTTTGGCGAGGTCGCCTTTCAGCTTGCGGTGGGCGAAATCGGCCTGGTGGAATACGATGCAGCCAAAAGCCCGTATGGCTGGCATATCGTCAAGCGCCTGCAATGAGAGCGGTGAAAGCGTGTCTGTTCAAGAACGTTCCGACCTCGGCTGGTCCCTGGTTCCGCCAAGCCGGCTGCCGTGAAGACTCCGAGGATCTCGATGCAATGGGCGGGCCGTTGCAGGAACAGTCAGTGACGGGGCGGTGATGTCGGCCGGGCACTGAAAAACGCCGCGGCCATGGTTGCTGAAGATGTCCTGCTGCCCGGTGCCGCCATGGTCGGCGCTTCCCGCTGCCCAAGAACGAATTGACATTTCCGGTGTGAATTGCTATTTTTGCCGCGTGCATTTGACCTCTGCCCCTGCCCGGGAACAGCAGATACACCTGCGTCCGGCGGGAAAAACCCGTTTCGCAATTTTGCCCCACGAACACAACCCTGGCATCATGAGCCTTGCTGAACTGCTGCACTCTCCCCCGTCGCTGCAGCTCGCCCACTGCCATCGTGATGATGAAGAGTTTCTCGCCACCCTGTGCGCCATGGCCAATGCCCAGGGCGGCACGATCGTTTTGGACATTCGCGCCGCCAGCGGGGAAGGGGCGGCGGCCAATCCTGTTGAGCCCGAGGCCATGCTCGCGCGGATCAGCGCCGCGCTGCAGCCGGCGGTGATTCCAGAGATCGAAATCCCGGAACACGAGACGGGAGGCATCGCGGTCGTGCGCGTTCCCGAAGCGCCGCTCAAGCCGGTGGCGGTCAACGGCAAATGTTTTCAACGCGCCGGCGCCCGCAATTTGCTGCTCTCTGCCGCGGAAATTGCGCGCTTGCATTTGCAGAGCGTGAACCGCAGTTGGGATGCCATGCCGTGTGAAAGCGCACAATTCGCGGATCTCGATCCCGACAAAATACAGCGCTTTCTCCAGATACGCAGCGAACAGCGCCGCCCGGTTTCCGATGCGGCCACGCCACTGGCGGAGCAACTCGAGCAGCTCGGATTGTTACAGCGCGGCCGGCCCACCATGGCTGCGGTGCTGCTCTTTGGCAGGAATCCGCAAGCCCATCTTGCGCAGGCGCGCATCAAGGCCGGCCGTTTCAAGGGTGAAACCGTGATCGTGGACGAGCAGGAGATCACCGGCACACTGTTCGAGCAAATCGAGCAGGCCTTCGCCTTCATTCAAAAGCATCTCACCGTGCGGCTGGTCATCAGCGGCCAGTTGCAGCGCGAAGACGTCTGGGATTACCCTCTGCCGGCGCTGCGCGAGGGCTTGATCAACGCCATTTGCCATCGTGACTACACCGCCGTCATGGCGACGCAGATTCGCATCTATGACGATCAATTGCTGATTTGGAATCCCGGCAGCCTGCCGCCCAACTTGCAAATCGAGGATCTCCGCAGGCGGCATCAATCCGTTTTGCGCAACAAGCTGATTGGCGCCGCCTTTTATGACGCCGGTCTGGTGGAAAAATGGGGCAGTGGCACCAACCGCATCATCGAGGAATGCCGCAAGCTCGGCTTGCCCGAGCCGGAATGGCGCGAACAGCAAGGCATCATGTTGAGCCTGCGCAAAGACCGTCTCACTGAGGATTTCTTGCTGGAGCAGGATCTCAACGAGCGCCAGTTGCAGGCGGTGGCCTATGTGAAGAGGCGGCGTCGCATCACCAATCAGGAATACCAGGAATTGGTCGGGGTGAAAAAGCGTACAGCGTCGGATGAGCTGCGGGAGTTGGAAGAGAAAGGCATTCTTGAGCGGGTGGGGTCAACCGGCAAGGGGACTTACTACAAAATCAAGGGGAAATGAAAGGGGCAAAAGGGGCGCGAAAGGCGCGGCAAAGGGGCAAGGCGAGCCGCAGCGTTGCAGAGGCAGCCGCGAGAAAAACAACCCCCAAAAGCGCGGTAATCAACCTCAGGCTAATGATCGGGTAGCGTAGCGACTACCCTGCTTAAACGAACCAATGCCATTCAAGCTGCAGACGCCGGCGATTGCATCATGTTCACCCACTGCTGGCTGGGCAGATTGCCATAAATAACGACCCACCTTATAAAACCGAAAGAAAGTCATGAATCCCAAAAGCTACGGCCTGTTGCAAGGCAAGAAGGGCATTGTTTTCGGCCCGTTGGACCACAAAAGCATCGGCTGGCAAATTGCGCTGGCAGCTTATCGCGAGGGAGCGCAGCTCGCGCTTTCCAACATCAAAGTGGCGTTTCGGCTGGGCGAGATCGATGAGCTCGCCAAACAGTGCGGCAATGCGCCCTTGATCGCCTGCGATGCCAGTTCGAGCGAGGAGCTGCAGACCGCGTTTGCCGAGCTGAAGGAAAAGCTCGGGCCGGTGGATTTCATCGTGCATTCCATCGGCATGTCGCCCAATGTGCGCAAAAAAAAGCCGTATGAAGATCTCAACTACGAATGGTTTCACAAGACGCTCGATGTCTCCGCCATGTCGCTGCACCGCATCATCGCGCAGGCGTTGAAGGCGGAGGCGATCAATGACGGCGGCAGCATCGTGGCGCTCAGTTATATTGGCGCCCAGCGCACGTTTTCGAGCTATTCCGACATGGGCGATGCCAAGGCCCTGCTGGAAAGCATTGCCCGCAGCTTTGGCGCGCGCCTGGGCAGGCGCGGCATCCGGGTGAACACCGTCTCGCAAAGTCCCACCAAAACCACGGCCGGCACCGGCATCGAGGGCTTCAATGCCCTCTATGATTTTGCCGAAAAGGTCTCGCCGCTGGGCAACGCCAGCGCAGAAGACTGCGCCGATTACGTCGTCACCCTGCTTTCGGATTTGACCCGCAAGGTGACGATGCAAAATCTCTTTCACGACGGCGGCTTCAGCAGCATGGGCATCAGCGACGCCCTGCTCGAAGCCCTTTATGGAAGACAGGAATAAAAGTCCGGTGAACAACGAGCCGGCAGCACCTGTCGCTGCCGGCTGGCGATCGCACGGTATGCGATCGGCTCAGTCCCTCTGATTTTGCATGTCCCGCTTTGATTGTGTCGGATACGGCTTGCTCACTCGCGACCGCATCCTGCTGCTGAACAGTTTCCCGCAACCGAATCAAAAGTTGTCGGTTCATTCCTGGACCGAGCAACCGGGTGGTCCGGTGGCTGTTGGCCTGATGACCATGGCAGCCCTGGGTCTGAAAGTGCATTGGGGACTGCCGCTCGCTCCCGGTGCACCCGCCGCGTTTGTCGCGTCCTACTTCGAAAAATTGGGATTGTCCCACCTGTGGGCAAATTCGGAAGACAATGCCATCTCCATTGCGGAAGCCATCATCCTGGTGGAGGCCCCGACCGGCCAGCGCACGGTTTTGCTGCAGGAGCCACCCGCACGGCCACGGCCTGCCTCTCTGCCGCTGGCTGAATGGGTTTATCTTGACGGCCGCGATCTCGCCCTGACCCGCCGCGCCAAACAACTGGCCAGGGCGCAGGGCAGTAAAATCTTTCTGGACATGGGCAGCTTGCGGCCGCATTGGCAGGAGATCGTTGCCGGCTGCGATATTGCCATCGTTTCGGATGATGTCATGCGCCGTCTGGATGCCGGCTTGACCCCGGCTGGCATGCTGCGCGTGCTGGAAAGTCATGGCGTGGGACTTTGCGGCGTCACCCTGGGCCAAGAGGGAAGCCTGTTTCTGTGCCAGGACCGTGAGCTGGCAGTGCCAGCCGTGTCGCCGGCGCGGTTGGTGGACACCACCAATGCCGGTGACGTGTTTCACGGCGCCTTTCTCGCCGCCTGGATCAAAAGCGGTGATCTGCAGCAGAGTGCCGCATTCGCAGCCCGCTGCGCCGCCTGGGTGATCGGGCAAATTGGCCACAACCTGCTGCACTTCCAGGCCGCCCAAGCCGATTTTCCTCTTGCTTTTCTGTGACGGGTTCGATTATTTTGGGCGTTCAAAAAATGTGCAAGCAAAGAGGACCAGCGCGGCAGCGTTTGCACGCGACGGCCCGCCAGCAGCGAAGTGGAGGCCGGCCGCGTCGTCGAAATCTTCAGTCAACTCATTATGTCCGACCCACTCTTCCGTGCGGATGACAACGTCAACGGCACCCTTGCTGACACCACTCACGGTGATCGCGAAGTTCTGATCCACCTCCAACCCGCGCTGGTGCCCGCTACCATTTCCCGGCCCTCCTCCAAAAGTCTCTTCATGCTGCTTGCCGGCATCGCTGCCACCGCCGCCTTCTTCCTGCTCGGAGCGAGGTTGACGGCCACCGCTCTGCTCGGCGTTTTGTCCGTGTTGGGATTGTTTCCAGAATGGCGGCAGCATGGCCGATGGCCGTTGACCCTGTTCTGCTTTTGTGCCCTCAGTCTGGCCATCCAGAATCAATATCTATCGGTGGGCTATCCCTTTTCAAACATCTTCATCCTCACCGGATTACTGTGCCTGTTTTTTGTCAGTGGCCGTCCCTGGCAGGAGTTGCACCTTGCACCGGGCACAGCACGCAAGTGGAGCCGGCCGGCCCTGTTGTGCGGTCTGCTGCTGGCTGCGCTGATTCTGGCGATTTATTTCCAGCGGCCCGAGTGGGTTGGGAAAAATCCCACGCCGCGGCAATGGCCGGTGGATGTTTTGTTCGTCGTGGCGCTGGGGTATGCCACCTTCAGCATGTTGATGGAGGAAACGATTTTTCGCGGCGTACTGCTGGCGGCGGCACAGCCGCATGTTCCGCCGGGTCTGGCAATTGTGGCGCAAGCCTCGGTGTTTGCCGCGGCGCATTACGCGGCCGGCTTTCCCACGCAGGCTGTGGGTGCGCTGCTGACGTTTGGGTGGGGCGCAGCCGCCGGGTGGATCACCCTCAAGGCCGGTTCGATCTACCCCGCATACATATTGCACTTTGTTCTGGTGCTGGTTCTGTTTCTGGTATTGGCCTTTGCCTCCTGATCATGGGACTCGTCAAACCGCCCGCGCCCGCGGCATTATTTCTCGCCGTGCTCTATGCACCAGCATACAGCGATCAGGAGATTGTGCAGTTGACGCAGGAACGCTGCGGCAGTCTGCTGCTGCAAAGTCCGGCGTTCGCCTTCACTTTCAGCGATTATTATCGCGCGGAGATGGGGCCGGACTTGCGCAAGGTGTTCCTGCTTTTCGATTGTTTGATCGACCCGGCCGATTTACCGGAATGGAAACACCGGGCGATAAGCTGGGAGCAACAGCACTGTGTGGCGGGCAAGCGCCGGATCAATTTCGATCCCGGCTATCTCGACCCCGCCAAGCTGGTGCTCGCCACCACCAAAAATTTTGCGCATCGCATTTACCTGGGCCGCGGCATTTATGCCGATGTCGAGCTTTATGTCAGGGACGGTGCGTTCCAGACCAATCCCTGGACCTATCCTGACTACAAACATCCCCAACATTTGGAGTTTTTCGGCGCGGCGCGCCGCAAATACTTCGAGAGACTGAAAGCAGCAGATGGATTATAAATCGGCCGGTGTTGATCTCTCAGCGAGCGACGCGGCGAAACAGAAGATTGCCGAGCTGGCGCACCACACGCACACGCCCAACGTGTTACACGGCCCCGGCCTGTTCGGCGGGTTTTATCAATTTCCGCGGCAGGATTACCATCTGCCGGTGCTGGTGGCCAGCACTGACGGCGTCGGGACCAAAGTCAAGCTCGCCTGCCAGCAGCAGAGCTATCGCGGCCTGGGCTGGGACATTGTGAATCACTGCGTCAATGATCTCATGGTGGGCGGGGCGGATCCCTTGTTCTTTCTCGATTATCTCGCTTTTGGCAAACTGGCTCCCACCGTAGTGACGGAGGTGGTCGGTGGCATGGCGGCGGCCTGCCAGGAAGCGGGGTGTGCTTTGCTGGGCGGCGAAACCGCGGAGATGCCCGACCTCTATCAGGCCGGTGAATTTGACCTCGCCGGCACGATCGTCGGCGTGGTCGAGAAAGCCGGCATCATCACGGGTGAAAACATCAATGCGGGCGATGTTTTGATCGGTGTGGCCTCCAGCGGCCTGCACACCAATGGTTACACGCTGGCCCGCAAAATCATCGCCTCAAATCCTGCGCTGGCAGGGGACGTATATCGCGCCGAATTGGGTGACACGGTGGCCGCGGTGCTGCTGCAGCCGCACCGCAGTTATCGCAAGATCATCGCTGGCTTGCGCCGGCACGAGGGCGTGCACGGCTTTGCGCACGTCACGGGTGGCGGTATTGTGGGCAATACCAAAAGGCTGCTGCGACCACGGCTCGGCCTGGCAGTCGACTGGCAGGCATGGGACTGGCCGCCGATTTTCAAATTGCTGCAGCAATACGGAGACGTGCCCGCGGAGGAGATGCGACGAGTTTTCAATCTGGGGATCGGGTTGGTGATTATCGTCCGGCCGGAGTCCGTCGCATTCGTGCAAAACTACTTGCAAACCGCTGGCGAGCCCAACTGGATCATTGGTGAAGTCACGCTGGCACCTTGAGCAGTCGGTTATTTTAAATCCCCACGATGCTTCTCAAACCATCATTTTCGCAAATCTTGTGACAGACCGGGCGGCTTGCCAGGGTCTTCACAAGATTCCCGGGATGACAGCAGGGTGGAGATCCCTTTTCCAAAAGTAACCGTGCCCTGGCTCATGCAACAGCGCGCCGAGTGTGATGGTCATTCCGGGAGGGATTGAATCTGCTGTGGAACGGCTCTTGGCAAAAGTTGGTGTCATCGGCGCAGGCAGTTGGGGCACGGCACTGGCCAAGCGCTTGTGTGACAACGGTCACGTGGTGCGGCTGTGGTGCCGGCGACCGGCCCTGGCGCAACAAATCAATGCGCAGCACAGCAATCCCGCTTATTTGCCCGGCTTGCCGCTGCCAGAAAGCCTGCGGGCCACGGCTGATCTGGCGGATGCGGTTGCCGGCGCTCATGTGGTGCTGATTGCCACGCCTTCGCACACGCTGCGCGAGGTGGTGCCCCGCTTGCCGGTGCTGCCAGCAGATACCATTCTCATCAGCGCGGTCAAGGGTCTCGAGCCACAAACGGATTTGCGCATGAGCCAGGTGATCGCCGCCAGCCTGCCGCGGCAGCATGCTATTGTGGCGCTCTCCGGGCCGAGCCTGGCCGAGGAAGTGGCACGTGATCTTCCCACGGCCGTGGTGGCTGCCGCTGAGAACCTCGAGGTGGCGCGCACAGTTCAGGCGCTGTTGATGGGACCTTGTTTCCGTGTTTACACGCATCATGACATCATCGGAGTGGAACTCGGGGGTGCGCTGAAGAACATCATTGCCCTGGCAGCGGGCATCGGCGACGGCGCCGGTTTTGGGGACAACACCAAAGCGGCGCTCATCACCCGCGGCCTGGTGGAAATGACGCGGGTGGGCGCCTGTTTCGGTGCGGAACCGATCACCTTTGCGGGCTTGTCCGGCATGGGCGATCTGGTGGTCACCTGCATGAGCAAAAAAAGCCGCAACCGTGCGGTGGGCGAGGCCGTGGGCCGCGGCCAGCCGTTGCAGGCGGTGCTGGCAAACATGAACATGGTGGCGGAGGGCGTGCGCACCACGCAAGCGATGCACGCCTTCGCCCTGAAACAAAATCTCGACCTGCCCATCACGCGGGAAGTGTACCAGGTCTTGTTCAAGGCAAAAAATGCCCGGCAAGCCGTGAATGATTTGATGACGCGCGAAGCGAAAATGGAGAGATTCGCATGAAGGCGCGGGGCAGCGGCAGTGGTGAGCGTGGCAGCTCATGCTGCTGCCGGCAATTCTCAAAGGACTTTCATCCAATCGGAGCGACCCATGATTCCCGCTCTTGTCAACCGGGAAAAAATCTACATCGAAAACATTGCGGCATACGCCGGCAAGGAAGTCAAACTTTACGGCTGGCTCTACAATGCCCGTCACAAAGGCAAGCTGTGGTTTCTGTTGCTGCGTGACGGCACCGGCATCATCCAGTGCGTGGTATCCCTGCAAGACGTCGGCGAAGAAATCTTCCGCCGCTGCGAGCAGCTCACCCAGGAAAGCTCGTTTGTCGCCACCGGCACGGTGCGCGCAGATCAGCGTGCGCCCGGCGGCTACGAACTGCTGGTAAAGAATATCGAGATTGTGCACCTCGCGCAGGATTATCCCATCACGCCCAAGGAACATGGCGACACGTTTCTGATGGATCACCGCCATCTCTGGCTGCGCTCCTCGCGCCAGCATGCGATTTTGCGCGTGCGCCACGCCATCATCAAGGCGATTCGCGACTTTTTCGACACCCAGGGTTTCGTGCTGCTCGACGCCCCCATCTTCACGCCGGCGGCCTGCGAGGGCACAAGCACGCTGTTTGAAACCGATTATTTCGGCGAGAAAGCCTATCTCACGCAAAGCGGCCAGCTTTACATGGAGCCGGGATGCGCCGCGTTCGGCAAAGTCTATTGCTTCGGCCCGACCTTCCGTGCCGAGAAATCCAAAACGCGCCGCCACCTTACCGAGTTTTGGATGGTTGAGCCGGAGGTGGCCTACATGGATCTTGAGGGCGACATGGAGCTGGCCGAACATTTGGTCGAATTCATCGTGCAGCGTGTGCTGGAGACCCGGCGGGAAGAGCTCAAAGTGCTGGAGCGCAATCTTGGCAAGCTCGAGAACATCCGGCGGCCGTTTCCGCGTTTGAGTTATGACGAGGCCGCCAGGCTGCTCACCACACCGGAGGCAGTGGCTTATGCCCGCTCCCGGGAGGCGCCGCCGTTTCAACCGGGCAATGATCTTGGCGGCGCGGATGAATCCTTTCTCACCGAGCAATTTGACAAGCCGCTGCTGGTGCACCGTTATCCCGCCGCGGTGAAAGCGTTTTACATGAAAAACGATCCGGAAAACCCCGACAAGGCACTGGCCGTGGACGTGCTGGCGCCCGAGGGCTATGGTGAAATCATCGGCGGGGGCCAGCGCGAGGACGATCTCGCCACGCTCGAAGCCAAAATCAAAGCGCATAATCTTCCGCTGGAGGCGTTTCGCTGGTACCTGGACGTGCGGCGCTATGGTTCGGTGCCGCATGCCGGATTCGGTTTGGGTGTCGAGCGCACAGTGGCGTGGATTTGCGGGCTGCATCATGTGCGGGAGACCATTCCCTTTGCACGTTTGATGCACCGGCTCTATCCCTGACGCAGTGAAGGGCGGTTCAAAACACAAAGGAATCAAGCCGCCCGAAGTGGTTTCCGGCAGGAGCAACGGAATTGACGGCATTGCCTGATATAACGTCTGTCCGAAAGCAAAAACTTCATGACGAAGTGTTTCTGCAACGGCCCGGCCATTGCAGAGGAATGCCCCGGTTCTGCACAGCTTACGGCGTTTGGGAAGAACCGGCTCAGCCGAGACAGGAACTTTTTCGGACAGGCAACAAATGGAATTTTCGCTTTAATCTCAATATGGATGACCCTGCCGGCGAATGCCGGGTTGCCAATTGGGCTCTTGCAGCATCGCCATCTGCACGATATTTGCGCAGGCCGCAACGCTGCGGTGCTTCATCCAGGCAGAGGTGAGGTGCCAATTTCGAACATCAACAAACTGATTGGCGTCATCGGCGGCAGCTGGTGCAGCGCGGAAATCGCCGGGCTGGCGCGCCAGGTGGGGGAGGGCATCGCGCGTGGCGGTGCGGCCCTGATCTGTGGCGGCCGCGGCGGGGTGATGGCAGCGGCGTGTGAAGGCGCCAAAGCCGCCGGCGGCCTGACCATCGGCATCCTGCCGGGAGAGTCGAAAGCGGAGGCAAATGCCTTCGTCGATCTCAAGATCGTGACCGGTCTGCTGGAGGCGCGCAACGTCATCATCGCGCGCAGCGCAGATGCGCTCATTGCCATCAATGGCGGCCATGGCACACTTTCCGAAATCGCTTTTGGTTTGAAATTCGGCAAGACGGTGATCGGCTTGCATCTTGAATTTGTTGTTCCGGGTGTGAGAACCGCTGCCACCCCGGCGGAAGCAGTGCAGTTGGCGTTTCAAGCGATAGGATGATCCATGAAGAAATGCGTCCATTTATATGTCCAGGGCCTGGTGCAAGGCGTGGGCTTTCGTTACTTCGTGAACAAGTCGGCGCGCCAACACTACCTTGGCGGCTGGGTCAAGAACCTGCCCGACGGCCGGGTGGAGATCATGGCCGAGGGTGATGAGCTGGAGTTGCAGGAATTCATCAGCGCCATGCGCAAGGGTTCCCGCTACTCCACGGTGCAGAACGTCGAGGTCGAGTGGCTGCCCGCAACCAACAAGTTCAACCATTTTCAGATCGTTGATTGAAGCTCCGGGGAGCAGGCATGAGTGATTTGGCGCGCTATATCCGCACGGTGCCGGACTTTCCCAAGCCGGGCATTGGATTCAAAGACATCACCACTTTGTTGAAAGAGGCACAGCCCTTCCAGATGGCGATCACAGAATTGGCCGGCTGCTTCGCTGGCCAGCCGGTGCACAAAGTGGTCGGCATTGAGTCGCGCGGGTTCATTTTCGGCGCGCCGCTGGCCTGGCATCTCGGGGCCGGCTTCGTGCCGGCGCGCAAGCCCGGGAAATTGCCGGCTGCGACCGTGCGTGCAGAATACCAGCTCGAATACGGGACCGACGCCCTCGAAATGCACCTCGACGCCATCAACAAAGGCGAGAATGTCCTCATTATTGATGATTTGCTCGCTACCGGCGGCACCGCGGCGGCAGCCGCCCGTCTGGTGGAGCAACTTGGCGGTAAAGTCATCGGCCTGGGCTTCCTCATCGAACTGGATTTTCTCAACGGCCGGCGCCAGCTCGCGGGCTATCCCGTGCACGCGCTGATTCACGTCGCAGGGGAATAGGGCGGATGGCAGGATAACATTGCGCCCAGCGCGGGCAGACGGGCATGAGGTGGCCCAACGCATCCGCCAGCCATCCGGAAAAGGCCTTGCATCCGCTCCGCAAAGTTGCTACATTGGGCGCCGCTTTGGAAAATACCGCCCCTATAGCTCAGTAATGGATAGAGCAGAGGTTTCCTAAACCTTGTGTCGCAGGTTCGAATCCTGCTAGGGGCACTGCCGGCAGGCAACGCCGAAAGACCATCATCATTGAAGGAATCTGTACGATGCTGAAACCGCAAAAACGCCTGACCAAGCGTGAACTCAAACAAGACAAGCTGGTGACTGTCTGGTTTCAGGCGAGTGACTATGTCAGCCAGCATAGCCGGGAATTGCTGTTGGGGGCGGTCGCGGTGGCGGTTGTGATCGCGGGTGTGATTTGGTACAACCACTATCAAAAATCCCAGGAAAATCTTGCTTCCGTGCTGCTGGCGCATGGCAAAACCTCCTACGAAAAACAACAAACCCAGGCTGCCATCGACACGCTCTTGAAGCTGGTGAACAACTACGACGGCACGCCCAGTGCTGCGGTCGGTACCGTCTACTTGGCGAACGCCTTTCTCCAGAAGAAGGCCTATGCCGATGCGGAGAAGTACTTTCGTCAATACCTGGATGATTACGGCGATGACGCGATCCTGCGCATCATTGCGGCCGCCGGCATCGCCGCAACCTACGATGAGCGCGGCGATTTTGCCAAAGCGGGCGAGCTTTATGAGAAGGCTGCCAGAGATCACCGCGACAGTTACCGTGCGCCGGAATTGTACATGAAGGCGGCGCGCTGTTATTACCTGGGACAAAAATCCACCGAGGCGGCGCGGGTGCTGGCCCTGTTGCTGAAGGAGTATCCGGAAGCCAAACAGGTCGAGGAGGCCAGGTTGCTGCAGGCGGAGTTACGCTCCTGAGGGGGGCGGGAAAAAGGGCTTGCAATTGGGTGAACCGATCACTATATTCGGCGTGCTGAAAGTGGGTTCAAAAGACCCACTTTTTTGTTGTAGGGGGGTATGGCAGGGCAAAACGGACTGGTGGCGATGGATTCCTTACGAGAACGGTTGCTGCCCCTCATCACGCCGATTGTGGTGGAGCGCTTTGGTCTCGATTTCATCGACCTGGAGCTTAAAGGCGGCCGCAGTAACAAAGTGGTTCGCATCATTGTCGATGCGGACGGCGGCGTCAAACTGGACACGTGCGCCGCACTGAGCCAGGCCATCAGCGATGAACTCGACGCGGGCGACCTTGTCCCCGGTCGCTATCGCCTGGAAGTTTCCTCCCCGGGCGTTGACCGGCCCTTGCGCACACTGCGGGACTTCCAGAGGAATCTCGGCCGGACTGTGCGCCTGCACCGCCGCGGACTGGAGGCGCCCCGCGAGTTGGAGGGGGTGATCGAAACCGTCACGGCGGAGAGTCTGGTGCTCACCACCGCCTCCGGTCGGCGGGCCATGCCCTGGCCCGAGATCGAGTACGGCAAATTAAAAATTCAGTGGTAGTCAATCAGGATGGCAGTGTCATGAAAAGCGAAATCGCGGAAGCCTTTGCGCAACTCATCAAAGAAAAGAACATCGACAAAGATCAGTTGACGGAAATTGTTCATTCCACCGTCATGGGAATGATCAAGAAAAAGTATGGCATCACCGACAATTTCGATGTTTACGTCAACCTGGACAAAGGCGAGATCGAAATCCACCAGACCAAGATCATTGTCGAGAAGGTGACGGATGAGGTGCGCGAGATTGACCTGGAGACCGCCCGCCAAACCGAGCCGGATTTCGATGTGGGCGATGAATATTTGGTGATTATCGACCCGATGACCTTCGGCCGCCGGTTGATCACCTCCGCCAAGCAGAATCTCAATCAGCGCATCCGCGACGAGGAAAAGAAAGCCATCTCGGAAGAATTTGAGACGCGCATCGGCGAGATCGTCACGGGCGACATCCGGCAGATCAGCCGCGGCGATGTTTTCCTCAATGTTGAGCGCACCGAAGTGATCCTGCCGCGCAAAGAGCAAATCGAAAACGAACGCTATCGCCGGGGCGACAACATCCGCGCGCTGGTGAAGGAGGTGCGGCGCACCAATCGCGGCCCGGAAATCATCGTTTCGCGCAGCGATCCCAAGTTTTTGGTGCGGCTGTTCGAATTGGAAGTGCCGGAAATTTACGATGGCATCATCGAAATCAAGGCAGTGGCCCGCCAGCCCGGTGAACGTTCGAAAATCGCCGTGGCTTCCAACGACAAGCGCATCGACGCAGTCGGTGCCTGCGTCGGGATGAAGGGCATCCGCATCCAGGCGGTCAGCAAGGAGCTCAACAACGAAAAAGTCGACGTCATTCCGTGGAGTTATGACAAGGAAGTTTTCATCACCCGCGCGCTCAGCCCCGCCAAGCCCGTGCGGGTGTTGATCGATGAACCGAACAACCGGGCGGTGGCGGTGTTGCCGGATGACCAGGTTTCGCTGGGAATTGGCCGCGGCGGGCAGAACCGCCGCCTCACCAGCAAGCTGACCGGCGTCGAAATCGAAATCATGAAGGAATCGGAATACCGCCAGATGGTCGAAGCACAGCGGGGCAAGGAAACGCCGCTGGAGTATGTGACGGGCCTGAGCCAGGCGATGCTGACCAAGCTCAAAGACGCCGGTCTCCATACCGTCAATGACGTGTTGAAAGCCGGCGAGCAGGGCTTGACTGAAATCAAGGGCATCGGCGAAAAGACGGCGGAGAAGATCTGGGCGCTGGTGCACAGCACAGACAGCACAGCGGCCCCTGCCGCAGTGGCACCTGTCACGCCGCCGGAACCCGAATCCGCGGAGCAGGGCCCCGGCGCAAACACGGTGGCGGCCGGGGCGGAAGGGGAAGAAGAGGAAGTGGACCGCGGGGAACTGGCCCGTGCGGAAGCTGCCACCGAAGAGAACACGCCGCAATCTCTCCCGGTTGCAGAAAATGCCTGATTCTTGCAAACCTAAGATTCAAGAATAATTCCCAAGAGAGCCGGTCGTGATGCCGCGCCGCACGCCAGGCAGCGGCTGCCCGGCTGCCTCTCTTGATCTGTAGCGTCCCCAATTTTGGCAGGGTATGGTAGTGACAACCAAACGTAGAGTGCATCAGGTTGCGAAGGAGTTCAACATCTCGAATGAAGCCCTCATTGAGTTCCTGACCGAGCTCGATTTTGCGGTGCAGAGCCCCAATGCCGCGCTGACGGATGAGATGTATGAACAGATTGTCAAAAAATATCGCAAGGAACCGGCAAAGAAAGATGCAGACTACGAATTCCGCCGGCAGATCCGCGACAAAAAGCTCGAGGAAGAGAAGGAACGTGCCAAGGCCCGCCAGGAGCTGGAAGAACGCATGCGGGTCGCCACCCGCTTGATGGAGAAGCGTTCCGCCAAGGAGACGACAGCCGAGAAACGGGCAGCGCAACCGGCGCCGGAGGAGGCCAAACCGGCACGACGCAAGGCCGCAGCCGAACCGCAGCCGCCAGCAGCCCCGCCGGTCGAAGTGGTTGCCACGGCACCGCCGGTGAGTGAGACGCGTCCGGAGTCCAAGCCCGTTCCCAGTCTGCAAGAGACCATTGCAGCCCTGATTCCCGAGGAGGATTTGCATCCTGCCGCGGCCCCGGCACACGCCGAACCGCCCTCCGCGCAAGTGACCGTGGTGGAACCGGTCGCGCCGCCGCCGAAAAAAGGCACAGCAGTGGCGGAGGCGGTTGAAGAAATGACAGAAGCGAGCAAGAAGCGCAAGAAGCGCCGCCGCCGCAAGAAAAAAGACAAGGCGGCTGCTCCCGAAAGCGAAGATGTGTTGCTCAGCGAGGTCGAGCCGCCACGCGAGAAGGTGAGACATCCGGCGATCATCCAGGAGGAAGAGGAACGCACGGCACGCAAGAGCAAGCGCAAAAAGAAACGCAAGATCAGCGAAGCTGAAATCGAGGAATCCATCCGCCAAACACTCGCCGCGATGGAAGGGGCGGGCAAACCCCGGGTACGCCGCCGCCGCACGCGCAGCGAAGAGGGCGAACTGGCTGTCGAAGAACAAAACAAGCTGCAGGTACCGGAGTTTATATCGGTGGCGGACCTGGCCAAGCTCATGGAGGTGGATCCCGGCGAAGTCATCCGCAAGTGCATGGCGCTGGGTCTCATCGTGTCGATCAACCAGCGTCTGGATGCCGATACTATCGTCACGGTGGCCGACGAATTTGGCTATGATGTGGAAATCGTACAGGAATATGGCGCCGAAGTCGTGGAAGAGCAGGAGGAGCCGGATGATCCCGCCGACCTGGTGAGCCGGCCGCCGGTGGTGACGATCATGGGGCATGTCGATCACGGCAAAACCTCGCTGCTCGACTACATTCGTGCCAGCAACATCGTCGCGCGCGAATCCGGCGGCATTACGCAACACATCGGCGCGTATGAGGTGGAATTCAACGGTCGCTTGATCACCTTCCTCGACACCCCCGGCCATGAAGCCTTTACCGCCATGCGCGCGCGCGGCGCCAAAGTGACGGATGTGGTGGTCCTGGTGGTGGCCGCCGATGACGGGGTGCAACAACAAACCCTGGAAGCCATCAGCCACGCACGTGCCGCCGGTGTGCCGATCGTCATTGCCATCAACAAAATCGACAAACCCACGGCCAACCCGGATGTCATCAAAAACCAGTTGTCGCAGCACGGCATTTTGGTGGAAAGCTGGGGCGGCAAATACCAATCCGCCGAGATTTCCGCCAAAACCGGTGTGGGCGTCGATCATCTGCTGGAGTTGGTGCTGCTGGAGGCCGACATTCTCGACCTCAAAGCCAACCCCAAGCGCCGGGCACGCGGAGTGGTCATCGAAGCCGAGTTGGACAAGGGCAAAGGTCCGGTGGCGACGGTGCTGGTGCAGAACGGCACGCTCAAAGTCGGTGATCCCTTCATTGCCGGTCACTACCACGGCAAGGTGCGGGCCATGTATGACGAGCACGGGCGGCGCCTGCAACAGGCTCCGCCTTCCAAGCCGGTGCGGGTGGTCGGCTTCGCCGGCATTCCCAGTGCCGGTGACACACTGGTGGTGATGCGTTCCGAGGCCGAGGCCAGGGAAATCAGCTTGAAGCGGCAGCAGCTCAAACGCGCGCAGGAGTATCGCAAGGCGCAACACCTGACGCTGGATCAGCTCTCCAAGAAGATCAAGGAGGGCGGGGTGAAGGAGCTGCGTGCCATCGTGAAAGCCGATTTTGACGGCTCGGTGGAGGCGCTCAGCGACGCCCTGCTCAAGCTCTCGACCAATGAAGTGGCGGTCAACGTGATCCACAAGGGGGTCGGCGGGATTTCGGAATCGGACGTGCTGCTGGCTGCGGCTTCCGATGCCGTGATTTTTGGTTTTCACGTGCGTGCCACGCAGCAGGCGCGAGAGATCGCCGAGCGCGAGAGCGTCGATATTCGCATCTACAAAATCATCTACGACGCCGTCAACGATGTCAAGGCGGCACTGGAAGGCATGCTGGAACCGGAAATTTCCGAGGAGATCACCAGCTCGATCGTGGTGCGCGAGATCTTCCGGGTGCCCAAGGTGGGCACGGTGGCCGGCTGCTATGTGCAAAGCGGAAAGGTGCATCGCAGCGACAGCCTGAAGCTCTATCGCAATGACAAACTGATTTTCGAGGGCAAAATCGCTTCGCTCAAACGCTTCAAGGACGATGTGCGCGAGGTTGCCGCCGGTTTCGAATGCGGCCTCAAGCTGGAGGGCTATGATGACCTCCACGTTGGCGATGTGATGGAGAGCTTCCAAATCGTCAAAACCAAGCGCACGCTGGTGGCGGCGGCCTGATCCGCGCCCGGCAAAATGGCATCCCCAATGTTCGTCGGCGTCTGCCAGATTGAAATCATGCTGCCGGAGAGCGATTCGCTGAAAGCCAAGCGTTTCGTGCTGAGCAGCATCAAGACCAAAATTCAAAACAAATTCAACGTCTCCGTCGCCGAGGTGGGCAACAACGATTTGTGGCAACGCGGGGTGCTGGGCCTGGCGATGGTGACCAACGAACACAAGTTCATCGACCAGACCTTCAACAAAATCCTCGAACTGCTGTATCAGGAGGATCGCGTGGAGGTGCTCGGCCACACGGTTGACATTTACTGAACCGTGGCCCTGCGCAATGGAAGTTTGGCGGACACACCCATGGCACTGAAACGCGCAACTCGAGTCGCTTCGTTGCTGCGTGAGATTCTGAGCGAGATTCTTGCCACCCAGTTGAAGGACCCGGCCGTGGGGCGGATCACGATCTCCCGGGTCGCCCTTTCCGATGACTTGCACAACGCGCGCGTCTATTTCAACATGCTGGGAACCGCCGACGAGCGCCAAAAGACACTGGCCGGACTGTCACGTGCCGCCGGCTTTCTGCGCACCGAGGTGGGGAAACGCATGGACTTGCGCCGCATTCCGGACCTGCAATTTCTCTATGATGACTCGCTCGACTATGCCGAGCGCATCGACCAGTTGTTGAAGCAGGCTTTTCCGCCCGACAACAAACCACCTGCATGAGCAAGCACGCGCGCTGCCCGCCTGCGGCCCCCAGGGCCACGAAACCGGCGGGCAAGGCTGCCGCAGCAGCGTGCACCAGCCAGCGGAGGCAACGACCTTGCCACGATGCCCTCGTCGGCACAACCCTGGCCCAGCCAGGCATGAGATCTCGCCGGTCAAAGGCCAACACGCGACGACCAGAGACCTTCGGCAATGACAGAACCTGCCAAGCCCTCACGCTTGATTTCCCGGGCGCAGCTCGCCACCGGCGAAGTCTGGAACATTGACAAACCGGCCGGCTGGACCTCCTTCGATGTGGTCAACAAACTGCGCCGTGCCTCGCGCATCGCCAAAGTCGGTCACGCGGGGACACTCGACCCTTTTGCCACCGGCGTGCTGTTGATTTGCTTCGCGAGCGCAACCAGGAAAGTCGAGCAACTGATGGGGTTGGAAAAAGAATACGAGGGCGTCGTTGAGCTCGGGGTCGAAACCGATTCCCATGATGTCACCGGCAAGATTCTGGCCACACGGCCGGTGCCGGCGCTGACCCGGGAGCAAGTGGAGCAGACACTCGCGAAGTACCGCGGCACTTTTATGCAAAGGCCGCCGGTGTTTTCCGCCTTGAAGCGGGGGGGACGGCGACTTTACCAGCTTGCGCGCGCCGGCGAGGCGGTCGAGGCCGATCCGCGTCCAGTGACCATCCATGTGCTCGATCTGCTCGCCTTCGAACCGCCGCTCCTCAGGCTGCGGCTGTTGTGCTCGCGCGGCACCTACGTGCGCAGCCTGGCGCGCGACCTCGGGGAAGACCTGGGGTGCGGCGCTTATTTGAAATCCCTGTGCCGGACACGCGTGGGCCCCTACCGGCTGGTGGATAGTTTGACCGTCACAGCGTTCATCAAAAGCCTGGTTGATTGACGATGGCGGTGAAGACGTTTTACGGTCTCCAACAGGTGGTGAGGGAGGCAGGCAGCGTGGTCACGGTCGGTTCATTTGACGGCTTGCATCGCGGCCACCGCATGATACTGCGGCTGCTGCAGCAGGAGGCAATGGCGCGCGGCAGCAGCACCACAATGGTGACCTTCGAGCCGCATCCGCAATTGGTTCTGCAAAAAACCGGGCAGCCGCCCTTGTACATTCTCACCACCCTCGCGGAAAAAATCGCGCTGCTCGAAACCCTCGGCCTGGACCGGCTGGTGGTGATTCCTTTCACGCCGGCCTTTTCCCAAACGCCCTCCGACGTTTTTGTGCGCGACATTCTTTTTCGCGTCATCGGCATGCAGGCCATCGTCATCGGCCATGATCACGGCTTTGGCAGGAATCGGGAGGGCGACGTGGCCACCCTGCTCCGCCTCGGGCGGGAGTTGGGATTCACCGTGCACGAGTTGCCGCCGTTGCAGCAGGGCGAAAGTGTGATCAGCAGCACGCAAATCCGGCGGGCGCTGCTTGCCGGCGAAATCGAACAGGCCAATGCCTGGCTGGCCGACACCTATCGTCTGAGTGCACGCGTCATTCGCGGCGAGGGACGCGGCCGGACGATCGGTTTTCCCACTGCCAACCTGGAGCCGCTGCATCCGCAAAAATTGATTCCAGCCCATGGGGTCTATGCGGTGCGCGTCAGGCTGGCGGGGCAGGAGTGGGGCGGCATGATGAACATCGGCATGCGGCCGACTTTCGCGGGCAGTGGTCGCACGCTGGAGGTGCATCTCTTCGACTTCACCGGTGATCTTTATGATCAGGAAGTGGAAGTTCACTTTGTGGCGCGCCTGCGGCCGGAAATGAAATTTGCGACGGTCGCCGCCCTGCAAGCGCAGTTGCAGGGGGATCGTGCCGCCAGTCTGCGCGTGCTGAATGCCGCGGCGGCGCCACCGGCGGGGCAGGGTGAAACGGGCTGAACTCTTGCACGCCCACCCGCCGTGCCGGGAAAAGTGGGCGCTTGCAGTTTTTGGAAAAATTTGCCACTTTATTCGCGAATTTAAAACGCATCCATCTTTATCCAAAAAAGCTAACCTCTCGAGGAGAATGCTGCAATGGCTTTAACCAGCTCACAAAAAGCGGAAATCATGCGGAAGTACGGCAGCAACGAAAAAGATTCCGGACGAACGGAGGTGCAAATCGCCCTGCTGACCGCCAACATCAACAGCCTGACCACCCATCTCGCGGCCAACAAGAAAGACCACCATTCCCGCATGGGATTGTTGAAGATGGTCGGCAAGCGCCGCCGGCTGCTAAACTATCTGGCCAACACCGACGTTGAACGCTATCGCAAAATTGTCAACGATCTCGGTTTGCGCCGGTAGTTGACTGTTTCGAGTACCGTCCTTCCGCCCCCTCGTGGGGCTTTGTTACATCTCGGCACACCCGCGTCGTGTCGGCGGGGCGGCAGGGCAGAGGCAAACAAGCAGCGTTTGTCCCAATTTGCGAATTTTTCCAAAAGACGATGCACGGCCGGACCGTTGCCTCACCATTCGCGGAGCCGGGATGACCATGCGAATTTTGCAGCCTGCGGTGCCGGGTTCGGAATATTCCGGGATCGCCCCGAGAATCTGATTTCCCCCGGATGATCCCGGTGATGCCGAATGTCAGGCGGGGAACAGGGCGGGGGGAGGTGGCGCCGGCACAGATTTTCAGAAGATGAGATGACATTTGCCGGAGGATGAAAACAGGCTGTTATTGGCAGGGCTGCAAACCACTTGTTGGAGCTCATTTATTAGATCACAATCTCTCAATCCTGTTATGGCATTTGTACAAAAGACGACGCCTGCCGCCTGATGTACAAGATAGCGAACGGGGTGACATTAACCTTGAGGAGTTTTCTGAATGCTTTGTCGCAAGGAAACTGAATTA
Organism: candidate division KSB1 bacterium; assembly: GCA_034506255.1. NCBI lineage: Bacteria > Pseudomonadati > Candidatus Zhuqueibacterales > Candidatus Zhuqueibacteraceae > Candidatus Coneutiohabitans > Candidatus Coneutiohabitans thermophilus. Next base: position 790,622 of record JAPDPX010000001.1, on the reverse strand, counting down.
AACGGGAAGGTGTTCGCGATTGAAACCGGCCGCGTCGCACGGCAAGCGGACGGCGCTTGCTGGGTGCAATTTGGCGATACCATCGTTCTGGCAACCGTCGTCGGCGATCCGGAAGCCAAACCCGACGTGGATTTCTTCCCGCTCACGGTCGACTATCGTGAGAAGGCTTACGCCGCCGGCAAGATTCCGGGCGGCTTTTTCAAACGTGAGGGCAAGCCGAGCGAAAATGAGATTCTTTCCGCCCGCTTGATTGACCGCGGCATCCGGCCGCTTTTTCCCGAAGATTACAACAACGAAGTGCAGGTGATGGTCTCGGTGCTGTCGGCGGACAAGGAAAATGATCCCGACGTGCTGGGTATCTCCGCCGCTTCGATGGCGATCATGCTCTCCGGCATCCCGTGGCATGGTCCGCTCGCCGGCGTGCGCGTCGGCCGTGTCAACGGCAAGTTCATCGCCAATCCCACCCATGCTGATCTCGAAAGCAGCGATATGGATTTGGTGCTGGCGGCCACCGAGGATTCCATCATCATGGTGGAGGGCGAGGCCCAGGAAATCAGCGAAGCGGACATGGTGGCGGCTCTGACCTTCGGGCATGATGTGGCGCGCCGGCTCATTCAGGTGCAAAAGGCTGTGGCGGCGGAGGCGGCCAAACCGCCGCGGCCGGTGATTCCGGTCGAAATGCCGGCGGGCCTGGAAAACCGCGTCCGCGAAGCTGCCACGGAAACGCTGCGTGGCTTGCTGCGGGAAACCGACAAGCAAAAGCGCCGCGACAGCCTGAAACAGTATGCCAAGACCCTGGTGGAGTCACTGCAGGCGGAATTTCCGGAAAGCGAGGCGCAGATCAACACCATTCTGCACAAAATCGAGAAGGAAATCGTGCGCGCCATGATCGTGCACGAACGCCGCCGCCTCGATGGCCGCGATTGGACCAGCATCCGTGACATCACCTGTGAAGTCGGTGTACTGCCCAGGGTGCACGGCACCTGCATTTTCACCCGCGGTCAGACCCAGGCGCTGGCGGCGGTCACGCTCGGCACCAAGGTCGACGAACAAAAGATGGACGAGCTGGAGGGCGAGTTCTACAAGTCCTACATGCTGCATTACAACTTTCCGCCGTTCAGCGTCGGTGAAATTCGGCGTTTGGGTGGCCCGGGCCGCCGCGAAGTCGGCCACGGCAACCTGGCGGAACGCTCCATCAAGGCCGTGATGCCGAACGAAAAAGTATTCCCCTACACCGTGCGCGTGGTTTCGGACATACTCGAATCCAACGGTTCTTCCTCGATGGCGACCGTGTGCGCCGGCTCGCTGGCGCTGATGGATGCCGGCGTGCCCATCAAAAGCGCGGTGGCGGGCATCGCCATGGGCCTGATCCAGCAGGACGGCCAAACCGTGATTCTCACCGACATTCTGGGAGATGAGGATCATCTCGGGGACATGGACTTCAAAGTCGCGGGCACAGCGGAGGGCATCACCGGCTTTCAGATGGACATCAAGATCAAGGGCCTGTCCTCCCAGATCATGGCGGAAGCGCTGGAGCAGGCGCGCCGTGCGCGCCTGCACATCCTCAATATCATGAATGCCACGCTGAGCAAGCCGCGTCCCGACATTTCACCCTATGCACCGCGCATCCTGACCATCAAAATCCCGACCGACAGCATCGGCATGGTGATCGGGCCGGGTGGCAAGACCATTCGTGACATCACCGAGCGCACCGGCACCACCATCGACATTGATGACTCCGGTGTGGTGACCATTGCCGGCGTCGATCCGCAAGCCTGTCACAAGGCGAAAGCCATCATTCAGGGCATGGTAGCGGAGCCTGAGCTGGGCACCATCTATCAGGGCACGGTCAAGAGCGTGAAGGAATTCGGCGCTTTTGTGGAGATTCTGCCCGGCCGGGAAGGGCTGCTGCACATCTCCCAGATTGACAACCGCCGCATCGCGCGCGTCGAAGATGTGCTCAAGGTCGGCGATGAGGTCACCGTCAAGTTGATCGAAATCGCTCCGGACGGCAAACTTCGGCTCAGCCGCAAGGCGCTGTTGTCGTCGGATTCATGAGGCACCCTGGAGAGTGCCGCCTGTCTGGCGGTGACGACCGGCATTCTCCGGCAAGCGAAAATCACAGGCTCATCTAGTCAGGGAGGATGGAAATGGTAATCGGCGTTCTCAAAGAGATCAAGAAGAATGAAAATCGCGTGGCTCTGATTCCTGTGGGTGTCGAGTTGCTGAAGGCCAACGGGCATGAAATCCTGGTTGAAAAGGACGCCGGCCGGGGAAGTGGATTTCAGGATGACGACTACCGCCGCGCCGGCGCCACCATCATTGCAGAGGCGGCCAAAATCTACCGCGAAGCCGACATGATCATGAAGGTGAAAGAGCCGCTGCCCTCCGAATATCCCCTGTTGCGCCCGGGTCAAATTGTCTTCACCTATTTCCATTTCGCCGCTTCGCGCGAGCTGACCGAGGCCGTGATCCAGTCGAAATGTGTCGCCATCGCCTACGAGACCGTGCAGACGGAAAACAAAGCCCTGCCGCTGTTGATTCCGATGAGTGAGGTGGCAGGACGCCTTTCGATTCAAGAGGGCGCAAAATGTCTGGAGAAACAACAGGGCGGCGTCGGCATTCTGCTGGGCGGCGTGCCGGGTGTGGAGCCGGCCCATGTGGTCATCCTGGGTGGCGGCGTGGTCGGTTCCAATGCGGCCAAAATCGCCGCCGGCTTCGGCGCGCGTGTCACCATTCTCGATTTGAGCCTCGAGCGGTTGCGCTATCTCGATGATGTCATGCCGAAGAACGTGCAAACGGTGATGTCCAATCCTGCCAACATTCGCAAAGCCATCGCGCAGGCGGATTTGGTCATCGGCGGCGTGCTGATTCCGGGCGCCAAGGCGCCCCATCTCATCACCCGGGAAATGCTGGGCCTGATGAAGAAAGGCTCGGTGATCGTCGATGTCGCGGTCGATCAGGGCGGTTGTGTCGAAACCATTCATCCCACGACACACGACAACCCCACGTATGAAGTGGACGGCATTGTGCACTATGGCGTGGCCAACATGCCGGGCGCCGTGCCCATGACGTCGACCTTTGCGCTCACCAATGCCACCCTACCCTACGCGATTCACCTCGCCAATTATGGCTATCCCGACGCCGTGCGCAAATCCCAGGCATTGGCTTATGGTGTGAACATCGCCTACGGCATGGTGACCTACAAGGGCGTGGCCGATGCTTTCGATTTTCCCTACACGCCCCTGGAGAAAGCCCTGGCATAATCCCGGTGTCCAGTTGAATGCTCCCACCGCCAACCCAACTGCAAGCCGCGCATCAGTTGGGTTTTTTCATTTGCCGCCGTTCGCCGCTGCCTGGTGGGCGCCCGGTGGACATGCGCAAACACTCGCCGGCTACCTGCTTCCCAGCCCGCGTTCACTGCCGGAAACCCACTGGCACAGCATTGCGGTTTCTCATGGCGACCGCCTGGTTTTGGGTGAAAACCGCAGCAGCGGAGATCCCGCCGGTATGGTGCTGCTGCTGCATGGCCTGGGCGGGCGGGCTGATTCCCCCTACATGGTGCGGGTTGCACAAAAGTTTTTGCAGCAGGGCTGGACGACTTTCCGGCTGAATCATCGCGGCGCCGGGCAGGGCAGGGGTCTGGCAAAATGGCTCTATCACGCCGGCCGGAGTGAAGACCTGGTGCCTGTCATACAATTTTGCGCGGCCCGAGCCCCGCACCAGCCGTTGCTTGTCATTGGGTTTTCCCTGAGCGGCAACATGCTGTTGAAGTATCTCGCCGAGCAGGGCGGGGCTGTGCCCGCCAATCTGGCAGGCGCCATTGCGGTAAGCGCACCCATTCAACTGGCCTTGAGTGCCGCCGCCATCAGCCGGCACAGCAATGCACTTTACCACGCCCGCTTCCTGCGGCTGCTCAAGCAGGCGCTGGCAGAACGGATGGTGGATTTTCCTGATTTCCCGCGGCTGACCCTGCCCAAAAAACTCACGCTGACGGGTTTTGATCATAGCGTCACGGCGCCACTGGGTGGCTTCACCTCGGCAGAGGACTACTATCAAAAAAGCAGTGCACACCCGCTGCTTGGCGCGATTCGCACGCCGACTATTTTGCTTGCCGCACAGGATGATCCCTGTGTGCCGTTCCAAACCTATGCCGCTTTGCCGCACAATCCGCGGCTGCAACTGCTTTTGCCGCGCCACGGCGGTCACCTGGGTTTCATCGCTGGCAGCCGCACCCCTTTTGGCGATCACCGCTGGCTGGATTACGCCCTGCAGTACCACGCCGGCATCATGTGCCAGGCCGCGGGTTTGGCAAGGCAAATGGCTTGCTTTTGGCCGGGACAGTTGTAAATTGCCCACTCACACGCAAGCGCCGAATTTCAATCGTTGTTCACCAGCCGGTTTTTCAGGAGCATCACGCTTGACTCGTGCGCCGGAAACAACCTCCGCGCTCACCCCGGCAGCGGAGACTGTCAGCAAAGACGAGGTCAGCACTCCGCTGATGCGCCAATATCTTGCCATCAAGGCACAGCATCAGGATGCCATTCTCTTCTTTCGCATGGGCGATTTCTACGAGATGTTCTTCGAGGATGCGAAAATTGCCAGCCAGGTGCTGGGCCTCACGCTCACCTCGCGCGCGCACGGCAAGGCGGCGGAGGTGCCGCTTGCCGGCTTTCCGCATCATGCGCTGGACACCTACCTCAGCAAGATGGTGCGCGCCGGTTATCGCGTTGCAATTTGTGAGCAAGTCGAGAACCCCAAACTCGCCAAAATTGTGGTCAAACGCGAGGTGACGGAGGTTGTCACCCCCGGCACCGCGCTCAGCGACAATCTGCTCACCAGCCGCCGCAACAATTTCCTGCTCGCACTTTACCTGCAGAAAAAGACCGCCGGCCTGGCGCAAATCGATTTTTCCACCGGCGAATTCATGCTGGACGAGTTGCCGCTCGAACGCGTGGGGGAGGTCATCCAGGACATCGAGCCGGCCGAGATTCTGCTGCCCGAGGATCAACAGGACTGGCTGCGCGAGCGCTTGGGCAGGAATGTTCCGGCTGTCATCACGCCGCGGCCGGCCTGGCATTTTGCTTTCGATCATGCTTATGAAAGCCTGACACGCCATTTCAAGACACTTACCCTCAAAGGCTTTGGCTGTGACGATCTCATCTGCGGCATATCGGCTGCCGGCGGCGCGTTGTCCTATCTCCAAGAAACCCAGAAAACCGAACTGACTCATCTCACGCAACTGGCGCGGCGCAGCAACAGCGAGTTTGTGGGCATCGACCCGGCGACCCGACGCAACCTGGAGCTGGTGCGTGCCCTGCGCGGCGACAATCAGCACGCCACCCTGCTGGGTGTGCTCGACCAAACCCGCACCGCCATGGGCGGCCGCAAAATGGTGCAATGGCTACTGCATCCGCTGCGCCAGGAGGCGGCAATCCGCGCCCGCCAGGACGCGGTGGCCGAGCTGCTGGCCGATGGGGCGCGCCGCGACAAACTGGCCGCCCGGCTGCGCGGCATTGGCGACCTCGAGCGTTTGGTGGCCAAAATCAGCCTGGCGCGCGCCAACGCCCGTGAGTTGCTGACCGTGCAGCAGGTGCAGGAGCGCATTCCCGAGCTGAAAAGCCTGTTGCTGCAGTGTGAAAGTGCGCTGCTGCAGCAATGCGGCCAGGCGCTCGATCCGCTGCAGGAGTTGACCGGGGAATTGCGCCGCGCGCTGGTGGAAGACCCACCGCTCTCCGTCACCGAAGGCAATCTCATCCGGCCGGGCTATTCCGCCGAGCTGGATGAATTGCGTCAGCTTGCCCGCCATGGCAAGGACTGGATCGCCAATTTGCAAAAAACCGAGCGCGAACGCACCGGTATCGCCTCTCTGAAAGTCGGTTACACCAAAGTCTTCGGCTATTATCTCGAAGTCACCAACCCCAATCTCGCCAAAGTGCCGGACTCATACATTCGCAAGCAAACCCTGGCGAATGCCGAACGCTTCATCACACCGGAGTTGAAGGAGTATGAAGAGCGCATCCTGCAGGCCGAGGAAAAACTGGTGGCGTTGGAATACGAATTGTTCGACAAGCTGCGCCAAAAAGTCGCGGCGCACGCCGCCGCACTGCAGGAAAACGGCCGCGCTCTCGCCACGGTGGACTGCCTGCTCGCCTTCGCCGAAGTGGCGCAGCAACAAAACTACGTCCGGCCGCTGGTCGATGACAGCAGCGTGCTCGAAATCAAACAGGGCCGCCACCCGGTGGTGGAAAAGCTGCTGCCCTTCGGTGAGAAATTCGTGCCCAACGATACTTATCTCGATGACGAGACGCACCAGATTCTGATCATCACCGGCCCCAACATGGCGGGCAAGTCGACCTACCTGCGGCAAGTGGCGCTGATCGTGCTCATGGCACAAATCGGCTCGTTTGTGCCCGCGGCCCAGGCGCGCATCGGCATGGTCGATAAAATTTTCACGCGCGTCGGCGCCTCGGATAATCTCGCCGGCGGGGAGAGCACTTTTTTGGTGGAGATGAACGAAACCGCGAATATTTTGAACAACGCCACCAACCGCAGTCTGGTGTTGCTCGATGAAATCGGCCGCGGCACCAGCACCTATGACGGCCTGTCCATCGCCTGGGCCGTGGTCGAATATCTCCACGAAAATGCCAAAATCGCGGCGCGCACGCTGTTTGCGACGCATTATCACGAATTGATCGAGTTGGAAAGGCTCTTCCCACGGGTCAAGAACTACAATGTGCTGGTGAAGGAGTGGGGTGAGCAAGTGGTGTTCCTGCGCCGCATCGTCGCCGGCGGCTGCGATCACAGCTATGGCATTCACGTCGCGCAGCTTGCCGGCCTGCCAGCCAAAGTGATCCGCCGTGCCAAACAAGTGCTGGCCACGCTCGAACAGCAAACATTCGAGCGTGCCAGGCTCTCCACCAATGGCGAACCTGCTGCAGCCGGCGAGGTGCAACTGGACATTTTTTCCCAGCAGGATCAGCGTGTGCGTGCAGCCCTGCTGAAACTCGATTTGAACCATCTGACACCTTTGGAGGCTTTGCAGCAGTTGGCGCATCTGCAAAAGCTGGCCACCGAGTGAAACCCTGCTGTCAGGAGGTGAGTTAGCAAGCTGTTTGCAGGGTGAATCTCCGAAAGGATGAACTTGTGGGAGCACGCTGCGGGCGCGTTCGCGCTATGCTGTGATGACAATACCCGGCAGCAAGTCCAACATAAACCACTTCTCAATTTCCGAGAGCAATCCTTATGATTTCCACCCCCAAAATTTTCCCGGTTTTTCTGGGAGTATGCCTTGCCGGCGCCGCCCTTGCTGGTGAAACCCGCACCGCCAAATATGCCAACGAATTCTTCAGCCTCGGTGTCGGGGGGCGGGCATTGGGCATGGGCGGGGCTTATGCCGCGCTCGCCACCGACGTCACCGCAGGTTACTGGAACCCCGCCGGACTCGTGGATCTCGAGTATCCGCAAATCATGCTGATGCACACCGAGCAATTCGACCATACGGTCAAATATGATTACGCCAGTTTTGCCATTCCCTTCGGCGCCAAGCGCAGCCTGGGCTTGAGCCTGATCCGCCTTGGGGTCGACGAGATTCCCGTCACCCGGCTGCAAAATCCCGCGCTGCCGCTGGGCGCGGTTTATGTCGATGCCGACGGCGTCACGCGCATCAACCGGCCTTACATTGGGGGCATGATTTCCGATGCGGAATATGCCCTGTTCCTGAGCTACGGTGTTCAGCGCAGCGCGCGTTTTAGTTTTGGCATGAATGCCAAGGTGCTGCGCAAGAGCGTGGGTGACAATTCCGCCTGGGGACTGGGTTTCGATGTGGCCGCGCTGTTCCGGCCTGCCGGCAATCTGCGGCTCGGCTTGAATTTTCAAGATATCACCACCACTGTGCTGGCGTGGAACCAGGGCACCCGCGAGATCATTGTTCCCACCCTGAAAGCCGGGCTGGCTTATCCCATGGCTGTTCCCATGCTCAACGGTTATATGTCCCCGGCACTTGATTTCGACATTCGCTTTGAAGGCCGTGATTATGCGGCTCAGCTTTCCGCGGGACCGCTGAGCGTTGACACGCATCTGGGCTGGGAATATCAATTCCAGCAAGTATTTTCCCTGCGCCTGGGCTCGGACATCGGTCGCTTCGCCGCCGGCGCCGGCATCAACCTGCCCAGGTTGCAAGTCGATTATGCCTTCATCGGCCATGAAGATTTGGGCGAGACCCACCGCGTATCGGCACGATTTACAATTGAAGCGGCGAAGTATCGCAGGGGGAAATAAGGCCATCTTCATCCGCGTGGACGGCTGAAGAGAGGTGCCGGCGGTACCAGTGCCTGCCAATTTTTGAATAACCCCACGCCATTACGCTGCCATGCGTGGGGTTATTTTTTTGGTGGAAAGGCTTTGCTGATCAGGGTGCGCAAACGAGTCGGCAATCCCCCGGACATGCACCGCAGGCAATGGCGCCCATCTGTCTGGCGCTTTCAACATCACCAACGGCCAACGGGCAAGGGCAAGAGGCGAGATGCGGACAAAAAATGTGCGATGATGACATGCAATGTTTGCAGGGTGGACAACTCTGACAAACTTTGTGTTTTTGATTTAAATGGCTGGCCTGGCCACAGCATAGCGGTGCAGTGATCGAGCGAGAAAAGCTGCAGGATCATATCACTCCATTTCTCGCTGAAAATTGCCAGGCATACTCACGTTCACTTTGGCTTATATCTCGTTGATTTTTATCCCAATCACTCGATAAAAATTTTCGAAAAATTGTGTTGTATCTTAGCAGCGGCTTTCGTAAAATCTAAACCACTTGTAAATTGTAACTTATTGCAAAATCGAATCCGGCGTAACTAGAAACGTGGCTAAAGCGGACTGATGATCATCAGTATGACTGGCTACGGCCAAGGAGAATTCAAGAGCAACGGTTACGAGTCCTTTGTTGAAGTGCGGGCCGTTAACCATCGCTTTCTGGACGTAACCATGCGACTGCCCCGGGCGTTGAGCGCCTACGAGGAAACGGTCAAAGAGATGGTGCGCAAGTACGTCTCGCGCGGCCGCATCAATCTCGTCGTCACGCTCAAAAGCGAGCGTGACACCGGACTGGGGTTGCGGCTGGACCTGGAGGCGGCTGCACACCACAAGCGACTGCTGGAGCAACTGCGGGACGATTTGCATCTCGCCGGCGAGATTACCATCGATCATTTGCTGCACTTTTCCGAAATTCTCACCACCGACACCAATGACCAACTCCCGGAGGAGGTCTGGCACACGGTGGCAAACGCCATCGCGCAGGCGATGCACAACTTGAACGAAATGCGCCAGCGCGAAGGTGTGGAAATCGGCAATGATTTGCGCCGGCGCATCCAGGCGCTGCAGCAACGGCTGGAGGAGATCGAGGCGCGTTCACTTGCGCGGCGCGGCGAGGAGTTCCAGCGGCTCTATCAGCGTGTGAAAGAGATGGTGCAGACGAAGGAGTTGGACCCCAACCGCCTGGAGCTGGAGGTGGCGCTGCTGGCGGACCGCGTCGATGTGACGGAGGAATGCACGCGCTTTCGCAGTCATAACACCCTCTTTCTGGAGGCCCTGGAGGAAGAGGCCCCGGCCGGGCGCAAGCTCAATTTTCTGTTGCAGGAAATGAACCGGGAGGCCAACACCATTGGCGCGAAAGCCAACGACGCGAAAATCGCTCATCTCGTTGTCGAAATCAAAGAGGAAGTCGAGAAGCTCCGCGAGCAAATTCAAAATATCGAGTGACGCGAGGCCGATGGATCACGCACGCGCAACCACGGAGGGGCACGAGACGCCTGCCGGTTACCTGGTCGTGTTGTCCGCGCCTTCCGGCGGTGGCAAAACCACGATTCTGCAGCGACTGCTGCAAAGCAACGACCCCGACTTCCGTTATTCCGTCTCGGCGACCACGCGCAAGCCTCGCGGAACCGAACGCCATGGCCGCGAGTATTTTTTTATCAGCCCGGAAGAATTTCAGGAGGGCATCGCGCGCGGCCGCTTCCTGGAGTATGCCCGGGTGCACGGCAATCTCTACGGCACCCTGCGCGAGAACGTGGAGAAATGGCTGGCGCAGGGCAAATTCGTGCTGATGGACATCGACGTACAGGGCGGCCTCAACATCAAACGCCAGATGGGCGAGCGCGCGATATTGATCTTCATCCGCCCGCCCTCGCTGGAACTGCTGCGGGAGCGCTTGCACGGCCGCAATACCGATTCCGCCGAGGAAATCGCCGCCCGGCTGCGGGCCGCCGAGCAGGAAATGGCGGCCGCCGAACAGTATGATCACGTGGTGACGAATTACGACCTGGACGATACGGTGCGGCAGGTGGCGGAGATCATCGCCCGCTATCGCAGAGCACCGGCCCAACCGGCAGGCCATTGAAACGCCGCCGGTGACACGGCAAGTTGGCAAGCAATCTGATTTCCATAACCCTGATCAACCGGAGACAATTTCATGGTCAGCACCGTACCCTTGGATGAACTGGAACGGCACGCCGAAAATTTATACGAAGCGATCGTGGTGATCGCCAAGCGGGCGCGCCAGATCAACGACGAACAAAAACGCTACATCGAACAGGAACTGGGCTATGACAGCGCGTTGGATAATGTGCATTCCAATGATTCCGATGACGAACTTGAAGAAGTGCGTGACGAGCGCAGCAAGGCGCCGGTGAAACTGATCAAGCTGCCCAAGCCCACCACCATCTCGCTCGAGGAAATGATGAGCGGCAAGCTGCATTACGACTACGCTGAGACACCCGAAGACCGGGAGAACTGATCCTGCGTTTCCACGGCAAAAAAATTCTCCTGGGGGTAAGTGGTGGCATTGCCTGCTACAAGAGCTGCGAGCTGGTGCGGGAGCTCAAGCGGCAGGGAGCCACCGTGCGTGTGATGATGACACCGCACGCGCAGGAATTCGTCACGCCGTTGACTTTTGCCGCACTCAGCGAAAACCCTGTGCTGACCAGTCTGTTCCCGGCGGCTGGTTCCGCCGCAATCGCGCACATCGACTGGTCGCGCTGGGGTGAAGTTATTCTGGTGTGCCCGGCGACCGCCAACAGCCTGGCCCGACTGGCCAATGGTTTTGCCGACGAACCCGTGAGCGCCACCATCCGGGCGGCACGCGTGCCAGTGATCCTCTGTCCCGCGATGAATTCCGCGATGTGGGAGGATGCGCTGGTGCAGCACAACCTGCAGCGCCTGCGGCAGGCGGGCTACCGCTGCGTGGATCCGGAATTTGGCGAGCTGGCGACCTCCAGCGAGGGCGAGGGCTGGGGCCGGCTGGCTCGACTGGAATGGATTCTGGCGGAGACACTGGCGGCGCTGCAACCCAGCCAGCCGCTCAAGGGTGTAAAAGTGCTGGTTACTGCCGGCCGAACGGAGGAATACCTCGATCCGGTGCGCATGCTCACCAATCCCAGCACCGGCCGCATGGGATTTGCCGTCGCCGAGGCCGCATGGGCATTGGGCGCCGAGGTCGTGCTGGTGCATGGCCCGACGGAACTGTCGCCGCCTTACAAAATCACAACCGTGCCGGTGGTGAGCGCCCATGACATGCGTGATGCCGTGCTGGCGCATTATCCCGGCACGCAGGTGGTGGTGATGGCCGCCGCGGTGTCCGACTATCGGCCGCGGCAGCGTGCGGCGGAGAAAATCAAGAAGGGTGCCGCCCTTATTCAGCTCGAGCTCGCCGCGAACGATGATATTCTCCGTCTGCTCAGCCGGCAGAAAACCGCGGCGGTGCACGTGGGCTTCGCGCTGGAGACGGAAAACGCGGTGGCACATGCCCAGCAAAAGCTACGAGACAAGGCACTGGATCTCATCGTGCTGAATGAGGCGGGTGAAGCCGACGCCGGTTTTCAAAGTGAAAACAACCGTGTGACGCTGATCGACGCGGCAGGGCATATCACTCCTCTGCCGCTGCTGTCCAAGCTCGAGGTGGCGTTTGCAATTTGGAAGGCTGTGCTTGCCCTTCCGGCAACGGGGCTGGCACGCCCAGACCGTTCCATCCGTTGAAAAACCGCGCCGCGAGCCGGCCGCCGGAACATCCGGTGGTCCGCACACCAGGCGCCAAACCTGACAGAGGGATGTTGGAAAATCCGGCGACCCAGCGCAAACTGCAGCCGCGCGAGGAGACCGGCCGGCGGCCGGCGATGGATCAAATCATCGACCGGTTGCCGCCGCAGGATTTGAATGCGGAGAAGGCCGTGCTCGGCGCCATGCTGCAAGAGAGCAATGCCGTCAGCAAGGCGATCGAACTGCTGGAGGACTGGTGCTTTTACACCAGCAGTCATCAATACATTTTTCAGGCCATGCAGGCCTTGTTCGATCGCAACCACCCGATCGACACGCTGACAGTGGCGGCGGAATTGCAGCGCCAGCAGCACCTCGATGCCGCCGGCGGCAATTACTATCTCGCCGAGTTGGTGGCCAGCGTGCCTTCCGCTGCCAACGTCGAGTATCATGCCCGCCTGGTGCTGGAGAAGGCGATTTTGCGCCGGCTGATCGCCGTGGCCACTGAGATTTCCAGCGAGGCGTTCGAGGGCAAGGAGCCGGTCGATGATTTGCTGGACAAGGCGGAGCAGCGCATCTTCGCGCTGTCGGAGCGCCGTTTGCGCCGGGGCTTCGAGTCGATCAATCCCGTGCTGCACCGGACTTTCGAGACCATCGAAACCTATCATCAGCGCAAAGGCAGCGTGACCGGAGTCGCCACCGGCTTCAAAGAGCTCGATGAGATGACCTCCGGCTTCCAGAAGTCCGACTTGATCATCATTGCCGGCCGGCCGTCGATGGGTAAAACCGCCTTTTGTTTGAACATTGCGCGCAATGCCGCCATTGATCACAAGGTTGGGGTCGGTATTTTCTCGCTGGAAATGGCGAGCTATCAGCTTGCGCTGCGGTTGCTGTGCAGCGAGGCGAGGGTCAACTCGCACCAGGTGCGCACCGGCAAGCTGCCGCGCGAGCATTTTGCGCGTCTGGCGCACGCCGTCGGCCGGCTGGCGGAGGCGCCGATTTACATCGATGACACGCCGGCGCTGACGGTGATGGAAATCCGTGCGAAGGCGCGGCGGCTGGCCGCGGAAAAGCAGGTCGGCCTGTTCATTGTCGATTATCTGCAGCTCGTGCGCGGCCCGCGCAGCGCCGAAAGCCGGCAAATCGAGATTTCTTTGATTTCGCAATCACTCAAGGCGCTGGCCAAGGAGCTGGATGTGCCGGTGATCGCGCTTTCGCAGCTTTCCCGTGCGGTGGAGCAGCGCGGCGGCGACAAGCGGCCCCAGCTTTCCGACCTGCGCGAATCAGGCGCCATCGAACAGGACGCCGACATCGTCATGTTCATCTACCGCCCGGGGCAATACACGCGGGAATTGAACGACAACACTGCAGAAATCATCATCGGCAAACAACGCAACGGCCCCACCGGCACGGTGGAGCTGTTGTTTCACAAAGATCATGTGCGCTTCAGCGACATTGACCGCTTTCATACGGAGAACAGTTTCAGTGGCGCGCCGTTTTGAACGTCCGCGCATCCGTGCCAACCGCCGGGCGCGACCGGCAGCACGCGGCGCGGCCGCAGCGGGTGGCAGAACCGATGAGGTGGCAAAGTGAACAGGTTTTAAACCGGAAAAGTCAACGGTGCACCAACAGAAACGCCGGGGTGGGTGGAGAGCGCATGGCATGGCGAGAGACGGGCACAAACGGGCATCATGGCAACCTACGATTTCGACAAGGAGCTGGCGCGCATTGCGCGCCGGCTGCACCGCTACAGCAAGCACCCCATCAATCATGAGCTGCTGACCCAGGCGTTTTATTTCAGCCAGGAGGCGCATCGCAACCAGTTGCGCAAATCCGGCGAACCTTATTTCGTGCACTGCGTGGAGGTCGCCAAAATTTTGTGCGAGCTGCGCATGGATTATGTCACCATCGTGGGCGGCCTGCTGCACGACGTGGTGGAAGACACCGGCGTGACGATCGAAGAGGTGCAGGAAAAGTTCGGCGAGGAGATCGCCAGGCTGGTGGACGGCGTCACCAAAATTTCGGAACTGAAATTCGACAACGTCGAAGTCCGCCAGGCGGAAAACTTTCGCAAGATGCTGCTGTCGATGGTGAAGGACATTCGCGTCATCCTGATCAAATTCGCCGACCGGTTGCACAACATGCGCACCATCGAGTATCTGCCGGAGAAAAAACAGCGCCGCATCGCGCTCGAAACCCGCGAGATTTACGCGCCGCTGGCCCACCGGCTGGGCATCGGCCGAATCCGCTGGGAGCTGGAAGATCTGGCTTTCAAAACGCTGGCGCCCCAGGCCTACTGGAACCTGGTCAACAAAATCGCCGAGAAGCGGGAGGAGCGCGAGGCCTATATTCGACGCTTCACCGAGCCGGTGCGCGCGGCCCTGAAAGAGGCGGGCCTGCAGGCGAAGATCACCGGCCGTCCCAAGCATCTCTACAGCATTTTCCAGAAAATGCTGAGCCGCGACAAATCCTTCGAGGAGATTTTCGATTTGCTCGCGGTCCGCATCATCGTGAAGCGCACCGAGGACTGCTACTTCGTACTGGGCATCGTGCACAATCTTTTCACCCCGGTGGCGGAACGTTTCAAGGATTACATCGCCACACCGAAATCCAACCTCTACCAATCGTTGCACACCACCGTGGTCGGCGCGGGCGGCAAGATGGTGGAGGTGCAAATTCGCACCGAAGACATGCATCGCACCGCCGAAGTGGGTGTGGCGGCGCACTGGCGCTACAAAGAGGGCAAACAGAAAGCCGATGAGCTCGACAAGCAGCTCGCCTGGCTGCGGCAGATGCTGGAGTGGCAGCACGACACCGACGATCCCAAGGAGTTCATGGAAAACCTGCGCATCGATTTGTTTCAGGACGAGGTGTTCGTGTTCACGCCCAAGGGCCGGCTCAACAAGCTGCCGGTGGGCAGCACCCCGGTGGATTTCGCTTTTGCGGTGCACACCGACATCGGCCTGCATTGCATCGGCGCCAAGGTGAACGGTCGCATCGTGCCGCTCAACTACCGCTTGAAAAGCGGCGACACGGTCGAGATCATCACCAGCGCCAATCAGCGGCCGAACAAGGACTGGATCAAGTTCGTGCAGACCTCGAAGGCGCGCGCCAAAATCAAGCGCTGGCTGAAGGAATCGATGGCGGAACAGAGCCAAAAGCTCGGTGCGGAGATTCTGGACAAGGCCCTCAAGCGCGCGCATCTCAACCGCGACGAAATTGATCTCAACGAGGTGGCGCAGCTTCTGGGGCTGGCCGATGCCGTCGAACTGCATGCCGCGATCGGACGGGGCGATATGGCCGCACAAAGCGTGATCCAGAAGATTCTGCCGGAAGCGCCGGAAGGCCACGACAAGCCCGGCTTCTTCAAAAAGATCATCGACAAGGCGCGCGGCTCCGCCATCGGCGTGCGGGTGCAGGGTTTGGATCATTTGCTGATCAATTTCGGCAAATGCTGCCAGCCGGTGCCAGGCGACCGCATTCTCGGCTTCCTGACACAGGGGCGCGGCGTGGTGGTGCATCGCACCGACTGTCCCAACATCCTGCGACTGCTGGAAAACCCCGAGCGCCGGGTGGAGGTGCAGTGGGATGTCGAGCCCAACAAGCATTTCACCGTGCGCCTGCAGTTGCTCGGCACGGACCGCAAGCATTTCCTGCGCGATGTCAGTGACGCCATTTCGCAAACCGACACCAACATTGTCAGCATCGAGATGCGTGCCGAGGACGGCGTGGTGCACAGCAACATTATCATCGAAGTGAAAAACCTGCATCATCTCACCCGGATCATCGGCCGCATCAGCAAGGTCAACGGTGTTTTCAGCATCGAGCGGGTCGGCGGAACCGACGAATTGATCGCGGAGGAGGAGGTCGTCTGAATCTTCTGGCGAGTGCCGTATGAACGCAAAATGAGGAGTCGTGGTTATGAAGAGCACCATTACCAAGAAAGACGTTGCCAAACGAACCGCAAAGATCGTCAACGAGAAGATCTATCTCACCGAGAAGGTCGTCGATGGCGTGTTCACGGCGTTGCGTGAGTTCATGGAGCAGGCCAACCCGGAGATCCGCATCGAAATCCGCGATTTTGGCGTGTTCGAGGTGAAAACCACCAAACCCAAACCGAAGGCGCGCAATCCCAAAACCGGCGAGATCATCTATGTGCCCGCCCGTCGCAAAACCCATTTCAAGGCCGGCAAGCTGCTCAAAGAAGTCTTGAAACAGCCGCTCACCGCCCTGCCACCGCGCACCGAAGACGACAAGAATGACTGGGAGGACTGGGAGGAGGATTGGGAAGACGAGGAGACCGAGGAGCAGGGCGACAAGCAGAAAGCCGATGCCAAAAAGGATGAGCAAAAGGAATCACAAGAAACCCCATGAGGCCGGCCACCTGCCCGTGGACAAAGTCACTCACGCGTGTTCAACAAAACGGCTTCGCCTATGACGACTGTGCCGGCGGCCCCGCCCGGCCGGCGGATTCTCGCTTTGGATTACGGCAGGCGCCGCATCGGTGTGGCGGTGAGCGACGCCCTGCACCTGCTGGCACACGGCCGGGAAACGCTGGCCTGCACTGCCAAACGCGAATTGTTCGCACGGTTGCAACGCCTGATTCAGGAGGAGGAGATCGGCCTGATTGTTGTGGGGCTGCCCCGTCATCTGAGCGGTGAAGACAGCGACATGACCAAAACGGTCCGGGCCTTTATCCGCGAGCTCGCACAGCGGGTGAGTGTGCCGGTGGTAGAGTGGGATGAGCGCTGGTCAAGCAAACAGGCGGAACGCACCCTGGCGCGGCGCGCTGCCCGGCGGCAAGCCAAGGAAAAAATTGATCAGTTGGCGGCTGTTTTGATTCTACAAAATTACCTGGACCGCTTGCATTCACTTCAGTGAAACCCTGGCTATGAGAACGATCAGACTCGCCGTCATCGGCGCCGGTGGTATTGCACAAGTTGCGCACATTCCCATTTGGAAAAAGCTCCCCGGCGTCGATTTGGTGGCGGTATGCGACACCAATCTCGCCCGCGCCAAGGCGGTGGCCGAACGCTATGCCATTCCGCAATACTACACCCGCGATGACGACGTATTGAAGCGGGATGACATCGACGCCATCGACATTTGCGCGCCCACCCACATGCACATGCCGCTCACCCTCGCCGCCTTGTCCGCCGGCAAACACGTTCTGGTCGAAAAACCCATGGCCCTGAATTTTGCAGAAGCCCGCAGCATGGTGGAAGCGGCCCAGCGCCGGCAACGCAAGCTCATGGTGGCGATGAACGTGCGCTTTCGCCGCGATGCCATCAATCTCAAATCCTTCATCGAAGCCGGCGAACTGGGCGAAATTTTCTATGCCCGCTGCGGCTGGCTGCGCCGCCAGGAAAAATGGTCGGAACACTCCTGGCTCTTTCAAAAGCAATACGCCGGCGGCGGCGTGTTGATGGACCTGGGCATCCAGATGCTCGATCTCTCCCTGTGGCTTTTTGGCAACAAGCAGGCCCGGGCGGTGAAAGCCACGCTCTACAACAAAGTTTCCAAACTCGAAGTCGAAGACACGGCAGTGGCCCTGGTGCACCTCGAGGACGGCAGCACCCTGGCGCTGGAGGTGAGCTGGACATTCTTCAGCGCCCAGGATGAGCTTTACACCCACCTGCTGGGCACGCAGGGCTGGGCCATGACCAACCCGCTGCGGGTGATGAAGGAGGTGCACGGCAATTTCACCAACCTGACACCGCACGTGGACGACAAGCCCATGTCGCGCTATAAACGCTCCTACAGCAATGAACTGCGCCACTTCATCAAATGCCTGCGCGACGACACGCCCATGCTCTCCACCGGGGAGGAAAGTCTCTATCGCATGCGTCTCATCGAGGCCATGTATGAATCCGCGCGCCGCGGCAAAGAGGTCGAGCTTTGAAGGCGCGTGATCCGCTGCTCTGCCTGCTTGCGGCAGCCGCCCTGACGCTGGCCTTCCCGCCTTATCGTTGGGGATTCCTGGCTTATTGGGGCTTGATTCCGCTGCTGCTGCTGTTGCAGGGGAAATCCCCGAGGGAAACAATACGCTGGAGCGCACTTTTCGGGCTGCTGCTGACGGCGCTCGCCATCCTGGTTTCCGGAAGAATGGACCCCTTCAGCGACATGACCACCCTCGCGGCGCACGTTCTGTTCCATGTCTTGTTTGCACTGCTGCTGCTGCCCCTGCGGCGCGGGTGGCCGCGCGGCTATCTGTTCGCGGTACCATTCCTGTGGGTGGCCATGGAGGCCGGCAAGTCGCTGCTGCAGGCTGACTTTCAGGCGTTTGCCCTGGGCTATACCCAAAATTATTACCTGCAGATGATCCTGTACACGCCGGCCATCGGTGTCTATGCCGTCTCGTTTTGGGTGGCGTCGCTCAATGTGCTGCTGCTCGGCATGTGGCTGCGCCGGCACGAACCGCGCTGGCTGGCCGGCCTGAGCACGCTGCTGCTGCTCGCCTTTGCCCTGCCGTTTGCTCTCAGCCGATTCATCACGCCGAATACGCGGCAGTTGGAGGAACCGAAGATCGAAGTTCGACTACTCAGAAAAACGAAATCCAGTGTATCGTCTCTTGCGACTCTTGCAATCAAGCCCGAATCCGACACGATACTTGCAGCCGTTGCCCTGGTCTGAATGGAGATGCCGATCACAACCTTGCTTTGCTCTGGCTGCGGCGCTGGCCGCCTGGCTGTTCTGTCTCTGCAGCAGCGCCGTGCGTGCGCAGGAGGCATACCTCGCCATCAATTCGCTGGGCGCACGGCCGCTGGCCATGGGCGGCGCGTTCGTGGCGGTGCCTGATGAGTTGGTGGCCGGCTTGTATAATCCCGCCAATTTCGGCAGCCGGAGTCCGCGCGACCCGGCCTTTCGGCTCTTTCTCAATCCCCTGACACCGGTGTGGGCGTTGACGCGCCCCGCAAATTTCTTCGACCACTCCACCAGCAGCGGCGCGCGTGCCCTCGCCACGGCCGGGCTGCTGATCAAAGGCATGGTGCTGCGTCTGGGGCCTTTTGATTTCGCCACCATCATGGCAGAACAATCCGGCCGCTGGGCCCTGCTGGCGCGCACCGACTGGGGTGAAGTTGACGAGTATCTCGACAATCAATACAGTGTGCTGGTGGCGCGCCTGCGGGTTGCGGAGCGTGTTGCTGTGGGAGGAAGCCTGGGACTTTATTATCAAAGCACCGCGCCGGAACGCCGGGCATGGCTGGTGCGGGCGGATTATGGGATCGCGGTGATGCCATGGCACAACGTGCTGGTCGGCGTCAGCTATCTCACCCTGCCCACTCTGGCCGGCGAGGGCTACCGTGATTATCCGGAACGCTTTGTCGATGGCAGCGTCAACCTCGGAATCAGCGCCCAACCGTGGCCCGGAACCCTGCTCGCCCTGGACGTGCGCAACCTGGTGGAAGACAATATGGAGATGGTGCGCGAACCACATGTGGGATTCGAACAGCAATTGTTTTCGCTTTTCGCCCTGCGCGGAGGCATGTTTTGGATGGGACAGGAACAGCGCCTGGCTTACAGCGCGGGTTGCGGTCTGCTCAACACCGCCGCCCTGTCGTTGGCGAACCGGCGCGGCCATTCGCCCAATTGGCTGTTGAATTATGGGGTGGTGATGGAGACCGGCGGGCGCCGCAAAGTTCACGCGCTCACCGTGATTCTTCGCCTGTGATTCGGAGACCAGCTTCGGTTGAAGACAGCCAGCATTTTTTTTGCGGTTTTTGCAGCCGCCGGCCTGGTACCGGCCGCGGCGCAACTCCCGCCAGACAATCTGCAGTTTTTGCAGGCAGCCTTTCATGCCTGCGCGGAGCGGCCGGTGGCTGCGCTTGCAGCAGCCGCCGATTCCCTGATTCTGATCGCACGCGTACCCGCCGGAGAAGAAAGCCCGGGCCGGCTGCTGTATAATGCCCTGACCGAGAAGCTGCGGCGGCAAAACCGGCAAGGCGTTTTTGACCGGGAGGCCGTCTCAAGAGAGGGGATCGTGGTCAATTATGCCGTGCTCCAGTCACAATTGACCTACCGCCATCTGCCGGGAGGCTGGCTGGGCTGGCTGCATGCGGCCCGGGTGCAGCGCACGGCAGAGGTGGCGGCAGATTTTGATCTGCATCATGCGGCCACTGGTGAAATATATTTCCAGGGGCTGGTGCAGATCGTGCATCGCGACACCATTCAAGCCGGTCAAATTGCCGAACTGCAAAACCCCGCCGTGCCCATGACCATCGGACACTGGGTGGCGCCGGTACGTTCACACCGCTGGCTTGAAGCCGCAGTGCTGGCAGCCGCAACCGGTGCCATCGTCTACGCGTTTTATGCGCTGCGAAGTCACTAGCAACTCGTGTATAAGGTCACAATGAAAACTCAGATGAACCGGAACTGTTTTTACCCGCGCGCCCGGCAGGGCGGTCTCGCTCTGCTGGCCGGTCTGCTCATGCTCACCGGCCTGCTGGCCTGCGGCGGCAACAAGCTGCGCGCCAATCTCTCCAACGAAGAACGGCTGGCCCATGCGCTGGAGCTGTTCCGCAAGAAAAACTACTTTGATGCCCGCACCCACTTTCGCATCGTGGTGCTGAATGCCCCCGGCAGCTCTTTCGTTGACGTCGCACAATACTACCTGGCCGAGTGCCACTATGGCATGGAGGAATTCATCACGGCGGCGGCCGAATATGAGAAACTCCTGCGTCTCTACCCGCAAAGCGAATACCTCGATGATGCGCAATATAAACTCGGCATGTGTTATTTTCAGCTCTCACCGAAGGCCGATCTTGACCAAAAATACACCTGGCAGGCCATCGAGCAGTTTCAACGTTTCCTCGATGATTACCCCGACAGCGAATTGCGGCAGGAGGTGGTTCACAAGCTCAACCTGACGCGCGAGAAACTCGCGCAGAAAGAATACCGCACCGCGGATCTTTACCGCCGCACGGGCTCCCATGAATCGGCCCTGATCTACTATGACAGCGTGCTCAACCATTATTATGATACCAGGTATTATGAACCCGCGCTTTACCACAAAGCCGAAACCCTCGCCAAACTGCAGCGCTACAGTGAAGCCCGGGAAAGCCTGCAAACCCTGATCGACAAGTATCGCCTGGATCAGGAAAAGGCACAGGCCGCCTCGGCGGCACCGCCGGAGCAAAAATACCGTCAGCGGGCGGAAGCATTGCTCAAATCGCTGGAAGGCAAGCTGGCCGCCAACGGCCAGGCCAAGAAGTAGAGCAGACCATGCGCGTTGGCATACTGGGCGGCACGTTTGACCCGGTGCATTATGGCCATCTTGTCATGGCGGAATGTGCCTGCGAGGAATTGCAGCTCGAGCGCATGCTGTTCATGCTGGCGCCCCGGCCGCCGCACAAAAACGCCGTGCAACTCACCCCCGTCGCCCATCGCCTCACGATGCTGCGCGCTGCCATCGCCGACAATCCCCGTTTCGAAGTCTCGACCCTGGAACTGGAGCGCGCCGGGCCCTCCTACACGGTTGATACCCTTCGCCTTCTTACCCGCCAGCCGGAATATGCCGGCGCAGAATTCTATTTGATTATCGGCGCTGACAGTCTGGCTGAATTCCACAAGTGGCGTGAGCCTGCCACCATTCGCAGCCTCGCCCGGGTGGCAGTCTATCCCCGTCCTGAGAAAAAGCCCGGAATTGCACACACAGTGTTGAACGAAGCCGATTATTTACTCCGCGGCAGCCTGATTGGCATCTCGTCCACGGACATCAGACTCAAGGTCAAAAATAACAGGTCAATACGCTATCTGGTTCCACCCGCGGTGGCGGCCTATATCGACGCTCACGGCCTGTACAAATAGTGCTTGCTTTTTGAAAGTCGATGGTTTATCTTGCGCCCTGCAAAAAAGATAGATAGGCGTGAGTACAAGGACTTAGCTCGTTTCCATCATGGCGCAAATCCTGCAGATCTGTACCTCGCCCTCCTGGGGAGGTATGGAGATGCATGTCAGCCATCTATCTCAGCATCTGGCGAACCGCGGATACAAAATCTTGCCGTTGTGTAAACCCGGCTCTCCACTTTATCAGGATTTCCAGAGGCGAGGTTTCCAGCCGCATGATTTGAGCCTGGGAGGATATTTCCATCCTCGAGCGCTTCTCAAACTATCACAACTCTTGCTGACGGAACAGCCGGAGGTCATCCACGCCCATTATTCGCGCGATCTGTGGACAGTGGTTCCGGCGCTGATGCATCCCGGCTTGCCGCGTATTCCGCTCGTTCTCACCAAGCATGTTGGGACGCAAAAGCCCAAACGCGATCTTTTCCATCGCTATCTCTATCGCCGCGTCGATTTTCTCATCGCCATCTCGGAAGTGATCCGGCGGAATTTGCTGGCGACCCATCCCGTGTCTGCCGACAAAGTTGGCGTGATTCACCACGGCGTCGACCTGGAGGAATTTTCTCCGCAACGTTTCGACAGGGAGGCGGTGCGCGCGGAATTGGGGCTGTCATCCGGCCATCTTGTCTTCGGCATCGTCGGCCGGCTGCAAATCAGCAAGGGGTATTTGGAGTTTGTGGAGATGGCGCGCCGCCTGCGGCCGCGGCTGCCACACGCGCGTTTCGTCTTGATTGGCGGGCCGAGCCGCGGTGAGGAGCACGAAGCCAGGTTCATTCTCGACCAAATCAATGCCGCCGGGCTGCAGGAGGTGACCTTTGCCCTCGGTTTTCGCAAGGATGTCGCCCGGCTGCTCGCGGCACTGGATGTTTTTGTTTTTCCCTCGCACGCCGAAGCCTTTGGCCTGGTGTTGATCGAAGCCATGGCCATGGGAAAAGCCGTGATCTCTTCGAATTGTGACGGCGTGCTCGACATCGTCCAGTCGGGGGAGACCGGTCTGCTCGTGCCACCCCAAAACGTCGCGGCACTCACGCAGGCGGCTCTGCAACTGGCGGAAGATTTGCCCCTGCGCCGGCGCCTGGGCGCAGCCGCCAGGCGCCATGCGGCTGAGTCATTTTCCCTGGCCCAAATGCTGGCGGCCACCGAAGCGGTTTATCACAGGCTCGCCGGCGATCCTGCAAGCATGACGGCTGGCGCCGGAGCAGCCCTGCATCTCTCCTGAGCGCAAGCCAACAGCCATATCCGGGCGGACACAGCGACTTTGTAACCATTGAAGGAGATGAGCATGCAATCGAAACCCAATACGCAAGACCTGGACTCAGACCGCATCTTTACCGGCGAATTGTCTGAGCTAATGAGCATTGCAGCCAGCCATTCGCTCTTCCGCCTCGAACACACGGACCAACGCCCGGCAGGCAAGCTCGACTTGCAGACCATCAAGCTCGGCCCCAAGGAGGACGACGAAGAGGAGTGGGACGAAGAAGACGAGGAGGAAGAAGAATTGGACGACGAAGACTTTGACGAAGAAGAACCCATGGGTGAAGAGGGGGAAGAAGACACCGACCTCGAAGAAATCGATGAAGAGGGCGAGGAGGAGCTCGACGATTTTGCCGACTGGGAGGACGAAGAGCAATGGGATGATGAAGACGACTGGGAGGACGAGGAGGAAGCCGAAGAAGAGGAGGAAGAAGAAGCAGAGGAGGATGAGTGGGACGACGAGGAAGACTGGGATGAAGAAGACAACCCCGATGAAGACGAAGACTCGTTCGATTGGGGTGACCGCGACGAATGGAACTGAAATCCCCCGGGCGCGCCGGCAAATTATCCCGCTTTGCCTCTTGAAAACCAGTCTGTGAGAAGCCGTGCGAACGGCTTTTCTTTTTTGGGGCAACTTGATGAACTACCAGGTCAAAATCAACGATCGCGTTGTCACCGTCAAAGTCCTGGATGCCGCAGCCGGCATCGCCGAGCTGGACGGCAGGCGCGTGCATTTCGACTTTCGCCACGTGCGGGGGGACTTGTATTCCCTGTTGCTCGATGACCAGGGGTATTCCGTGCAGCTCAGCGGTGCCAGCGCCGAGCAGGAAATCCGCATTGGGCCACACGCATACACCGCTGTGGTTGAAAATGAGCGCAGCCTGGCGCAGCGCATGCTCAAACCCCGAATGAAAGTGACCGGCGGCGAAACCACGGTCAAGGCGCCCATGCCGGGTTTGATCACACGCGTGCTGGTGAAAGCCGGTGAAACTGTGACCGTGGGGCAGCCGCTGGTGGTCATTGAAGCAATGAAAATGGAAAACGAACTGAAGGCGCCGGTGGCGGGCGTGGTGACCAGCGTGACAGCACAAACGCACACAGCGGTGGAGAAAGGGGCGGTGTTGTTGAATATCAGAGCGGGGTAGGGGGAGTAACGCCTCAGTTGGGTCTGGAAACGCAGCGCAGACAGCTTGTCAGCAGGCAGGTATGCCCGCGCCACTCCATATGTTTGAGAGATCTCGGAGAGATGTGCCGGCGAAGCGCATGGCCTGACGTGGCTGATCCTGAGGTCGCCTGCGCACCTGTGTCTGTGACCCGGCGCCCGGGCGGTTCTGCTTGGCAGGCCCGCGATTTGTCCGACGCAATTACACTGTCGTTCGATAGCCTGCCCTCACCCGCCCCGACACCCCCAACCGCCGGGGCGGGTGGGCATCCAAGTCTCACGAGCACCCGCTGGTTGCTCCGCACTCCTGACACTTGTAACAACTGCCGCTGCGCACCATCACACTGCCGCATTCGTGGCAGGGAGGGGCGTCGGCTTGGCTTTGGTAGGTGCTGTGTTCGAGCTGGGAGGCGCGTGCCATGGCCAGCTTGTGATCCGCCGGGGTTGCGCCCACGCCGCCATTCCCCGTAGCGCCATTCTCCGCATTGTCGCTGCCGAAATCCGCGTCCATGCCGGTGCTGTGGCCGTTGGCGGGAATCTCCTGCCCCGGCAAAAACTTCAGCGCCAGCCAGCGGAAGATGTAGTCGGTGATCGACTTCGCTATGGGAATTTTGGGATTGGTGGTGAATCCCGAGGGCTCGAAGCGGGCGTGCTGAAACTTGCGCACCAGGACCTGCAGCGGCACGCCGTATTGCAGCGCCAAAGAAATCGCGGTGGCGAACGAATCCATCAAGCCCGAGACCACCGAGCCTTCCTTGGCCATCACCACGAAAATCTCGCCCGGAGTGCCGTCTTCATACATGCCGACGGTGAGATAGCCCTCGTGTCCCGCAATGCTGAATTTGTGCGTGATGGATTGCCGCTCATCGGGCAGGCGCCGGCGTACGGGTTTCAACTCCGTGGCGGTCGCCGGTTTGGGTGTGGTTGTCTTGCCGCTCTCCAGACTGGTCACCAGCGGTTGAATCCGCTTGCAGCCGTCGCGATAAATGGCAATGGCTTTCAAGCCCATCTTCCAGGCCTGCAGATAGGTTTCGGCAATATCATCCGGCGTGACGTCGTGAGGCATGTTGACTGTTTTTGAGATGGCGCCGGAGAGGAAGGGCTGCACGGCTGCCATCATCTTCACATGGCCCATGTAGTGAATGGCACGCTGGCCGCGCGCCGGCTTGAAGGCGCAATCGAACACCGGCAGATGCTCCTCCTGCAGGCCGGGCGCGCCCTCGATGGTGTCGTGGCGGTCGATGTACTCCAGAATGGCCTGGCGCTGCTCGGCGCTGTAGCCGAGCTGCTGCAGTGCCTCCGGCACGGTTTGGTTGACGATTTTCATCAGCCCCCCGCCCACCAATCTCTTGTATTTCACCAGCGCGATGTCCGGCTCCACCCCGGTGGTGTCGCAATCCATCATGAAGCCGATCGTGCCCGTGGGAGCCAGGACGGTGACCTGGGCATTCCGATAGCCGAATTCCCGGCCCAGGGCATAGGCCTCCGTCCAAATTTCCTTCGTCACCTGAAACAGGGAGGCGGGCACCAGGCGCTGATCAATGGCATCGAGATGTGCGGCATGCTGCTGGATCACCCGCAACATCGGTTCGCGATTGCGGCTGTAACCGGGAAACGGCCCCAGCTTGCCGGCAATCAGGGCCGAGGTTTTGTAGGCCTGGCCGTGCATCAGCGCGGTGATCAGGGCGGCATAGGCTCGACCCGCGTCGCTGTCGTATGGCAGGCCGGCGGCCATCAACAGCGCGCCCAGGTTGGCGTAACCCAAACCCAGCGGCCGGTAGTCGTGGCTGTTCTTTTCGATTTTGGGGGTGGGGTAGCTGGCATTGTCCACGATGATCTCCTGCGCCAGAATCGCAATACTGACCGCGTGGGTGAAGGCTTCGGCATCGAAACTTCCGTCGGCGCGGCGAAAGCGCATGAGATTGAGGGAGGCCAGATTGCAGGCGGTATCGTTCAAAAACATGTATTCCGAACACGGATTGCTGGCATGAATCCGGTCGGTGTTGGGGCAGGTGTGCCAGTTGTTGATGGTGGTGTCGAACTGCATGCCGGGATCGCCGCACAACCAGGCGGCCTCCGCGATCAGCTTCATCAACTCGCGGGCACGGTAGGTGTCGACCACTTCCCCGGTGGTAACGGCGCGGGTTTGCCATTCGCCGTCGCGTTCGACCGCCTGCATGAACTCATCGGTAGCCCGCACACTGTGATTGGCATTTTGGAAAAAGATGGAATGATAGGCCTCGCCGTTGAACGAGCCGTCATAGCCGGCATCGATCAGCGCCCAGGCTTTTTTCTCCTCGTTGGCCTTGCTGTTGATGAACTCGACGATGTCGGGATGGTCGATATTGAGGATGACCATCTTCGCCGCGCGCCGGGTTTTGCCGCCGCTTTTGATCACGCCGGCGAAAGCATCGAAGCCGCGCATGAAGCTCACCGGGCCGCTGGCGCTGCCACCGCTGGAAAGTTTCTCCCGCGAAGAACGCAGCGGGGACAGATTGGAACCGGTGCCCGAGCCCCATTTGAACAGCATGCCCTCGGTTTTCGCCAGGTCCAGAATCGACTCCATGCGATCTTCAACCGAATTGATGAAGCAGGCGGAACACTGGGGTTTCTTCTCGATGCCGCAATTGAACCAAACCGGGCTGTTGAACGAGAGTTTTTGATTCAGCAGCAGGTGCACCAGCTCGTCATAGAAGGTGGCGGCATCCGCCGGGCTGGCAAAATAACCGCCGGCGATGCCCCAGTCGCGCAGGGTGGTGGCGACACGCTCGATCAACCGCCGGACGCTGTTTTCACGCTGCGGCGTGCCGAGCTTGCCATTGAAGTATTTGCTGACCACCACATTGGTCGCGGTTTGCGACCAGGAGGCGGGCACTTCGACGTCATCCTGCCGGAATACCGTTTCCCCTTTTTCATTGGTGATGATGGCGCTGCGGCGTTCCCACTGCACCTGCTCGAAGGGAGAACGCTTGCCGTCAGTAAAATAACGCGGGAGAGCAAGCCCGGACGGCGCAGCGGAGGCGTCATTTTCTGAAACTGCGACAGCAGGATGGCCGTTGCCATTCGAGCCTTTTGCTGGTGTGAAGTGATGCAGTGTGGTTGCTCGTGAAGCCATGTTGCTCCTCCATGAGGTGGATGATCAAGCGGCACAGCTTGTCAAAGGGGTGGAACCCTTCCCTGTTGTCAGATGGCTCCGCCTCGCTCCGGACAACCTGCACGGTGCCCGCCGCCAGGGCGCAAAAGTGCCACGCGCAATCGCGCGCTTCATCTGTGTCACTCCAGCGGGCACCAGGCGAGGAGTTTTCTGCAACGGCGTGGGAGAATTGGGCGATCATCATCGCCACGACCGAAGGAAAATCTGCAAATGGCGGCGCCGGACAGGTCAGCCGATCAGGTTCTGGCTGAACGAGAGGCGGGACCGACAATGCCGGCATTCCGGAGAAAGTCGCGGCCCGGGTTTCTCACAAGACTTTCGGGCTGGGACGTCTCTGTCGTCTGCCTGGCATGAGTTGTTCAGTTTTGCACCTGCGGAACGGATGCCAATATTTGCTACTTCCCCACTTCCATTTTGCTTCCGAATGAGGTGTGGCGCGCCGTGAGGGGAGCTACAACGTCACGTCTTGTGCCATGCAGTTGGCTGCGCAAGTTATTTCATTCCCGCGCTTGCCCGTCAAACTCGCGCAAACCATCCGGCACAAAACGGCCGCAATATAAGCTCCGCTTCTCAAGAAGTCAAGAAAAAGTTTCAATATGTTGTATTTGGGTTTTTCGTTCACCCTACTAATAGTTGCTTTCTGAAATCTAAACCACTCCATTGCGGCCCGAAAAAGCGCTTGACAGATGGGCAGATGGAGTTTATATTGCGCTGGAATTAACAAGGATTTAGCGTTGGAACCCCGCTTTTCGAACTCGGACAAGGAATTTCTCAAGACTGCCATTGATCTCGCGGCGCGGGGGCGCGGTTTCGTCAGCCCCAACCCCATGGTGGGCGCGGTTGTGGTCCGTGATGGAGAGATTGTCGGCACAGGCTATCACCGCAAATATGGCGGCGATCATGCTGAAGTTGAAGCTCTGCGCGAAGCCGGGCATCTGGCCAGGGGTGCAACCTTGTATTGCACGCTGGAGCCGTGCAGCCATTATGGCAAAACGCCGCCATGTGTCGATCGTGTGATCGAGTCCGGCATTCGCAAAGTCATCATCGGCAGCGTCGATCCCAATCCCCTGGTCAACGGCCGGGGTATCAAGATCTTGCGCGAGCATGGCTTGATTGTGGAAACCGGTCTGCTGGAGGACGTCTGCCGCCGTCTCAATGAATCCTACTTCAAGTTCATCACCACCCGTCTGCCCTTCCTCACGCTGAAGATCGCACAAAGCATCGATGGCAAAATCGCCGATTCCAAAGGTCATTCCCGCTGGATCAGCAACGAGCGCGCGCGTGTGCTGGTGCACCGCTGGCGCTGGCAAAACGATGCCGTGCTGGTGGGCATCGGCACGGTGCTGACCGACGACCCACAACTCACGGTGCGTCATGAGGATGGTCCGCAGCCGCGCCGGCTGGTGCTTGACAGCCATCTGCGCGTGCCATTGCAGGCCAGGGTGCTCAACGACAACTTCGTGGACAAGACCGTCATCATCACCTCCAGCGAGTGCAAGGAATACGAGAAACAGAAACAGATTCAACAGCGCGGGGCCAAAGTCTGGCAGGTGCAGCCGTCGCATTCCGGCAGTCTGCTGATGACCCGCGTGCTGGAGCGCATCGGCCAGGAGGGCATTGCGGCGGTGCTGGTGGAGGGCGGCCGCCGGGTGTTCAGCACACTGCTCGCGGAACGGCATGCCGATCGGCTGGCCTGTTTCATCGCGCCCAAGATTTTGGGCGAGGGCATCGTGGCGTTTCGGGATTTGCCCTTTGCCAGCATCTCGCATTCCATCACGCTCGATCATCCGGAATGGCGAATCATTGGAGACAATGCGCTGGTGACCGGGCAAATCACCTATCCCCGCACTGTTTGAACCGCCGGCACCGACGCGCCAGCCGGGCACACCGACAGTTGCCGCCAGGAGATTTTGACCTGTGTTTACCGGATTAGTCGAGGAAATCGGCCGCCTCACCGCCGTGCGCGCGATTGGCACGGCGCGGCAGTTCACCATTGCGGCACACCACGTGCTCGGTGACCTCGAGAGCGATGACAGCATCTGCGTCAATGGCGTGTGCCTGACCGTCATTCGCCGCAGCCATGAAACCTTCGACGTGCAGGCCGTGGACGAGACGCTGCGCAAAACCAATCTCGGTCAGTTGCAGCCGGGCAGCCGGGTGAATCTCGAACGCGCCCTGCGGCCAATCGACCGGCTGGGCGGGCATTTCGTGCAGGGCCATGTGGACGGCGTGGCGCGGCTGGTGGGGTGGCAGGCACAGGCCGCGGGCCGGCTGATGCAGGTGGAACTGCCGCAGGAGCTCACGCGCTACGTCGTGCCGCGCGGCGCCATTGCACTCGACGGTGTGAGCTTGACCTGCGCGCGTGTAGAAGAAACGCTGCTCACCATCGCGGTGATTCCCCATACTCTGACCCACACCACTCTCGGACAGCGCCAGCCCGGCGATTGGCTCAATGTGGAAACGGATTTGCTCGCAAAACATCTCGAGAAACTTTTGCCCGCCACCCCCGAGGCCGTACCGCTTATTGACAAATTGCGAAGCTGGGGCTATATTACACCGCAACCGAATTCCTCCGGCGGATGAGAAGAGCCGCATGCCCGATGCTGCGGTCTGATCGCAGGGCGCGTTCATCTTCTCGTCCGCTTCCGTACAGGCAAGCCTGCAACCATTCATTCTTGACGTTTCAACTTGATCATGACTGAATTCAATACGATTGAAGAGGCGCTGGCCGATTTTCGGGATGGCAAAATTGTGATTGTGGTGGATGATGATGACCGGGAGAACGAGGGGGATCTGTGTGTCGCTGCCGAAAAAGTGACGCGTGAGCACATCAACTTCATGGTTACGCATGGCCGCGGCCTGGTGTGCGTGGCGCTCACCCGCGAACGGCTCGATGAGCTGGATCTGCATGCCATGGTGGCGGAGAACACCGCGAGCCTGGGCACTTCTTTTACGGTGTCCGTTGATGCCAAGCGCAATACCACCACCGGGGTTTCGGCGCAGGATCGCGCGGAGACCATCCGCCAGTTGATTGCCCCTGAAACCCGCCCCAATGATCTGGCGCGGCCGGGGCACGTTTTTCCGCTGCGCGCACAACCCGGCGGCGTGCTCACACGCGCCGGGCATACCGAAGCCGTGGTCGATCTCGCGCGGCTCGCCGGGCTTTATCCCGCCGGCGTGTTGTGCGAAATCATGGATGAAGACGGCAACATGGCGCGCGTTCCCACCCTGCTGAAGATGGCGGAACGCTTCCAGCTCAAGATCATCACCATTCGCGACCTCATCGAGTACCGCCGGCGCCGCGAAAAGCTGGTGCGTCGCATCGCCACCACGAATCTGCCGAGCAAGTACGGCCATTTCCTGCTGCATGTTTATGAAAGCGACATCGAGGACAACCACCACGTGGCGCTGGTGAAAGGCAGGGTGGATGACGGCGAGCCCGCTCTGGTGCGGGTGCATTCGCAATGCCTGACGGGTGATATTCTGGGCTCACTGCGTTGTGATTGCGGCGAGCAACTCGCGCAGGCGCTGATTCAAATTGAGCGGGAAGGCCGCGGTGTGCTGCTTTACATGCGGCAGGAGGGAAGAGGCATCGGCCTGGCGAACAAGGTCAGGGCCTACGCCCTGCAGGACCAGGGCCGTGATACGGTCGAGGCCAACGAAGCGCTGGGCTTCAAAGCCGATTTGCGGCATTATGGCATCGGTGCGCAGATTCTGCATGATCTCGGCATTCGCAAGATCCGCCTGCTCACCAACAATCCAAAAAAAATCGTCGGCCTGGAGGGCTACGGCCTGGAAATCGTCGAACGCGTGCCCATCGAAATCCCCGCCAATGCCATCAACCGCAAATATCTCGAAACCAAGCGTGACAAGCTTGGGCATCTCATTCTCAACGGCTTTTCCGGCAACGGCGGCGAAGAGATCGCGTTGGCGGAATGGGATTTGAAGTAGCCCGCAGCAGCACCGCCGGCCCGCGGGGCAAGTCACGCCACGCCCGGCGACACGACCAAACCGAAAACGGCGGGGAACAACATGCCGACTTTTGAAGGACAACTCAGCGCGCAGCACAAAAAATTCGCCATCGTCGTCAGCCGCTTCAACAGCTTCATCGCGGAGCACTTGCTGCAGGGCGCGAGGGACTGCCTGCTGCGCCACGGCGCCAGCGAGGAAAACATCGCCGTCTACCGCGTGCCCGGCTCCTATGAAATTCCGCTGCTCGCGGCACATGTTGCCAAGACCATCCGGCCGCACGCGATCATCTGCCTGGGCGTGCTGATCCGCGGCGCCACGCCGCATTTCGATCATATTGCCGGCTTCGTGGCCAAGGCTGTCGGTGAAATCGGGGTGAACAGCGGCATCCCCACGATTTTTGGCATTCTGACCACCGATACCATCGAGCAGGCCATCGAACGCGCCGGCACCAAAGCGGGCAACAAGGGCTGGGACGCGGCGCTGGCCGCCATCGAAATGGCCAATCTGCTGGCCAGCCTGGAAACTTCATGCTGACACCGTGGTTCCATCCGGCAGCCTGTACAAATTTGCCGCCCGTGCTGCCACGTCCGGCAGGCGCTGCCCCCCATGCGCTGCGACGGCGAAGGCGAATTTCATAATCAAAATCGAGGTCGAAGCATTCATGATCAAAACGTTGTTGTCCATGCTTGCTGCCGTCGCCACATTACAAACTTTTGCCTTCGCTCAAACCGGGGTGGCCATCGATCTTTCCGACCATCTCTGGGAATCCTTCACCAACATGCGCAACATCAAGGCGGCAAAGAGCGACAGCCGCGGCATATGGGCGGCCACCACCGGCGGTCTGCTGTTTTGGGATCACCGGCAGAGAGCCTACCGCTATTTGCGCAACACTGACGGCCTGAGCCAGAATGAATTGACCGCGCTGGGCTTCGACAGCCACGGCCGCGTCTGGGTGGGGCAGGCCTCCGGTTTGATCGATGTTTACGATCCCGCCAGCAACTCCTTTTCCGTGATCACGGACTTCAAGGCGCTCGGTCTCAACGACTTTTGCGCCCGCGGCGACTCCATGTATGTCGCGCTCAGTATCGGGGTCAGCCTCTACCGCGTTGACCGCCGGGAAGTGAAGGAAACCTACAAAAACCTGGGCAAGCGCCTGGAGATCGGCACCGCGGTGCGCACGATTTTTCTCGATGGCGAGGATCTGTGGGCCGGCACCGATCGCGGCATCGCCAAAACTTCTCTGACGTTGCCCAACCTGCTGGCGCCCGAGAGCTGGACCAACTACACCACCAGCGAGGGGCTGCCCTCCAACAGCGTGCTTGGCTTCACCAAGTGGCAGGGGCAAATCATTGCGGCACTCAGCAATGGCGTGGCGCAATTCAACGGCAGCCGCTGGGTGAGTCTCAATGGCAATCTCGCGGATCCCGCGGTTCGGCAAATCACCGTGATGCGCGCGGACAACGGCAACGAGGTGTTGCTGGCGGCAACCAGCAGCGGGCTGTTCCGCTCGGCCGCGCCGGGTGTGTGGCAGCGCCATGGTACCAGCGTCGCCTCGGTCACCGGCGTGGTGGTGGCGCCTGATGGCAAACCGTGGCTGGCAACCGCCAATGCGGGATTGTATGAATCGGGCGGTGCGGCGCAGGAATGGCTGTGGCACGAGCCGGACGGCCCGGCCAGCAACAGCATTTCGTCGCTGGCGCTGGACCAGCAGGGAAATCTGTGGTGCACCTCCGGCTTTTCGGATCTCAGCGTCGCCTTTACCGTCTTTGATGGCACGCGCTGGCATGCCTTCAGCAGCAAGGACCACCCCGCGATTTGGAACGACAGCCGCAAAGTGATCGTGCTGCAAAACGGCGAGCGCTGGATCGGCACCTGGGGCGGCGGCATCACCATTGTGCGTGGCGAACTGGGCAACCTCGAGTTCCAGCGCATCGACCGCACCAACAACATTCTGTCCAGCGCGGTGTTGAGCGATCCCAACTACGTGTGCGTGCCCGATCTCAAGCAGGATGCCGCCGGCAACGTCTGGGTGTGCAACTACACCGCGGTCAATTCCAACGTGATTGCCGTGTACACACCCGCGGGCGCCTGGCGCTATTTTTCCACCTCCGACGGCCTTCCCAGCGGCGTGGTGGTCACGCTCGCCATCGAAAAAACCACGACCAGCGACCGCATCTGGGTGGGCACCGACAACGACGGCGTCAGCGTCATCGACTACAATGGCACGCTCGACACCAAAGCCGATGACGATCTCTCCGGCGAACTGGATGAAGACGACAACCTGCTCAGCGTCGATGTCAACGCCCTCGCTCAAGACCGCGACGGCTTCATGTGGATCGGCACTGACCGTGGCCTCAACTACTGGTTTGCCGGTACGGTCGGCAGCCGCTACGGCCTGATCAGCGACAACGTGCAGGTCATCAAGGTCGACCCGCGCAACAACAAATGGATCGGCACCAATGCCGGCATTTCGGTGCTCTCCGGCGAAGACAACTTCTCGCTCACGGCAATCACGGTCGAAAACAGCCGGCTGGTTTCCAAATCGATCACCGACATCGCCTTCAATCCGGACAACGGCGACGTGTGGATCGCCACCACCAACGGCATTTCACGCCTGCGCACCCCCTTCACGGCGCCCAAGAGCGATCTCAAGTTCCTCACCGGCCATCCCAATCCTTTTCGTCTCGGGGAAGACGGCGGCCGTTTCGTAATCAGTAATCTTGCCGAAAACAGCGCGGTTAAAATCTTCAGCGCTTCCGGCGAGTTGGTTCGCACTTTCACACGCGACCAAATCCCCGGCGCACAGGTGATCTGGGACGGCCGCGACAGCAACAGGCAGCTCGTGCCCAGCGGCGTCTATTTCTTCATGGCCTACATCGCGGAAACCGGCACCAGCGCGGTGGGCAAGGTGGCCGTCATCCGGCGCTAGGCGCTGCCGTGCCCGCGGACTTGCTTACGATTCTGTACGTGGCCCGCAAAATCCTGTCTCACGAGCGCACAATCAGTCCTTCGCCAAAGGTGGGTTTGGGATCGTGAAACCTCTGCTCGCGTCGTGCTGTTCGGCTGCTCCTGCCCGGGTTCGGTTTCCATCTCACAGTTTTGCCAGACTTAGCCGCATCAGCGCGGCGGCCGTTTTCCCGGCTGCCGCGGTCGCGGCACCGGCCTGGCTGAACCATTCCAACGCGCTGGCAGGCATACGCTTTGCAAATGCCGCAACAGCGGCTTCTGGCAGAGCCGGTGCCGGCAGCGCCTGGCTGACGGAGGGTCAAGCGCATGCTGCACAAACTCTCACTCTCCAACTATGCTCTGGCTGACCGGCTCGAGCTGGAGTTGGGTGATGGTTTGAACATTTTCACCGGCGAGACCGGCGCCGGCAAGTCCATTCTGATTGGCGCCATCGCCGCCCTGCTGGGCGAAAAAGCCGCCTTCAATCCGCAACGCGACGCCGAAACCAAAGCTGTGATTGAAGGGCTCTTTGTCAACTGCACGCAGCCGCAGATCCTGGCCCTGCTGCGGCAGCACGAAATCGAGATTGCGCCGGATCATTCCCTGCTGGTGCGCCGCGAATTTCACCCCACCGGCCGCAGCCGGGTGTTCGTGAACGACACGCCGGTGGCTGCCACGGTGCTCGAAGAACTGGCGGATTTGCTGGCCGATTTGCATGGCCAGCACGAGCATCAATCCCTGCTCCGCCCCAAAACACACCTGCGCTTTCTGGACAGCTTTGCCGGACTGGATGAGCTGTGCGAGCAGGTCGCCCGCGCGTGGGAGGAGGCACGCACGCTGCGTGCACAATATCAGGATTTGTTGAGCCGGCAGCAGGAAATCACGGCACGTGCCGAGATCGAACGGTTTCAACTGCAGGAGATCAAGCAGATCAATCCGCAGCCCGGCGAAGAGGAAAAACTGGAGGCGGAAATCAAGCTGCTGGGGCACGCGGAACAGCGCGCCGAGCTTGCCGCACGCCTCGTCGCGGTGCTCGCCGAAAGCGAGCATGCCGTGCAGGTGCAACTGCATGCCGCCACCAGCGCACTCGCCGACCTGACGGCGATCGATGCCAGCCTGGCCCGCCTGCTCGCCGATTTCCAGACTGCCGCGCTCACCATCCGCGAAACCGCGGCAGAAATGCAAAGCTATCAGGCGCGCATTGAGTTCGATGCGGTTCGTCTGGAACAGGCCCGGCAGCGCCTGGCCGATTTGCAGCGCCTGAAGCGCAAATACGGCGGCTCGCTCGCAGAAGTGGTGGCGCATCTCGAAAAACTGGAACGTTCGCTCTCGGAAGTCGAAAACTTTGACACCACCCTGGCCGGGCTGGCAGAGCGCCGGCAGGCAGCCGAGCGCGTGTGCGCCGCGCTTTGCCTGCAACTCTCCGAAAAAAGAAGGCAGGCCGGCCGGCAGTTGGAGCGCGCCGTTCCCGAAGTCCTGAAAGAGTTGGGGCTGCCGTCCGCCAGATTTGTGGTGCGCTTTGCATACCAGCCGCATGCCGACGGCTTCGTGACGGTGGAGCAGCAGCGTGTGCGCGCCACGCGGGAGGGCATTGATGTGGTGGAATTCGACATCTCCACCAATCCCGGCCAGCCACCCGCACCCCTCGCCAAAGTGGCCTCCGGCGGCGAAATTTCCCGCATCATGCTGGCATTGAAATCGATCCTGGCAGAGCGGGATGACATCCCGATTTTGATCTTCGACGAAATCGACAGTGGCGTCTCCGGCAGGGTGGCGCAGGCGGTGGGCCGGCGGCTGCAAAAGCTGGCACAGTCCCATCAGATTTTGTGCATCACGCATTTGCCCCAGATTGCCAGTACAGGTTCGCATCACTTTCTGGTGGAGAAGAAAGTCGGGAACGGCCGCACGCAGACCAGTGTCCGGCGGCTGGCTGCCCCGGAGCGCGTCCGGGCCATCGCCAGTTTGCTGGGAGGGGAGAAGATCACCGCCACACACCTGAAAAGCGCCCAGGAGCTTTTGGCGGAGGCCGGCAATCCGGTTTCCCACCAACAGACGATCGCGTGACTGAGGTCATTACAGGACGTTTGGGATGATGAGCAGGCACCGCATCTTGGATTTTGCACTCGTTTCACGGAGTACACCATCATGACGCAGACACAAAAGATCTTCAGAACCTCGCTGTTTTCGCTGCTGCTGGTCGTCATCGGCCTGTTCGTGGTGTGCAGCGGCCGCATGCAGAATGTCGGCTTCGAAGACGAATTCGGCGACGATACCGAAAGCATGACGCAGACCGACGAGTTGGGACAGTCGGAAGAAGCATTCGCCGCCGAGGAGGACGTGACGGATCCGAGCGATGTTATGACCCGGCTGGACATGCTGGAGAGCCAGGACAGCAGCGGCATGGATTCGGCGCAACCGGAAACCGCGAGCGGCATGTTCACCGACGCGCCGGCGGCGGGCGGCAACACCGCAAACTCCGCCGAAGGCTTCCTCACCCCCGAGCTGTTCAACAGCATGCGCGCGCAAGTGGATGAACTGACCGCGATCTCCTCCAGCAAGGATCGCACGATCGACAGTCTGCGCAGCGAGCTGAAGAACGTCAACAATCAGATCACCGCGCTGGAAGCCGCCTCGCAAACTCAGCAAATCGCCAGCAACGCGCCTTCGCCGTCACTGCCCGCGACCATTGTCGATGATTCCCGCGCCTACAATTCGGAATATGGCGCCTACTATCAGGACGCGCTGGATGATTACTACGTGCGCAACTACAACCGCGCCATCCGCAAATTCCGCGAGCTGATCGCGCGCGGCAGCGGCGGGGAGCTGGCCGACAACTGCCAGTACTGGATCGGCGAGGCCTACTTCGCCCAGGGCAACTACTACCAGGCCATCGCCGAGTTTCAAAAAGTCCTGGCCGGCGGCGAAACCAACAAGGCCAACGATGCGCAACTGATGATCGGCATCGCCTACCTCAAGGCCGGCGAAACCGAGCTGGCGCGCTCGGAGCTCAATGCCTTGCTGACCTTTGCCGCCAATTCCAGCTCTGCCAAGAAAGCCATGAAGTATCTGCGCCAGCTCGGCGCGTGATTTCGCTTGACCGCCCAAAAGCCAGAGCGCGTCGCTCTGGCTTTTCTTTTCCGGCCGGACACGGCAGAAGTTTTGCCGCAGTCACATCCCCGGGGACCTTCGGCACAAAATTCCATTCCTGCCTCTTGCGCACATCCTCATCCCGCCGAGCCAGCCTGCCGCTCCGGGCGTCCGCCCAAAATTTAGTTGAAATTCAAAAGGCGGCTTCTATCTTCAAGCCATTCCGCAAAACTCGAAGAGTGGGGCGAACCACCCCGTGTCCCTGCAGAACAGCTCTTCGTCAGAATGCTCAGAGGCCTCTTCTGGCGACATTATGCCGGGCGGTGCACATGGTGCCGCAGGCGTTTGACCAGTGCCGGCCACCACATCAACACGATACAAACTTGTCAAGAATAGAGCCATGCCTGAGCATAATATTGAACCCAATGATGTTTTAGAAGCGCCCTTCTGGCCGGAACCGGTCCGCGTGCTGACCGTGAAGGCTTTCGGCAGCCGCGTCCAGATCGAAGCCGTGGGAACAAACACGCAGCAATTCTTTACTCGTATTCTCTCCCAGGCCGATCTGGCGCAAGTGCGCGTGCTCTCTGCGGCCATGCAGGAATTTTCTGGAGACGCCGAGGCCTTTTTTCTGGCCATGGAGGCTCACCGCATCCGCTTTGCCTATCAGTTTGATCCCCTGTTTGCCGTCAACGTCTCGCAGGTGGATCCCCTGCCCCATCAGATCGAGGCAATTTATCACTACCTTTTGCGCAATCCGCGCCTGCGTTTTCTGCTGGCCGATGATCCGGGGGCAGGCAAGACCATCATGGCCGGGCTGCTGGTAAAGGAACTCAAGTACCGCGGCCTGGTCCGGCGCACCCTGATTGTGGTGCCGGGACATTTGAAAGACCAGTGGCGGCGAGAAATGAAGGAGCGGTTTGCGGAAACCTTCACCCTGGTTGACCGTGCCGTCATGAATGCCACCTGGGGGCACAACGTCTGGCAGGAGCAGCCGCAGATCATCACCTCCATGGACTTCGCCAAGCAGGATGACGTCATGGCAGCCCTGGGCGAAACCCACTGGGATTTGGTGATTGTGGACGAGGCCCACAAGATGGCGGC
The DNA here is from genome assembly GCA_034506255.1 of candidate division KSB1 bacterium. Lineage (NCBI taxonomy): Bacteria > Pseudomonadati > Candidatus Zhuqueibacterales > Candidatus Zhuqueibacteraceae > Candidatus Coneutiohabitans > Candidatus Coneutiohabitans thermophilus. The sequence goes on along the minus strand of JAPDPX010000001.1, from coordinate 752,079 downwards.
CTACCGCTACGGTGAAAAGACCAATAAAACCGAACGGTATCGCTTTGGCGAGCTTGTTTCCCGCATCGGTCAGTTCCTCTTGCTTTTGACCGCCACACCGCATCGCGGCGACCCCGAAAATTTCCGTCTCTTTCTCGACCTCCTGGAGCCGGGAATGTTTGCCAATACCGACCTGCTTTTGGAATCGGTGCAAAAGCGGGAAAATTCTTTATTTCTCCGCCGCCTGAAAGAAGACCTGCGCGATTTTGACGGCCGGCCGCTGTTTCCACCACGCCATGTCTTCACCCGGCCTTATCGCCTGAATGACGAGGAAAAGCGCCTCTATAACGCCGTCACCGAATACGTGGAAAAATCCTACAACCAGGCGCTGGCCAGCGAGAAGCGCAACGTGGCCTTTGCATTGCTGATCCTGCAACGACGCCTGGCCTCCAGCGTACGTGCCATCCGCCGCTCGCTGGAACGGCGCAAAGAACGCCTGGAGGAACTCCTGAAACTGGGCCAATGGCTGGCCGAGGGGGGACGGGTGGATGAGGAGACGCTGGAAGACGCGCCTGAGGCGGAGCGCCTGCGTCAGGAAGAAGAGCTTGTCGAACGGCTGACCGCCGCAGAAACCCGCGAGGAACTGGAAGCCGAGATTCAGACCCTGGCCGGCCTGGTGCGTCTGGCGCGCGAGGCTGAGCGCCAGGAAATTGAGACCAAGCTCACTGAATTGCGCCGGGTGATGGAGGATGAGTCCATCAAGCAACGGAGTGAAAAACTACTGATCTTTACCGAGTCGCGGGAGACCCTGGACTATCTGGTTGAAAAGCTGCGCGGCTGGGGCTATGCCGTGGTCACCTTGCACGGCGGGATGAATCTCGACGCCCGCATCCACTCCGAGCACGAGTTCCGTGAAGCAGCGCAGGTGATGGTCTCCACCGAGGCCGGCGGCGAAGGCATCAACCTGCAATTCTGCTCCCTGATGGTCAATTACGATATTCCCTGGAATCCCAACCGCCTGGAACAGCGCATGGGCCGCATTCACCGCTACGGCCAGCAAAAGGAAGTCCACATCTACAATCTGGTCGCCGCCGACACACGCGAAGGCAGTGTCTTGCGTGCCCTTTTTGAAAAACTGGAAAGAATCCGGGAAGCCATGGGCAGCGACCGGGTGTTCGACGTCATCGGCGAGGTCATCCCAGGCCGCAGCCTGAAAGACTTGATTGTCGAAGCCATTGCGCAACGCCGGACTTTGGATGAGATTGTGGCCGAAATCCAGGCCGTCCCCGATGAACGCGCGTTGCAAAAAACCCGCGAAGCGGCGCTGGAAGCCCTCGCCACCCGGCATATTGACCTGCAACGCGTTCTGGGCGAAGAGCGCCGTGCCCGCGAAAACCGCCTGGTTCCCGAATACATTGAGCGATTTTTCGAGCGTGCTTGCCACTTTCTTGCTGTCTCCCTGGAAAAACGTCGCGACGGCCTGTGGCGCGTCCCCTCCGTGCCGTACGAGCTGCGCAACGTTTCACTGGAGTTCAAGCAAAGATTTGGCGAGGTCTTTCACGAGTACACCAGGATCGCGTTTGACAAAAAAAACGCCCGCAGCCACGCAGCCGTGTTTGTGGCCCCTGGTCACCCCTTGTTGGAAACCCTCCTCGAGAGCATTCTTGCCCGCTGTAAATCAGAGGTCCAGAGCGGTGCGGTGTTCGCCGACCCGGACGGACGACTGGACGGCTGGCTCTGGTTTGTGCAGGGGGAACTGCGCGACGGTAACAATCAGGTGGCTGGCAAACGCATTTTTGTGGTTTTTCATCCTGCCAATGGCGGTCGCTTGCGACTGGTCAATAGCTCCATCCTCTGGGATCTTAAATCTCTCCCCGGCCACTCAGCACCGGAAAGCCTGCCCGTCAGGGACGAAATCATTACCTTTGCTGTTGATCATGTCCTGGAATCCTACCGTGCCGAGATTCTCCAGGAGCGCGAACGGGAAGCCCGTATTAAACAGAAATATGGCCTGCGCTCCCTGGAGCAGATGATCCTCGCTTCGGAGGCCCGGCTCATTGAGTACGAAATACGTTGCGCCAGCGGCGAACTGGTGCCCGAGGTAGAGATGATCAACGAACGACGCCGGAAAGAGGAATACGAAACACGAAAGCGCGCGCTTGAAGAGGATATTCTCCGCCAAAAGAGCCTGCTACCCAGTACCCCTGAAATTATTGGCGTGGCGCGGATCGTGCCTCAAGCCAGCGAGGACCCGGCCATGCGCTCCGATGCCGAGATCGAGGCCATCGGCATGCAAGTGGCCATGGCATACGAACGTGAGCACGGCCGCACCCCCGAGGATGTCTCTCTACAGGACCTGGGCTACGACCTCCGTTCCCAGGCTCCGGACGGCTCGCTACGCTACATCGAGGTCAAGGCACACGCCACTACCGGCGCAATTTTGCTGACTCCCAACGAGTGGCTCATGGCGCAACGGCTGGGCGATGAATACTGGCTCTATGTGGTGGAAAACGCCGCGACCACACCTACGCTCTACAGCATCCGCAACCCGGCTGCGAAGCTGAGTGCCGATGAGGTCGTGGAGATCGTCCGCTTTGTGGTGAAAGATTGGAAGGAGGCAGCAACGAATGAGGGAACGTGAATTGGTCCAAGCCCTCGCCAACCGTTTGCGACAAGAGAATTTGAGGGAAGTTCGTGTGCGCCCCGGGAATCAGCGCGGCGCTGATATTGAAGGCATCCTACCCCGCTCGCATCGGCGGCTTTTCATCGAGGCCAAGGGGGTGCGTGCCCGCGAGAACGAACGGGTCGCAGTCGGCGAGGCGCTTCTGCAGATTCTGCGCCACTACGATTACGATGTCGTGTGCGCCATCGCCGTGCCGTATACGCCGGCTTTTGAAAAGCTGCTGCGCTCCATCATGCCCGGACTGGCGAAACTCGGTATCCATGTATTGCTGGTTCGCCCTGATGAAATCTGGCACGTTCCACCTATGCGTGGATTTTTCCCTGAAAAACATGAATCTTTGCTGGAGAAATTGGACCTATGATATGAAAGAAAAGTCAATGCAACGCCTCATCGAAACCGACTTCCCCCTGCGCAAGGTCTCCGAAGAATCCGTGCGGGAGAAGAACATCCGCCACGGGCATATCTCCACGCTGCACATTTGGTGGGCGCGCCGACCCCTGGCCGCCTCGCGGGCCACAGCGCTGGCAGCCCTGTTGCCAGATGATGTAAAGCGCCGGGAAGAGTTTCTGCGACTGATTCGCGAGATTGCCCCCTGGGAGGCGGTTTCGGGCAAGGGCAGCGAGTCTCCTGCCATTGAAAAGGCGCGAGACCTCATCCGCAAGGCCTTTGGCGGCCGCGCCCCGCGCGTGCTCGACCCGTTTGCCGGCGGCGGAGCCATCCCGCTGGAGGCGCTGCGCCTGGGTTGCGAAACCTACGCCAATGACCTCAACCCGGTGGCGGTGCTGCTCAACAAGGCGGTGCTGGAGTACCCGCAGAAGTTCGGCCGGCCTGATGCAATGTCCTTCGTACCCCTGCCGCCACCAGCAAAGGGGGAGAAAAAGGGTATCACGCAAGACTTTCTTGAGGGCATGGAGCGGCAAAACGCGCAAAACCCCCTGCTTGAGGCGGTCAAAGCCTGGGGAGATTGGGTGCTGGAAGAAGCCCGCAAGGAGTTGGAGCGCTTCTACCCGAAAGACCCCGATGGTTCGATTCCTGTTGGCTACATCTGGGCGCGCACGCTGCCCTGCCAGAACCCATCTTGCGGTGCCGAAATCCCGCTCATGCGCCAGACCTGGCTGGCGAAAAAGGACAAAAAGAAGGTTGCCCTGCGGCTGGTCCCACGCCGCACTGCCAAGCGTCTTGATGTCGAGATCGTGGGGCAGAACGGCGAACGGATAGACTTTGACCCCGAAGAGGGCACCGTTTCGCGCGCCCATGTGCGCTGCCCGCTGTGCGGCGGGACCATGGACGACAAGACCACCCGGCGGCTTTTCCGCGAGGGCCAATCGGGCCAGCGCCTGATGGCGGTGGTGCTCCACCACCCGGGGCGTTCGGGCAAGACCTACCGCCTGCCCACCGAAGCCGACCTTGCCGCCTACCGCGCCGCCGAAGAAGCGCTGGTAGGGGCAAGGCAGCGCCTTGCCCGGGAATGGGGCCTGGACCCCGTGCCAGATGAACCGATGCCGCCATTGGAAACACTGGGCTTTCGCGTGCAACGCTACGGCATGACGCGCTGGGGCGACCTATTCAACGCCCGGCAGAAGCTGGCGCTGATTACCTTTGCCGATGCGGTGCGCCGCGCCCATAGAGAAATGATCGCCCAGGGCGCCGATCCCGAATTCGCCAAGGCGGTGGCGACGTATCTGGCGCTAACTTTTGACAAACTCTCAATGTTTACGAGTTCAAACTGTACCTGGAAGGTAGACACGACCCAGGTAATAAATGCTTTTGTGGGACGCCAAGCAATTCAAATGACTTGGGACTATTTTGAAATGGTCCCCGTTTCTGGTGTAAGTGCGAGTTGGAGCAATCTCATTGACATATGTGCGGATTCTTTGTCCATTGTGCCCACGAGACAAAGAGATGAGCGAATATTGGGGCCTGGCACCGATTCATCCATTCCAATTGTCCTGAGTGGCTCCGCCACCGCACTCCCCTGGCCGGACAACTTCTTCGACGCCGTGCTCACCGACCCGCCCTACTACGACAACGTGCCCTATAGCGACCTTTCGGACTTTTTCTACGTTTGGCTCAAGCGCACCGTGGGCGACCTCTACCCCGACCTCTTCGCCACGCCGCTCACACCCAAGTCTCAAGAAATGGTCGCCGACGCCAGCAAAGCCGGCGGGATGGAGCAAGCCAAGCGCCGCTTTGAAGAAATGCTCACCCAAGCCTTCGGCGAGATCGCCCGGGTGCTCAAGCCCGAGGGCATTGCCGTCATCGTCTTTGCCCACAAGACCACCGAGGCCTGGGAGACGGTCATCAGTGCGCTTTTGGAAGCCGGCCTCTACCTCACCGCTTCCTGGCCCATCCACACCGAGATGCAGGCGCGGCTGCGGGCGCAGGAATCAGCGGCGCTGGCTTCCAGCATCTACATGGTCTGCCGCAAGCGACCGGCACAAGCCCCCATCGGCGAATACCCCAGCGTGCGCCGGGAGATCGAGGAGCGGGTGCGCCAGAAACTGGCGCAGTTCTGGGACGAGGGCATCCGCGGGGCGGACTTTTTTATGAGCGCCATCGGCCCGGCGGTGCAAGCCTTTGGCAAATACGCCCGCGTGGAGAAACTCTCCGGCGAGCAGGTCACGGTGGCGGAGCTTTTGGAGTACGTGCGCAAGGTGGTGGCCGAGTTTGCCTTGAGCCGCATCCTGCAAAACGCGCAACTGGGCGGGGTGGACGCGCTCACCCGCTTTTACCTGCTCTGGCGCTGGACCTACAACCACGCCCGCGTGCCGTTTGACGAGGCGCGTAAACTTGCCTCCGGCGTGGGCGTGGAACTGACCGAGGCCTGGCTCCCGGGCGGGCTGGTGCAGAAGGATAAAGAATACGTGCGGGTGCTCTCTCCGCAGGAGCGGGGCAAAGACAGCCGCTTTGCGAAGAAAACCGAGTTTGTCGCCATGGTGGATGCATTGCAGCGGGCCTGCATTCTGTGGGAGCAGAACCGGCAAAAGGAACTTCATGAACATCTTGCGCTCAATTACGGCACCAACGAAGTTTTCTGGCAGGTGGCGCAGGCCATCAGCGAGGTGCTGCCCGAGGGCGACAAGGAAAAGCAGGCCCTGCAAGGGCTGCTCTATGGCCGCAAAAGTTACAGACTGGAACAACAACGTCGTTTATTTGAGGAGCAATAATGATGAAATCCTGGACGCAAGTGACCACCCCGCACATTGATATCCGCACCGGCAGGCTGGATGAGTCGGTTTTTGCCGCCGACCTTTCCGACGTGGTGGCCGGGCGCGGGCCGCTGGAATACCGCGACGCAGCCACCTTCTTCCGCAAAACCTACCCGACCCAGGGGCTTTTGAACCTGCTGGCAGCGATGCGGGGTCGGTTGTCCGGCGCCGGCAGCGGTGAGGCAGTCATTCAAATTCAAACCCCCTTCGGTGGCGGAAAAACTCATAGCCTCATCGCGCTGTATCACTTCATCAAGCACGGGGAGGAGCTGAGCAAATTGGGGGCAGTGGCCGAGATTCTCAAGCGCGCCGGCGCGGGCTCCGTGCCAAAGGCGGCGGCGGTGACCTTCGTGGGCACGAACGTGGACGCGCTCACGGGGCGGACACCCTGGGGCGAGTTGGCCCGGCAATTGGGAAAATACGATCTCCTGCAAGAGCATGACAAGAAACGCCGCGCCCCGGGCAAGGACCTGCTCCACAGAATTCTGGGCGCACAGCCCACGCTGATTTTGATGGACGAGATCGCCGAGTACGCGGTCAAGGCCAAAGATTTCCGCGACCAGGTGGTGGCGTTTTATCAAGAGCTGACTGAGACAGTGAAGGTGTTGCCGCGCTGTGCGCTGGTGGTAACCCTGCCCTCCAGCGCCCCCTATGGCGAGAGTGGCGAGCGGGCACTGCACGAACTGCAGCAGGTGTTCAAGCGCGTGGAGAGTATTAAGACGCCGGTGGAAGGGGAGGAAATCTACGAGGTCATCCGCCGGCGGCTGTTTGAGGACATGGGCGATCCGCAGGAAATTCGCCGAACCGCCGAGGAGTTTTTTGAGCTATACCGGCAGCAAGGCGATGATCTGCCCAAAGAGGTGCGCGAGCCGGCCTACCGCGAGCGGATACGCAAGGCCTATCCGTTTCATCCCGAACTCATTGACGTGCTGTTCGAGCGTTGGAGCACCTTCCCCGATTTCCAACGCACCCGCGGGGTGCTGCGCCTGCTGGCGAACGTGGTGAGCGAGCTTTACCAGAAGCAGCACCCGGCACCGCTGATTTTGCCCGCCCACCTCAACCTCGCCAACCCGGCGGTGCGCGCGGAATTTGTGCGCCACATCGGCAACGAGTACTTAGGGGTGATTGCCTCGGACATCGCGGACGGGAATGCCAAAGCGGAAAGGGTTGATCGCGAAATGGGCTCCGAGTACGCCCGTTTTGGCGTGGCCGGGGGCCTGGCGCGGGCCATCTTTTTTGGTTCTTTCAGCGGCAGCGAAAAGCGCGGCGTGGGAATTCAGCGGCTGCGCCTGGCGCTGTTGCAACCGGGGCTGCCTGCGGCGATCATCGCCGACGCCTTGCGCCGGCTGGAGGAGGAGCTGTGGTACCTGCACGTGGAGGGCGGCAGCTACCAGTTTTCCAGCCAGCCCAATCTCAATCGCGTCATCGTGGAAAAAGAAGAAGCGGTGCGGCCTGAGCAGATCACCGAGGAGATGCGGGCACGGCTGGAGAAACTCGCCGGCGCCGAGCTGCGGGTTACTCTTTGGCCGCAGACCTCGCAGGATGTCCCGGACACGAAAGAACTGAAACTGGCGATGCTTTCGCCGGAATACACGCGCAAAGCGGCCGAGAGCGAAACCTTTGCCCGCGAACTGCTCGAAAAATGCGGGCAGACCTTTCGCACCTACCGCAACACCCTGCTTCTCCTGACTACGGATGCCGGCGAACTGGCCAGCGCCCGCCAGCAGATTAAGCGCTACCTGACCTATCGCGCCATTCGCGACGACAAAGCCCTGCTGCGGCAGCTCTCCGAGGAGAACAAAAAGGGATTGGACAACAAGCTCAAAGATGCCGAAAGCGGAATTGCGCACCAGTTATTGAGCGCCTATCGGCACCTGGCCAAAGCCGATGAACAAGGCTACCGCTGGTTGGACCTCGGCCTGCCCACGGTGGGCGCCAGGCCTTCGCTCGCTCATCGGGTGCGCGAGTATCTGTGCGGGGAAGACCTGCTGCTTGCCAAAATCTCGCCCAGGCGCATTCTGGAAAAAGCCTTGCGAGAGGGGGAACAGGAAAAACCCGTGGACGAAATCTACGAGGCGTTTTTGAGATATCCGAATCTTCCCATGCTGGAGCGTAAAGAGGTGCTGCTGGAAGCCGTGGCGCAAGGCGTGCAGGAAGGAACGTTCGGGGTGAGGATTGGTGAGCGCGTTTTCCTCCGCGAAAGGCCATCGCTATCTGAGTCTGACGCGGAGGCCATTCTCGTGCGTGAGCCGATGATGCCCTATCAGCCCTCCTCAGGAACAACCGGCGTAGAACAGGTGGGAACACAACCGCCGTCGAAGGTTGCTGAAGTTGATAGTAAGCCAACTCAGCCCGCTGCGATGACGACCAGGACCATACACGCCTACCACTTGCAGGCAACCATCCCGTGGGATAAATTCTCCGAGTTCGTCCGTGGGGTCGTCATGCCCATTCGGCAAGACGGTGCTGAGTTAAAAGTTGAGGTCAGGCTGGAAGCTCGAGCGGAAGGCGGCATCAAACAAGCAACCCTCGAGCAAAAGGTCAGAGAAACGCTCCGCCAGATTCGCGCTACGATCATGGAGGAGAAGGCCGAATGACCGGGTGGAATCGCGGAGCCATTCTTCCGCTTCGACGGGCGAGATGACGCCGTGGTCTATCGGCAAGCCCTGCGCCCGCACGAACAAGTCGCACAGCAAGGTCTGCGTGTACGACAACGCCTGAAAGGATGTATACCTGGTTTGGAGTTGGAATTTGCATTTCAAAGCGCAAAGCTTCAGCACCAGCATCCGGCGATGGCAGTTACATCGTTGCGGGTGGGGTCGGCATGCCAGCAAAGATTTTGTTCGGTACAGCGTATCGTCTGTCTCACCACCGGCTTTCCCGTGCGCTCAGACGTGAAAGGATGGTTTTCGGCATGAGAAAACACTGTTTGGCGGGGGCGCTGGCCGGGCTCCTGATTCTCGGCTGTTCCGGCCGTAACACATTGAGCCAGGAAAGTAAATCCTCTCCTTGCTCTCAGGCCCGCCTCGCCTTCCTGCTGACCAGGAATCCTTTTGCCGATTCGCTTTTAAAAATCTTTGCCGATCACCTGCTGCCTGGAGATTATCTCCTGGTCGGCGGTCCGGACAGCCAGGCGCAATGGGCAATATCAAAAGCCAACGAAGCCCAAAGCCGGATCAAGACGGGAGTGCGGGTGTTGTCGTGGGCGGGGTATGTTGCCATCGACGAGTTGGAGGCGCGGGTTCCACGCCTGCCACAAAGTCTCGACTGGGTGGTCTACGACTACGAAGGCGGCCCGGAGTTCTCGCCCGAGTTCACCCGGGACCAACAGGCTTCCCTCGGGTTTTTTGAGCGCGGACAACAGGTGAGCCGGCGACACGGTTTTCAGTTCATGGTCACACCACCTTATGGCCAATTGCGTGGCGCCAACTGGGACTGGGGCAGAGTGGCCCGTTTCATGGAGGCGATCACGCTGCAATTTCAGGCATTTCTCCAAGATGAGCAGCTTCTGGAGACGGAGGTGAGAAACGTGGTCGGTCAAATCCGTGAAGCATCACCCCAGACGCTCACTTTCATTCAGCTCTCGATCGTTCCGGAACGGGGCACAGTGGAGGACAACCTCCGGGCAATTCGGCGCCTGGAGGATGAAACACAGATCTCGGCGTTCCTCATTTTCTATCGTCCAGACCAGAGCGACCTGCTGCGTGATTTCTTCCGTCAACTTTCACGCTGCCAGTGATGGGCAGAAGACAGAAAGCACCGGGATTTTCGGGTGTGGCGCCGGCCCCGCACAGCCGCTGCGACTGCCTGCCGGCGGGCAACTGCGCCTGACCATCAGCAACATCGGAGAGACAATGCGCGCACATTACCTCCAGCACGTTCCATTTGAAGGGCCGGGGCGCATCGTACCCTGGCTCGAAGCACATGGACATGAGACAACGACTACCCGCCTTTTTGAATCCTGCCAGCTTCCCGATCCGCAGGAGGTGGATTTCCTGATCGTCATGGGCGGTCCGATGAGTGCCAACGACACGGACACCGTGCCGTGGCTGGCTGAAGAGAAGGCCTTCATTCGCGCATGCATCCAACAGGGCAGGCGGGTTCTGGGTATATGCCTGGGCGCCCAACTGATCGCCAGCGTGCTGGGCGCCAGAGTGTATCGCAACCCGGTGAAGGAGATCGGCTGGTTTCCTGTGCAGGGAGTCTCTGCCGGCAACGGGGAAGTTTTTCGTTTTCCGGCGGTGTTTCCGGCGTTTCACTGGCACGGGGAAACCTTCGATTTGCCGCCGGGGGCAATCCGGATTGCGCGAAGCGAGGCCTGCGAGAATCAAGCTTTTCAATTTGGCCGCGCGGTCATGGGCTTGCAGTTTCATCTCGAAATGACGGCCGCGGCGGTGGGGGAGATGGTGGCACACGGTCAGGCCGAACTTCGACCGGCAAAATTTGTGCAACCGGCCAGCGCCATTTTGGGGGCATCGTCTGAACAATACCGGGCGATGAATGAGCTCATGGCGGCCGTGCTTTCCTTTCTGGCAAACAGCGGGGGGTGAGCGGCGCGTGGCCGGCCCGGGCTGCGCTGCGACCGCCTGTCATGCTGCAGGTGATGCGCCTGCCGGTGCGCCACACCGATCGGGTGTGTTGTCACACCGGGGGCGGCAATTGCGCAAAGGTGTTCATGCGCTGGTTTGCAGCCGGGAAATCCTGTTGCAATTGCTCCGTGAGTTTTCTATTTTCGCCGGCGGTTTGACCGGTACATTTCAACCTCATCACTTGCACCTCCGGGCCATGTCAGGATTCGTCCATCTCCACAACCATTCCCATTACAGTCTGCTCGATGGCGCCTGCCGCATCAGGGATCTGGTGGACGCGGCACAACGTCATCACATGTCCGCCCTGGCGCTCACTGACCACGGCAACATGTGCGGTGCGATTGAATTCTACAAGGCCTGCAAAAAAGCCGGCATCAAGCCGGTGATTGGCGTGGAAGCCTACATGGCGCCGCGCAGCCGCCGGGAAAAATCCTCCTCCAAAACCGGGATGGCCGACACTTCGTTTCATCTCGTGCTGCTGGCCAAGAACCTGCAGGGCTACAAAAACCTCATGCGGCTGGTTTCCATCGGGTATCTCGAGGGTTTTTACTACCGGCCGCGCATCGATCGCGAGGTTTTGCAGAAGTATCATGAGGGCCTCATTGTGTTGTCGGCCTGTTTGAAGGGGGAAGTGGCGCAAGCCCTGCTTGCCGGCAACGAGGAGGGCGCCCGCCGGGTGGCGCTGGAATACCGCGAGCTGTTCGGCGATGACTACTATCTGGAAATCCACAAGCACGGCATTCCGGAGGAGGATGTCGTCCGCGAGAAAGTGAAGGTGCTCAGCCGTGAGCTCAGCATCCCGCTGGTGGTCACCAACGACACGCATTATCTCAAACGCGAGCACGCGCTGCCGCATGATGTGTTGATCTGCCTGCAAACCGGCAAGGACCGCGATGATCCCAACCGCCTGCGCTACACCACCGATCAAATCTATTTCAAGTCGCAGGAGGAGATGCAAAGCACGTTTGCGGAGGAAAGCGCGGCGCTGAGCATCACCGAGGAGATTGCCCAAAAGTGCGATCTCAAACTCGATTTTGACAGGGTGCATTTGCCGACCTTCACCATTCCGCCGGCGGAGCAGGGCAAAACCCTGGATGAATATCTTGAAACGCTGGCGTTCCGGGGGCTGCGCGAGCGTTACGCCGAGGTGACGCCGGAGCTGGAGGCACGTCTGCGCCATGAGCTGGCGGTGATCAAGCAAACCGGTTATGCCGGCTATTTCCTGATCGTGCAGGATTTCACCCGCGTGGCGCGGGCCAAGGGCATTCCGGTCGGCCCCGGCCGCGGCTCGGCGGCCGGCAGCCTGGTGAGTTACTGCCTCGGGATCACCAACATCGACCCCATCAAGTACAATTTGATTTTCGAGCGCTTCCTGAATCCCGAACGCGTCACGATGCCGGACATCGACATCGACTTCTGCTATGAACGCCGCGAGGAAATGATCAAGTATGTGCGCGAGAAGTACGGGGAGGCCAACGTCACCCAGATCATCACTTTCGGGACGATGGCGGCGCGCGCGGTGATTCGCGACGTCGGGCGCGTGCTCAAGATGCGCTACAGCGATGTCGACCGCATAGCCAAAATGATCCCCGCCACCCTGGGCATCACGCTCGACAAGGCCCTGGAAACGGTCAGCGAGCTGCGTGCGCTGGTGGAAAGCGATGAGACCCACCGGCAGCTCGTGGAATATGCCAAAGTGCTGGAGGGCCTGGCGCGGCACGCCTCGACGCACGCCGCCGGCGTGGTGATCACACCCGACGAGCTGACCAACTACACGCCGCTCTACAAGTCCAACACCGGCGATGTCACCACGCAATATGACATGAAGTCGCTGGAGAGCATCGGCGTTTTGAAGATGGATTTCCTCGGCCTGCGCACGCTGACGGTGATCGACAAGACGCTGAAGATGCTGAAACAGCGGGGCATCGAACTCGATATCGACAGGATCCCGCTGGATGATCCCGCCACCTATGCCATTTTCGGCAACGGCGAGACCATCAGCCTGTTCCAGTTCGAAAGCTCGGGCATGCGCGAATATCTCAAGAAGCTCAAGCCGCAATGCCTGGACGATCTCATCGCCATGAACGCGCTTTACCGCCCCGGACCGATGGATATGATCGATGACTTCATCGCGCGCAAGCAGGGCACCAAGCCCATCGAATATCTGCATCCGGCGCTGGAGCCGATTTTGAAGGAGACCTACGGCATCATCGTGTATCAAGAGCAGGTGATGCGGATCGCCAGCGATCTCGCGGGTTTCACGCTCGGGGGTGCCGATTTGCTGCGCCGCGCGATGGGGAAAAAGATTGCCGAACTGATGCAGCAGCAGCGCAAATTGTTCATCGAAGGCGCGGTGGCCCGCGGCATTCCCGAAAAGATCGCCCATCAGATTTTCGATTTGATGGACAAGTTTGCGGGCTATGGTTTCAACAAATCGCATGCGGCCGGTTATTCGCTGGTGGCCTATCAAACCGCCTATCTCAAGGCGCATTATCCCGCGGAATACATGGCCGCCACGCTCACCAGTGAAATGAGCGACACCGCGCGGATCGTGGTTTTGATCGAGGAATGCCGGCGCATGGGCGTCACCGTGCTGCCGCCGGACGTCAACGAGAGCCTGGCCGAATTTGCGGTGGTCGATCAAAAAATTCGCTACGGGCTGGGCGCGATCAAGAACGTCGGCCTGGGCGCGATCGAGAGCATCATCAAGGCCCGGCAAAAAGGAGGGAAGTTCTCCTCGCTTTTTGATTTCTGCGCGCGGGTGGACTTGCGCACGGTAAACAGAAAAGTGCTGGAAAGCCTGGTGCAGGCCGGCGCCTTCGACTCCATCACGCCCAATCGCAATCAGTTGTTGCTCGCGCTGGATGCCGCCACCGCCTATGCCCAGCGGCAACAGGATGACCGTTTCCGCGGCCAGGCTTCGATTTTCGACGATGTGCCCGCCGCGATGGAGATCGAGCCGGCCCTGCCGGAAGCACCGGATTGGAAGCCCGATGAACGTCTGAAGCGCGAAAAGGAATTCCTGGGCTTGTATCTCTCCGGCCACCCGCTCGATCGTTACGCGCTGGAAGTGAATCTGTTTTCCAAACATCGCCTGCAGGATTTGGAGGGCATGCGGGACGGGGTGCAGGTGATGGTGTGCGGCATGGTGACCCAACTCAAGACGATACTCGATCGCAAAGGCCACCAGATGGCATTTGTCACACTTGAAGACTACACCGGCAGCACGGAGGCCATCGTGTTCAGCGAAGCGCTGGCCGCCCATCGCGAGCTGCTGCAGGTCGACAATGCCATCGTGGTGATCGGACGCACCTCCAGCCGCGAGGAGGAGGAGCCGGCCAAGATTATGGTCGAAAAAATTCTGAGCCTTGAGGAGGCCTGGCAGGTGATTCCCAGGAAAGTCATGCTGGACATGACCGTGGACAAGCTGAATGAGGCGCTGTTGCAGCGGCTGTCCCAGATGGTGCGCATCCATCAGGGTAATTGCGGTTTGTATTTTCGCGTTGGCGGCTGCGAGCTGCCGTTTTATGAATTTCAATCACGCTCGCTGAAAGTTCGGCCCACGGCCGAGCTCGTGAAGTTCATGCGGGAAAATTTCGGGCCGGACACCGTGCATTTTGAGATTGCGTTTCCCGCGGACAGCCAGCCGGGGGCCCGCCGGCGCGTGCCAGTGTCATCCTGACATGGCGGCAGTGGAGAGGGAGGAGGCAAGCAACGAGTCAGGTCAATCTCATCAACCGGGGCTGCAACGATGACAGTACTCTCCATTTCCAAAATTTTGGCACGTGACCGCCGGCAGATATGGCGGGTGGGCGCTGATCTCAACCGCGCAGGACAATGGGTGGCAGGTATTGCGGGTGTGCATTTCTTGCGGGGCCAGCCGGCAGGCCTCGGCGGCCAATGGCGTTTTCAAATCAAGACGGAGGCTGGCACGCAGGTGGTTGAGCTGGAAATCACCGAGTGGCTGCCGGGTGAGCGGTTCAGCCTCAAGCCGGTGCGTGAGACCGGCAGGATTCACGGCATTGAACTGTTTCAGCTCATTTTCGATCTGAGCGGGCCGTCAGCAAGAGAGACGATTGTCAACATTCAATGTGAATATGAGCCACTGAGCAAACTCGGCCGGATCAAAAATCTGACTTTCCTGCGGCGCCAGTATGTCGCACATCTCTCTCAGGCCATCGACGCCCTGGATCGGCTGGCGGCGCAGGAATCACCTGAATCGAATTGAAGATGCGATTCTCTCACCGTTGGATGCTGGCTGGCTGCAGCCTGGTGTGGCTGGCGGAGGCGCTGCCGGGCCACGCACAATTTGTCATTTCTGTCAATCCGGCAAATGCGAATGACCCCCGCGTGATGTTCGCCAATCCCGCCGCGATTTCCACCGGTTCGTCCCGTGCTTATCTCGGCTTGAAATTGATTTACCCGGGGGCCATTCCCAACAATGCCTTCGCGATGAAGGCTTCGCTGGGGCATCTGACTCTTTCCAATTTCGCGCATACCGGCTGGTCTGCCGGTCTGGGCACGCGTTTCTTCAGCACGCCGCTGTTCAGCGAATATCGCTTCGGCCTTTTGACAGCCAAACAGATTGTCGAACAGTTCTCCCTGGGAGTGGAGCTTGCGCTGCATGGCCGCCAGTACGCTGCCGGAAATTTTGATCTGGTGGATGCCAACGATCCGGTGTTTCAGGGGCGCAGCGGTGTCATGGTTTTTGATCCGGGTATTGGTGCCCTGTACCGTTTGACCGAAAGAATCGCGCTGGGCGCCTCGGTGCATCACCTTTTGCGTCCGAATATTGCGCTGGGCCGCCGGAAGATGCGCACGCCGCCCGAGTATCAAATCGGCATGGGCATCTCACACCATGTTGTAAAGGTGGACCTGGGCTGGCACTACTGGCAGCATAACTGGCGCTTGCAGGCAGGATCAGAACTGCTCGGTTCATCCGTGGGGCGCGTGCGTCTCGGCTATGCACTGCAAAACGTGCATCTCGACGGCCAGCTCAATTTGCACAACCAGGCGTCATTATTTTACAGCTTCAGCCTGCCTGCCAGTGATTTGGGACTGATTAGTGCCGGCTCGCACGAGCTTGGCTTGGTGTTCGACTTCAGCGCGCGGGGTGAAGCAGGCAGGGGGGAGGTGCAACCGAGCGAGCGGGCACCGGTCGCAACGCCACAACCCGGACGCAAGCTGCCCCGGCTGTACGCGGAGATTCGCGCGCTGGTCGAGGAAGTGACAATTACCGAATCGCGGCAAATTCAGGAGGAATTGCCGTTGATTCCGCGCATTTTCTTTGCACGCAATTCGGCGCTGCTGGCGGAATCGCGATACGATTTGCTGCAGGAAGGACAGTCGCTGCACGCGGCATTGAATGTGAGAGAGATCAACAGCGCATACCGCAACTTGCTGAACATCATCGCCGAGCGCTTGCGCAACCATCCGGAAGCACGCATCCAAATCCGTGGCCACAGCCCGGGCTTGCCGGTGGAGGAGTCGCCGGCGCGCATCGCCCTGCAACGCGCCAACTCGGTGCGCAAGCATCTGGTCGAAAACCTGCAGGTGAATGCGCAACAGGTGAGCGTCGCGCTCGGCGAGCCGGAATTGAGTGAGGGCCAGAGCCACGATCCCCAACGACTGGAGGAGCTGCAGCGGGCGGAGGTGTTTGTTGATCCGCGCTTTGAGGAGATTCTTCTCGCGCCGATCATGTCATTCAAGAGGGAGATCGATGTCATTCCCGGGATCTGCCGTTTTGTCGTTTCTGCCGTGGCTCCGGGCGCGGGTCTGGCGGGGTGGTCGCTGGCATTGCTCTCCGAGCAGGACACGGTCGATGTGATCAGCGGCCGTGGCCCGGTGGCCGACACGCTGACATGGGACTGGCGCTTCGATCCGAACCGGCAGACGAGTTTCTGGCGGGAATTGCGTTACACCCTGCGCGTCTACGATCAACTAGGCCAGGTTTTTGACACGCCGGCCCACATCATTACAGGCCGACAGGCAAAGCTGGAGAAATTGCTGATCGAGAAGATACCGATCATCCTGTTCGGCTTTGACGATGATCGTCTCGACCTGGCTTCACCGCGCCTGCGGAAAAAATTGCAGCAAATCGCGGCAAAACTCAAAGCGGAACCTGCTGCCACGTGCACGCTCTATGGTCACACCGATGAAATCGGAGAAGAGGAGCACAACGCCCAGCTTTCGATCAGGCGCGCCAATAATGTCCTGGCCGAGCTGGTGCGGTTGGGTGTCGAGCGCGCGCGCCTATCCAGCATGGGCTATGGCGAACGCCGGCCCCTGGCAGATAATCGCCTGCCCGAGGGCCGCATGCTCAACCGGCGCGTCGAAGTACACATCCGGCACGTGGGCGAGACCGGTGAAAAATAATCTTTCAAAACCGGCCAACAAAACCCTTGCAAAAAAGCTCATTTTTCTCTATTGTAAGCGCCGTTTTGGGTGTGACAAGCGTTTCTTTTGGCATAGACGGTTGAGATGGATACCTCTGCGGTGGAAGTGACAGCCGTGCTGCCCGCTTACAATCCCGGTGGCGCGATCAGCAAGGTGTTGGCAGAGGTCAGTGATTATCTCCCTAAAGATCACATCCTGGTGGTCGATGATGGCTCAACCGATGGCTTGCAGCAGCGTGTAGCGGAAGCCGGTGTACAAGTGCTCCGGCATGAGCGCAATCGCGGCAAAGGTGCAGCGCTGCGCACTGCGTTTGACTTTGTCAAGCGCCATTCCACCAGCCAGGCCATTATCACACTGGATGCCGATGGCCAGCATCCACCACGGGAAATTCCGGGGTTCATTCGTGCATTTGTCGAAACCGGGGCAGATCTCATCATCGGGCATCGCTCCTTCGATTTCAGGGTCATGCCGTTGGCACGAATAGCCAGTAATCGCATCACCAGTGCTCTGCTTTCCCGCAAGCTGGGCGTGGAAATCAAGGACAGTCAATGCGGATACCGGCTGCATTCCCGGTTGCTGATTGAACAGATCACACTGGAAACAGAGGGGTATGATACGGAATCGGAGGTGATCATCAAGGCTTGTCGCGCCGGCTGCAAAGTTCATTTTCATCCGATTGCGACAGTCTATGCCGGACAAAAGAGCCATATACACGGGGCACGGGATATTTACCGGTTTATTACTCTTTACTTCAGAACTTGACAACACGTGCAGTGTTTTTCGATTGTTTCGGGGCGTAGCGCAGGCCGGTTAGCGCGCTTGGTTCGGGACCAAGAGGTCGGAGGTTCAAATCCTCTCGCCCCGACTTGTTTAGGAAGTGATGGATGTGATTTTGAGGGGAATAGGTAGGTCAGGGGGATTTTATATTATATTTTCCGTTCGATGTTGACATAACACAAAATCGAATGCGGAAACCAACTCACCCCGAAACGTTAGTGACCTTCCACAAATCCTGCCGACCAGTCGCTTACTCGCTGGGCTAGCTTTGCTGCAGCGTCTCCGCTATCTGCCTTGCATGTCTCTCCATATGCGCTGACAGAAATTCGATAAACTCGACACCATTAAGTGCGCCCAGAGATACGGTATTGATCCACACCTTCTCCAATTGCTGCAGATCAGACGCGCGCACGAATGCAATGGTTTCGCTGCGTGCCCGGCGCAACCCGGCGATCAGCACCTTTGGCGGAATCTCAGGTGTCGGCTCCATGTCTTTTGTCGTCTTTACCGGCTTCATCCGAGCGCGGACGCCCGCGAAATCAGGCGGCGCACTGTCAGTCCTGGCCGCCGCACTTTCACGTTTGCCTTCAAGCAAATCTTTGAGTTGCTGCAAGCGCTGCACTTCGACAAGAATGAGATGATGCACGATTTCGGCGACAGACCAGGCCTCAATGGAATGCTTTAAATTCCAGCGGGACAGCGGGAGGTTTAATGTCTGTTTTTCAACAAGTACGAGACTTTGCTCTAAAGCTGCAATGAGCCGTCCCTCGTCAGCAGATGGGGTTTCGCGTGTTGCCATGAGCAATCAATCTCCCTGCTCCTGCGCGAGTGCAGCGAGATATTCAGACTTGAGGCGTTCGAGCATCTCTGCTCTGCGGTGGTACAAGCGCTTGGGTGTGCGCGGCGGGTGCTTGGAAAGCGCGTATGCAACCAGGATTGGCATGGCGATCGTCGTGTCGCAATAGCAAACCACGGTATCGGGTAATTTTTCCGGATCGACTTTGCCCCAACTGACGGCTTCCGCAGGGGTGGCGCCTGAGAGCCCGCCTGTATCCTGGCGGGCATCTGTGATCTGCAGAAAATAGTCATGGCCATTGTCGGCAATCTTCATGACTTCCTGCAACTGGGGTTCGGTTTGCAGCATGAAATTCTTGGGCGAGCCGCCACCGAAGATCAACACCGCACTCTTGCCGCCGTTGCGTTTGGCATCCAACACAATGGCGGAGGTTTCATTCACGTCGGCATTGACGTCGATAAGCAGACGATTGCCGAGCATGGCTTTGGCTGCCACGTTCATGCCGATCGACGAGTCACCCGGGGAGGAAGTATAAATCGGCACACCATACTCATAGGCAGCCGCCAGCATCGAATAGTTGTGCATGCCGAGCTCAGCTTCGCGCGCGGCGACATATTTCCCGACGAGATGGTGAAACTCGGCCGTGCTCATCGTCCGTTGAAATTCCGGACTCCCGATGATTTGGTAGTAGAAGGCATCCGTATCGAGCAGGACATGATAATCGAAGAAGATGTCATAGATGCGCACCACGCCCTTTTCCCGCAAGACCACATCATCCGCGAGATGCGTGCCTTGGTGCATGGAAAGCCCGAGGCCGAAATGGGTATCGTGATAAAGATTGGCGCCGGTGGAAACGATCCAATCGACGAAGCCGTTTTCTATGAGCGGGATAATTGCGGAAATTCCCAAACCTGCCGGCGACAGTGCGCCGGTCAGGCTCATGCCAATGGTGACATCCGGTTCGAGCATCTTTTCGGTCAGCAGGCGGCAAGCCTCGCGCAAGCGCGCCGAATTGTAGGCAAAGAAGGTCTGTTCCACCAGCTCGCTGACCGTCACGTTGGGCCGGATGGGTGTGGGTGAAATCTTGCGTCCCGAGAGAAATTCATGCTTGTGCTTCATGCTCCTCCTCATTTGGTGATCCGGCAGCAGTGGTTTCCGCTTCCGGAGGGGGTTCGGGTGGCAAGGTCGATTTCTCGGATTTGCGGGCAAAGGTCAGGAAGCCGGTATGTCCCACCATGCGCAATGCTGGCCGCACCGACAGACCGGCGATGTTCCAGGGCCGCAGCATCACCTCCAGCGTTTGAATGGCGATGAAGCAATGCTCGGCACGCAAGGCCTCGACAAATGATTTGGCCTGAATGATGGTGGGGGAATAACTGCAAACAATTGCACCGGCACGCAACTTTGGGGTGGCACCGGGCAGCACCCGCCACGGCTCCGGCACGTCCAGCAACAGCCGGTCCACTTGTTCCTCTTCAAAATGCTCATAGATATCGCACTGCCGCACCACATGATTGGGTGTTTCCCCGGCAAAGAGCTGTAAATTGCGTTGTGCCAGAGTGATGAAATCCTGGCGTATTTCGTAGCTGATGACCCTCCCCTGCGGCCCCACCATGCGCAGTAAGGCGGTGGCCAGTGCACCCGAACCCAGGCCGGATTCCACCACGGTGGCGCCGGGATAGATGTCGGCATATTGCAACATCACTCCCAAATCCTTGGGATAGATCACCGTGGCACCGCGGCGCATGTGCACGACATGATCGTTGAGCGTCGGCCGAAAAACCCAATAGGGCTTGTCGCGCTGTGAACGCAAAATGAAACCTTCCCGGCGTCCGATGATTTGATCATGTGGCAGCAAATCACCGCGGATGTTGGTTGACCGTCCCGGTCGCAGGACGTCGTAATAGAGACGTTCCTTGCGGTCGTAGAAAATCACCGCGTCATTTTCGGCAAACGCCTGGCTGGGATTTTTCATGAACGGCGGTATTGCTGATCAGAGTTGTTCGCGATTCGCCGACGCAGCCGGTGGTGCCGGCAGCTCCTCACACACCTGGCGGCGGAAGCGATAACGCTTGATCACGGCTTGTTGCAGCGCCTTGCCGAGTTCCGCCTCCAGGTCGAACATTGCCTCGAATCGCCTGACG
The DNA here is from genome assembly GCA_034506255.1 of candidate division KSB1 bacterium. Taxonomy (NCBI): domain Bacteria; kingdom Pseudomonadati; order Candidatus Zhuqueibacterales; family Candidatus Zhuqueibacteraceae; genus Candidatus Coneutiohabitans; species Candidatus Coneutiohabitans thermophilus. The sequence goes on along the minus strand of JAPDPX010000001.1, from coordinate 731,506 downwards.
GTCTCGAGCCGGGCATGCGTTTCAGGATTGGGCGCGGCAAACAGGGAGCAACAATCTTCATACGGTTCGATGGAGATGGCATAGGTGCCGATTTGACGCGCCTGCGCGATGATGTCCTGCTTGTCCTCTCCTGCCAGGGGCCGGATGACCGGCAGCCCGACCGCGGCACTGATCACATGCAGGTTCGACAGCGTTTGGCTGGCCACTTGCGCCACATTGTCGCCGGTCACCAATGCCGGTGCATGATAGTTTTGCGCGATACGCTCCGCCAGGCGCAACATTGCGCGGCGGTAAAGGATGACCCGCAGACTCGGCGGGCAAACCGCCACCAGATGCCGCTGCACCTCGGCGAAGGGGAGCAAATACAGCGAAGACAGGAACTGAAAACGGGTGAGAAGCTGAACCTGGCGCTCGACCAGCCGCTGGGAGGCGGTGCTGGTGAACGGTGCGCTGTGGAAATGCACGAAGATCAACTTCACGCCGCGTCGCATGAGGCGATAGGCCGCCACCGGCGAATCGATGCCGCCGGAGATCAGGCAAACTGCGCGCTCGCTGGTTCCCACCGGCAGGCCGCCGGCTCCCGCTACCCGCTCGCAGTACAGCAGGGCATAATCATCGGCGATTTCGACCCACAGCGTGACTTCGGGATGTGTGAGATCCACCTTGGCCGGAAAATGCGCGCATAAATATTCTCCGAGCGCGGCATTGACCTGGGGCGAAGTCCAGGCAAAGGCCTTTTGCGCGCGTTTGGTTTCCACTTTGAAGCTCGCAAAGGTTTTGCCCTGCAACAGCTCTCGTGCCGCATGCTTGATGGCCTCCAAATCCTGCGGGACTCTGATTGTGGGCGCAAAGTAGGCCACTCCAAAGACCTGTTGCAGAGCCTGGCGCAATTGCGGCCAATCGGCTTGCGGCGACAGAATTCCCAGCAAGCGGCCCGGCAGACGCCGCACCTCGAGCATGCCCAGCGACGCCGTTGCGCGCATGATGTTGCGTTGCAGCTTCTTCTCGAAATAACGCCGGTTGTTGCCTTTCAGGGCAATCTCATGGTAGTGAATCACCACCGCGGTGGCAGTCATCTTCGCGGGGAAAAGAGTTGGCATGTTGTTGCAGTTGCTTGCGATCATCGGGAAGCAGCATGGTCTTGTCACGCGTGGGTACGAACATAGCAAAATTGCCTAGAACATGCAAGCAAAAGCTGGCGATACCCTCCGGCGACGCATGCAATTGCGACGAAATTCCGCATTTCCCTCTCTTCTGGTGTAATAAACGGATGCCTGGATAAAATCAGCGCTTGCCATTCTCGTCTGCTTATTGGCCTGCATCACGAACCGACAACCCGCTTGCCGGCCGTGAGGTGGATGACGATACCTTGACGGGTAAACCAGCCGGTTGCTTTTTGTGCCAATACCTGGTTGGAGATAAAAGGTTGCTGCCAAGCGCGTTGATGTTTAACCATCCACACGCTTGCCACCTGCAAACCAACTCAAATCAGGCTCCTTATACATTTTTCGTCTCATCTTTTTTGGAGGCATCCAATATGCTATCGACATCAAAGTGCTCGCGGTTATGGGGAGTGCTATTTGTATGGATCGTGAGCTTTCTCGTATGTGCCGCCCCTCTCTTCGCCCAGCCGGGTTCGCCGCTCGCCGTCTCCACCACCGCCGAGTTTCGTAAGTCCAATCAAAGCAAAGTGTTTTTCTATGATGGCATGTGGTGGACTTTGGGCTATCATGAAGCGCAGGCCAAGTGGTATATCTGGAAGTACGATGGCAGTGTTTGGACGAGGACCAACAAACAGGAAGCCAGCACCAGTTATTACATCGACGCGGTCCTGGACACGGTGAATGACAAGCTTTACACCTTTGCCTCGCATCATACCAAACCGCGCTTTCGGCGGTATGGCTACGCCGGTGGCCTCTGGTCGAAGGAACTGGAAAAGTCGACGCTTCAGTATTTCGTGCATCCCGACAAATCCAACCCGGTGAGCATGGTGCTGGCCAGGAACGGAACCCTGTGGCTGTTTCGTGTCGATGGCAGCAGCAACTTGCAGGCGACTTACTCCAGCAATATGGGCACGACCTGGAGTCCCGCCATTACCATCAAAACCGGCCTGAATGTTTCCACAGGCACAACCGATGCCGTGGCCTTCACGCTCGGCGGCCAAAATTACGTAGGTGTCGGTTATGCCGAGAAGAATGCGGCAAACAGCGCTTATGGCTTCCTCTATCATCGCGACGGTGATGCCGACACCCTCTGGACGGATGAAAGCAGCCAACTGACTTTCTTCGGCAGCGAAGTCGCGCTCAATGACATCTGCATGGCCGTTGATGGCACAAATCAGATTTACATGTTTGTGCGCACCGCCGGCGGCAACAGCAGCGATCCCCGCAACACCCTCTATCGGCGCAACACCGCCGGCGTGTGGAGCAAGTTCGCCGTGAACAATGTTGGTACCGGCCCCTTGTGGACTTCCCCCGCGATTGCGATCGATGGCGAGAATCAGGTGCTTTATTTGCTCGGGCGCAACACCACCTCTGCGATCGTCGAGTACAAAATGTGCAGCATCGGCCAGGAAAACACCCTGCTGACCGCCGCGGTGGATACGCTTTTGGCTTCCGGCACCGATGCCTTCGCCAACATCAGTGTGCCGGCCGGCTTGCTGAATTCGACCACCGGCTTGATGGTGGTGGGCGACAATACGACCGACGATGATTTGTGGTTCAACCTGCTGCCAATCAGTGCCGCCAGCAACCTGATCATCAACTCGGTGGCGGTCTCTCCCGACACGGTCAATTACAATGCCGGCTACACCATCCAGATGACAGTCTCGGCAGGTGGTGCGCTGAGCGCCGGTAGCGGTCAAATTTATTTGCGTTTCCCCGACAACACACTGGTGCCGGCCAGTATCTCTCCTGCCAACATCCTGATCAATGGCACACCGGCGGCCACGGCTTCGGCCAATTCCGCAACGCGGGAACTGGCGATTACGACGCCGGTCAACATCGCTCCGTCTTCCCTCGTCACTGTGGAGGTCACCGCCGCTACCGGCCTGCTCAATCCGACGTTGGCGGGCAACTACACCCTCGAAGCGTGGACCAGCGCGCAGCACACACCCGTGACCTCGCCAAGCTACACCCTGTTTGCCACCAACACCACCGTCACCGCCGCGACCGTCACTCCCTTCCCTGCAGAGGCGGACAGCGCGGCAAATTATACCATCGCCTTTCGGGTGGGCGCAGCCGGACGTCTGCTCAGTGGCACCAGTACGTTCACGGTGCAATTTCCCTTGCCCACGGTAATTGCCAATGGCAGTTTGACGGGAGTGACAGTGAATGCCGTGAGCGCGACGGCCTCCGGCAACAGCAGCAATCGCACGGTAACCATTACCGTGCCGGCAGCGGTCACCATCAACAACTCCGATTCGGTGACGCTTTTCATCCCGTATACTGGAATCACCAATCCCTCCCACGCCGACACGTTTTATTTGCACTTGGCAACCAGCGTCGAAACCACTTTGGTGCAATCGCAGGGATATGACATTCGCATCGGCAGGCCCATCAGTTCAACCACCAAAAACATCGAGCGCCAAAATCAAAGCAAAATCTTCCATCATGGCGGCTATTGGTGGGCGATGCTGCAGGACAAGAGCAGCAAGAACTGGTATCTGTGCCAGCGGTTGGACACCACCTGGACGGCAGTGCGCCTGATCACCAATCTCTCCAAAGCCCGGCCGGACTGCATCCTCGACGCCCCGAATAACCGCGTTTATATCCTGCTGCCAGGGGCAAGCACGACCTACCTCACGCGGCTGACTTACAATCCCGGCAGCCAAACCTGGACAACCGACAGCGGCTATCCCAAGACCGTGTGGGCGGTGCAACAGGCCAACATGAATCTGGTGCGCGCCAACAACGGCGCTCTCTGGGTGTTCTACATCAGCGGCGGTGCCATCCATGGCCGCCGTTCCAGTGACAACGGCAACACCTGGGGATCAGCGGTGGTGATCAAGAGCGGTCTGCACGATCAGAATGGCTTGACGGATGCCGTTCCCTTTACGTACGCGGGCAACAGCTATGTTGGCCTCGGCTATGCGGAGGATGGGAGCTCGAGCGCGATCTTTGGCTTTTTGCGTCACAAGGACACGGATCCTGATACGATTTGGACGGATGAAACTTCCAACCTCGAACAGTTCGATGGCACCGATGCCGATGACCACATCAACATGCTGGTGCACAACAATGAGATCTTCATGATCGTGAAAACTGCGGGGGGCACCGCCACCGCCGCCAAAAACGGTCTGATGCATCGTGAAACGGATGGGGATTGGTCGAGCTATGCGATCAACATCGGCGAAGGCTGGACGCGGCCGGTTGGTGCCATCGACGCCAGCAACGGCGAGCTGTACGTGATGGGCACGACCGAAGGCGCCGTGCAAATCGGCGAGATGAAGCATGTGGCGCTCGGTCACTACAATGATCTGGTGTCGGCCCCGGTCGATACGATCTTTCAAAATTCCAGTGATGACTTCTTCGACCTGTCAGCCGCGCATCATACTTTGACCTCGGCCAGTGATCTGATGGTGCTGGCAAGCAACATCACGCGCGACGCGACCTGGTCGCAATTCATCGCCCTGCTCGACGGCGCATTGGCCAAACCCGGGATTGCGCCGGAGGAGAGCCGGCAAACTGCAAGCGGCGTGGCAACCGGTGCGGGAACCGTGATTACGGCCTATCCCAATCCCTTCAATCCCGTCACCAACCTGCGCTTCCGGTTGACCAGCCCGGCCAGCGTACGGCTGCAGATTTTCAACCTCAACGGGCAGGTGGTACGCACCCTGGTGAATGGCGACCTGCCAGCAGGAACTCACGAACGCAGGTGGAATGGCCGCAACCAACTCGGCGAGCCAGTGGCCAGCGGCACGTATTTCTACCGGCTGCTCGTTGATGGCCAAGCACAAACCGGTCTGTTGCACTTCATCAAGTAAGAAAGCTGCTGGTGCAGGGAAGATACTTTTCAACAGCCGCCATCGGATGGTCCCGCACAAAGCGGGCAGATAATGGCAAGGCTTCCCCGACACCACTTGTCCTCACACAGGACAAGTGGTGTTTTTTTGTTGGAGAGGGCACTCATGCAAGCCGTTGTACCGACTTTTTCTGCAGACTTTCCGCACTTGCCGACCGCTGGGGTATTCTTAACTCACATTTAGTGTAGCGAAGTGTCCGTCTTCATTGCTGCTGTGCGCCTGGGGTCCATGGAACGGACACTCGCGGCTTTCCCATCTTTTCCTCTCCCCTTTCAGAGCTTCCACGGACGAGGCCCATGAAGCAGTGGACTGCAAGTTGGACGGAGTCCCAAGGATTTTCACCATCAGCAGGAGTCCCAACATGGTGTCGTTGGTCACACGGTTTTTGCGAAAGCGTGCCAGTCTCTTGGGCACTCTGATTTTATCCGGGCTGGCGTGGGGGCCGCAGGTGCTTGCGCAACCGGGCGCGGTCATGCATGTCAACACGGCCGCCAACTCTTCCAAATCCAACCAGAACAAGACGTTTTACCACGATGGCAAATGGTGGGCAATTGCACTGGATGCCACCAACAACCGTTGGTACATTTGGCGCTATGACGGCGGCGGCGTGTGGACGCGCAATAAAGCGCTGGACAAAGGCGCCAAAAACCGCTATGACGTGCTGCTGGACAGCAATCTCGGGCATCTCGGTGTATTACGCTCCCACACGAATACCGTCAAATTCTGGGGCCTGATCTACAGCGCCGGCACGTGGAATACAGCCTTCAGTGTCAATATCCCCGGTTTTGGCAACAGCGACGATGCCAATCCTCTGAGTTTTACCGCAGCCGCCAATGGCGACTTGTGGGTTTTCCGCATCCACAATGGCACGCTGCAGGCCAAGAAATCGACCGACGGCGGGGTGACCTGGTCGGCGACCCCCATCACCGTCAAGTCGTCACTCAATCAGAATAAAGGCACCACCGATGCCGTGGCTTTCACACAAAGTGGCAACCATTACATCGGCGTGGCTTATGGCGAAGAGGGTGTTTCCAGCTCGACCAGCCGCTACGGGTTCCTCCGCCATCTCGAAGGTGATCCGGACAGTGTCTGGACGGATGAAACCCACCTGCTCACCTACCAGGGCAACGAAAACGCCAACAATCAGATCAGCATGGCGGTCGATCCGAACAACAACATCTACCTCATCACCAGAAATTTTGGCGGCAGCAGCGGGGTGCCGCGCAACACGCTATACAAACGCAGCAACACCGGTAGCTGGTCGAACCATGCCGTCTTCTTCAGCCCGGCGGCGGGTTGGACCTCGCCAACTCTGGCGATCGACACCACCAGCAACTCCCTGATCCTGGCCGGCATTCGTTCCGACAGCAGTTTTGCGGAGTACAAACTCGTGCCCATCGGCAGCGAAAACACGGCGAGCAGTGTGACCGCCGCGCGGCTGATCTTCGCCGCTGGCAACACCCTGCAGCACGCAACCATGCCCCGCCAATTCGTCAACAGCACGATTGGCACGATGGTCTGCGCCAGCAACACCAGCACCAACGATATGTGGTTCAATCTGCTGCAAAACACGCCGACGGTTCCGGTGGCAGTGGATTCCGTCATAGTGGAACCAAACGAGGTGAATGCCCGAGCCAGCTACACAGTGCCGGTGGTGTTGACCGACAGCAGCAATGGCACACTCACGGCCGGTATCGGCACGATATCGCTGCGGTTTCCATTCAACACTTACGTGCCGGCCGCAATCGCTCCGGCGCACGTGAAAGTCAACGGCGTGGCCGCCAGCACGGTGGGGACCAATTCCAGTCTGCGCGAAGTCACCATTACCACGCCGGTGACGGTTCCAGGTGGCGACACGGCTTTCGTGGAGATTGACACCCTCGCCGGCGTCTACAACAAAACCGCCTTTGGTTTGGATTCGCTGCAGGCCTGGACCAGCGCACAGCCGATGCCGGTGTATTCGCCGGCCTACAATCTGGTGCGCGCCACCACCACCGTGACTGCCGCGCGCGTGGCCCTGCTGCCGACCGACGCGGATTCAGTTGCCAACTATACCATTGGTTTTCGCCTTGGCAAGCACGGCCGCATGCTGGCAGGCGTGGATACCGTGCGGGTGCGTTTCAACACGGCGACCCAAATCACGCATGGCAACTTGCTTGGCGTCCAGCTCAATGGCACACCGGCCGGCGCCGCGGGGGACAGCGCCACACGCACCATTCAGATTCAGGTCCCCGCCACGGTCGAGACGGCCAACAACGACTCGATCACTCTGTATTTGCCCGAAACGGCGGTGCGCAATCCCGCGGTCAATGGCAGCTACACGCTGTTCGTCTACACCAGTGTTGAAACCACACAGGTTGCCTCCCAGCCCTATGACATCGAACCGAGCAATCTGTTTGGTGCACCCGTACCCGGCACCAACAGCAAGTTCGACAACGCCAATCAAAGTAAAGTGTTTCATCATGGCGGCTATTGGTGGCTCGCGGCGGAGTCGAAAACCGACAGCAGATGGTATTTGTGGAAATTCGACGGTTTCACATGGACGCAAAGCATCCAGATCAGCTCGGCGCAAAAGGCCCGGCCCGATGTGGTGCTGGTGAGCAGCAGCAACAAGGCCTACATCCTGCTGCCCGGGCCCTCCACCACCCAGCTTCTGCGGTTGAGCTTCAGCGGCGGCAATTGGAGCATCGACAGCGGTTATCCCAAGACCGTCAATTCCGTGCAGGAAAGCAACATGGTGCTCACCCGCACCCTGGGCGGCAATTTGTGGGTCTTCTGGATCGCCGATTCCACCCTGAGCGGACAGAAGTCAACCAACGACGGGACCTCCTGGACTGCGAAAATTACCCTCAAGCGCAATCTCAATCAGGCGACCGGCCTGGTCGATGCCGTTGCCTTCCAAAACGGCGGGGCCAACAGCATCGGTGTGGGTTACGCAGAAAACAGCAGCAACAGCACCTCGGTATTCGGCTTCCTGCGGCACAGCGAAAGTGACCACGATACGCTGTGGACCGATGAGACGGGCAACTTGCAGCAACCCTCCGGCACTTTTGCCGACAACCACATCGCCATGGCGACCCACAACAACGAGGTTTTCATGGTCATAAAGACCAAAGGCGGTGGTGGTGCCACCACTTTAAAAAACGGCCTGTATCATCGCGAAACGAACGGCAATTGGACGCTGTATGACGTCATCCAGGGCAACGGCTGGACCCGCCCGGTCATCACTCTCGATGTTACCAACAACGTGCTCTACCTCTTCGGCACACGGGAGGGCGCGTCGCAGACTGGTGAGATGAAGCGGGTCAATTTCGGCGACTACGACGACCTGCTCGCGACGCCCGTTGACACGGTGTTCTACAGCGACCTGGATGATTTCTTCGATTCCTCGGGTCCGGCGCACAATGTCACCAGCGCCTCGAACTTGATGATTACATCGTCCAACGTCACCCGCGATGAAGTGTGGTACAACTTGCTGACGCTGGCGGCGCTTCCGAAAAGCTCGGGCGGCGCGCCGTGGGCCGAAGCCGCGCAAGCGCCGATCAGTGATTACAAACTGGCGGCGGAAGTTTATCCCAACCCGTTCAATCCTGAAACTACGATTCGCTTCCGGCTCGACCAGCCCGGCCTGGTGCGGTTGCAGATCTTCAATATGAACGGCCAGTTGGTGCGGACATTGATCAACCACGAGCTAAACGCGGGCCAGCATCATCGCCGCTGGAACGGCCGCAATCAGGCGGGCGTTCCGGTTTCCAGCGGAACCTACATCTTCCGCCTGCAAGCCGGCAACCGTATTGCCACCGGCAGAATGCAACTGATCAAATAGCCCGGTCGGCCTGGTTGCCGCCTCCCCCGCGGCGGTTGGGATTATGCCTCCAAAAGCAAAACGCCACCGGGCTTCCGTGGAAGCCCGGTGGCGTTTTGTGTTTGTGGGACATGCAAGCCTCTACTCTCCCGCCGGCCCCCTCTCTTCCTTGAGCCGGCGACAAACTTCCTCCTGCGCCAGCGCCCGCAGATAATCGAAAGTATAAATGCCCTCGTGATGCCCGTCGCTCCAGTCAAAATGAAGGGCATAGCGCCCCACCACTTCCGCGCGGGTTATGGTGACTTGATCGGAAATGATCTCATGCGGCTGCAATACCCTGAGCAGGTTGCCGGCGGGCTTTGCATGCCGGGCTTCCTCACAGGAGGCACAGGGACAGCTGCGGCGTAGAAATGCCATGGGATAGAAACTGGTCTCGCCGTCCTCCCAGTCAATTTGTAAAGTCTGCTCATCGGCCTTTTTCAGGTCTACAGGTCGAATTGGCATGTTGCATCTCCTGGCAAAAAATCGGGTGTGATTTTGCCCGCGGGCGGATGATAAGCAACCCCGGCGAAGAATGCAATTCCGAATGTTCCGTGTTCATGGCAGGGCTCCCTGCCATGGGCCGGCAATTCGTGTTTGTCCGAAAACGTTTCCGGCCCGGCCGGGTCGAGGCTTCCAAAACGTCGGGCGCGGACACCATTTTTCCAGGCTTCGGAAGCCAAACCGTTTCTCACCTGTTATGAGGCGGCCCGCAAGCTGCAACCAAAATTTTTGAACCCGGGTGGATCTGATTTTTGTACCTGCGTTCATCCAAAAACGTCGCGGCCATGCCAGTGTTTTTCAGGGTAATCTGCCCAGCCCGTATGGCGTATGGCCAGCCATCGGGATGAAGATGAACTGTCGTGGTGCTGACCTTGAAGGGTCTACTACAAAAGTACTTTTTTGCCGTTTGCATTTTGCATGCCGGCTTGCGGTTGCCTGGAATAAATGGCGTGTGGGAAGTGCACTCCTACAGGAGTGGACCGCACCTTTGCCTGCAAAATTTTTTGTGCCCCAACACTTGGGTGGTTGGTCTTCGCGATCAAATCGGCGTTCCCCGCGGATGGGATCAATCTGGGTGCAAAATTCAGGTCGTGACATTGGGCGGACAGTATGCGCTACGGTATTTTCGGGATATTGCTGTGCAGGCATCGGCGCAAGCCAGATGGCCGCGCGATTCTGCTCTCACCGGCGGTGCTTCGCAACAGCTGCCAACGTTTCATATGCACGTCAGAATTGCATCGGCACTACTGGACAATCCGTCAGCGCGGTCAGTGTCTGATGCCACATCGGCAGAACAAACCATTTCGCCACGGATAATTTGGCCGAAAAAACAAGCGGCATGGGCCTTGCATAAAAACAAGGCAAAAGACGACAAATAAACCTTTAACGATAACCCCAAACCGAAGGAGAGTTGATCATGTTGGTGAAATGGCATCCCGCTGCGACCGTGTTTTCCGAGCTGGAGAATACTTTGCTCCGCGATTGGTTCAACGGCACTGATACCCTGACATCGTTCGTGCCGGAAGTCGACATCCTGGAAGGCAAGGACGGTTTCATCCTGCGTGCGGAATTGCCGGGTGTGAGAAAAGACGATCTCAAGATCACGCTCGACAACGGCATGCTGACGCTGGGTGGTGAAAAACGTTTGGAGACGGGAGATGCCGAGCAGTCTTTCCATCTGCGTGAAACGCGTCAGGGCCGCTTCGAGCGCCGCTTCCGACTGGGCGAGGGCATCGATCGCAGCAACATCAAGGCGGATTACAAGGATGGTGTGCTCACTGTCACGCTGCCCAAGAGCAAGGAAGCCATGAGCCGCGAAATCGACATCCGGGTGAGCTGAGAACCGGTCGCGCAACAACGTTCTGAGATAAATCGAAAGCCGGGAGTGCGGTTGCACTTCCGGCTTTTTAATTTTCTGAGGCAGGCACGGGCTCAGTGGCCAACAAGCATGCGCAGCCCCTCTTCAAATCCAAGCAGTGGTGTCCGCAACAGACCGGGGGCAATGGTGTTTTTGAGTGAAACGTCGCGCGGCCGCGCTGCGGGCAATGCCACGGCAAACATCGAAACCGGTCGCAGCAGGGTTTCCGGGAAACCAGCGATGCGACAAAGGGTGCGGGCAAATTCAAACCGGCTGCCGCGCTGTGCTCCGCCCAAATGAATGATGCCGGCGAAGCCGGTGCCGGCCAGTTCCAAAACTGCGGCAGCCATGTTTCCCACCAACCCTGGGGTGCGATATTGATCGTGAAACACCGTCACCTCCTCACCCTGACGCAGACGTTCGAGCATTCCGGCGAAAAAGCAATACCCGCGGGCATAAGGCAGGCCATAAAGCAAAGGCAGGCGCGCGACCGCCGCTTGCGGGCAATGCGCCAGCGTCACCAGCTCGCCCTCGCGTTTGGTTGCACCATACACACTCAGGGGCTTGGGAACATCGGTCTCGACGTACCAGCCCGTGTCGCCGGCAAAAACGAGATCGGAGGAGATATAGACCAGCCGTCGTCCCTGCCCGCCGCACCACCGGGCAATGACGCGCGTGGCCTCGACATTGATCAAGCGCGCCAATTCCGGGCGGGTTTCGCATTCATCCACTTGCAGCACGGCGGCATGAATGATGGTGTCGGGATTCACCGCTTGCAACACCGGCGCGATGCCCCCGCTGTCAGCCAAATCCAGCCGGACGGGCGTCACGCCGGGAGGCAGCGCGGAATGGTGATGGCAGAGGCCATAAACCTGCGCCTGACTGACGGCCTGGCTGCAAAGATGTCCGCCGAGAAAACCGCTGGCTCCGGTGATCAAAATGCGTTTCATGATGTCATCCCGCAATACGACAAATCCTGTCCGTGATCAGGCAATCAAATCGGCCAGCCGTTGCAGATGCCGCACCACCTCGGTTCCGAGGTGAAAACGCATGACGCGCCGACCGGCATTGCGCAGGGCCTGCTGATCGCCGAGCGCCTGCGCCAGCTTGAGCACGCCAAAGGTCATGGAAGAGGCGGCGCTGCCGGCTTCATCGGGAATCGGCAAATCCTGGCGGGGATCAGAGGTAAATTGGATAAAGAGCCCGTTGCCGGCATCGCCTTTGTGAAGCTGGCCGGTGGAATGAAGGAAGCGCGGGCCGTAGCCGACGGTGGTGGCACAGCGCCAGTGCCGCATGATCCGGCGGCGCATCTGCTGCAGTGCCGCGTCGGTTTCAGCACCGGGCGGCAAGTAAGCCTGCAAAGCGACATAAGCGCGCGGGCGGGCCCCGTCCGCCCTTTCTGCCGGCGCCAGGAATTGTTGCAGCGCCTGCCACAGATCGGTGGCAGCAAAATCGGCATAAACCGCAATGCCATCCACCTGCAGCGTGGGTGTGGCTTCGGGCAACTGTCCCGACTTTTGATAGGCTGCCACCATTTGCCGGGCCAACACTTTGGCGGATTCCACATTGGGCTGATCGAAGGGATTGATGCCCAGCCGCCGGCTGGCCACTGCCGTGGCCATTTCCCAGCGAAAGAATTCGCCGCCGAGATCATACTCATCCTGCCAGGTGAATTGCAGTACGGGATGCCCGGCTTGCTGCAGGGCGGCGAGGGCGGCAGCGAGAGTATTGTCCCCGCCCAGCCGCAGATGCACGAAGACACGATCATCGGCATAGGCTGCCGGCGATGCCACCTCCTCCCCTTCCACCGGCAAAATGCCCCTGCCTTCCTTGCCGGTGCTTTCCGCAATCAGTTGCTCGGCCCAGGTGCCAAAATGGCGAATGGCGGTTGAGGCCAGCAGCGTGACTTTGTCGCGACCACTGGCTGCCATTTCCCCCAGGATCGCGCCGAGCTTTGCAGAGATATTGTCTCCCACCACGGGAGAATTGCAGCCCTCGCTGTTGCATGCCATGAGCGCGGCGCGTTCCAACAGCCGGGGCAAATCCACGCCCAGCAGCGCGGCCGGCACCAGACCGAAGTACGAAAGCGCGGAGTAGCGGCCGCCGATGTTGGGATCATTGAGAAACACCTTGCGGAAGCCCCACTTGACGGCCGTATCCACCAAACCGCTGCCGGGATCCGTGATCGCGACGAAGTGTTTGCCAACTTTGTCCCTGCCGACCCGTGGCGCCGCAAAGTTGTAAAAGTATTTAAAGAACGAAAACGTCTCCACCGTGCCGCCGGATTTTGTCGAAACGAGGAACAGCGTTTTGGCGGGATCCAGCCGTTGCGCCTGTGCGGCAACGGCCTCGGCATCGGTGCTGTCGAGCACGGCAAGATCGAGAAATCCCGGCCGCACGCCAAAGGTGAAACGGAAAACCTCCGGCGCGAGACTCGAGCCGCCCATGCCGAGCAGCAGGGCATGGGTGAAGCCTGCAGCGCGCACTTCCTCCACAAAAGCGGTGATTTCAGCAATGGCCGCCGGCATCACTTCCGGACTGTGCAGCCAGCCCAGGCGATTGGTAATCTCGGTGGGTTGAGGTTTCCACACCGTGTGATCATGCCGCCAGATCCGCGGCAGAATGGCGTGCTCGTGCAACTCCTGCAGCGCCGCCGCGACTGCACCTTCATACTTCCCCAAAAAGAAATGGTGACGTGCCTGTCCGCTCTGCAAACGTTGCAACTTGTCCGCGAGATGAGCGCGCAGCCTCTCCAGTGCCCGGGTGTGCGCCTGCAGACTCTGCTGCAGGAGCTGCCGGGCGATCGCATGCATGTCAATCCCCAGGGCCGCCACCTGCGCAAGCTGTGCGCGCGCCGCGCTGATGCCGGCGGTCAGCATGGGCGCCGTGTTGCCATGATCAAGAAAGGCGGTGAGTGTCCTGAGTGTCATGCTGCAGAGAGTCTGCGGCCCGGTCAAATTTTCGACATAGAAGGTGTCGGGGAACAGGGGATTGTTCATGCTGGTGCTGCTCCACAGCAGCCGCTGCGGTTGCGCACCGGCAGCGGCGAGTTTCTGCCAGCGCGGGCCTTGAAAAATTTCCTGAAATTTTTGGTAAAGCAGCCTGGCGCAGGCAACGCCGGGCCTGTTCAGCAGGTCGCTTTCCCCTTTTGCCGCCAGCAACGGCGCGAGTGCGGCATCAATCTCTCCGACGTGAAACGAGGCCACGGCGGCCACGGAATGGAGTGCTTCGCCGTGACCCAGGCGCTGCTCGAGTCCGGCCAGAAAGGCCCCGGCCACCTGCTCATAGGTTGGCAGATCAAAAATCAGGGTTACGTTGAGGTTCACGCCGGCAGCGATCAAATCGGTGATCGCCGGCAGGGCGGCCGGCGTGGCGGGAATTTTGATCATCACATTCGGACGGTTCAACGCGGCGAAAAGCCGCTGTGCCGCAGTGATCGTGGCCGCGGGATCGTGGGCCGGGAGCGGGTCGAGATCGAGGCTGACGTACCCATCGCGGCCGGCAGTCGCGTCGTAAACCGGCTTGAGCAGATCAGCGGCGCGCGCCGCATCGTCCCGAATTAATATTTCCTGAATTTCCGCCATGGGCGTGCCTGCCTGAGCGAGGCGGATCAGATCAGCGTCGTAATCGGCGCTGCCGGCTATGGCATTTGCCATGACGTTCCAATTCGCGTTCAGGCCGCGCACGCCGCGTTCGAGCCAACCGGCCAGTTCGCCGCTGGTCAGGCAGGCGCGGCGCAAACCTTCATACCAGGGAGATTGACCGGCCTCGGCAAGTTCGTGCAATTTGGACATGTGATTCTCTCGTTGACTTGTCCTTGACAATTTGATGAGCTTGACCGGGTGTGCGGCAGGTTCGCCCGACTGTCGGGGCGCACCCGGTCATTTCATTTAAACAGATTGACACAGGCGGTCAGCAGCAAGGCGTTGCTGAAGTCGATGAAGAAGGCGCCGATCATTGGCACCACCAGAAACGCGCGCGGCGCCGGACCATAGCGCTCCACCAGGGCTTCCATGTTGGCCATGGCATTGGCGGTGGTGCCGAGCATGAAGCCGCAGAAGCCGCTCACCATCACCGCGGCATCGTAATCATGCCCCAGCAGGCGGAACATCGGCCAGAGACAAACCAGCGCCATCATTGCCACCTGCGCCGCCAGGATCACGAGTAGCGGCAGCGCCAGGCCGGCGAGCTCCCACAGCTTCAGCGTCATCAGTGCTAGCACGATGAACAACGTCAGCGCCGCCGTGCCCAAAGCTTCCACCGTGCGATGCGGCAACCCGAACTTGCCGGTGGCATCATCAAGGTTGCGCACCAGCGCGGCCACCACCATCGCGCCGATATATGCCGGCAAGGTTACACCCATGGCCTTCAAGCCGGCGCTGAGCCATGCGCCCAGCCACATCACCACCAGCAGCAGAGTCACACTCTTAAGCAGAACGGCGGCTTCCGTATTTTGCGCTGCCCCCCGGGCAGGCGCTGGTGCTTCCGGCTGCAACACAGCCTCGTTTTCGTGCGACCGAGGATTGGGCTTGAGCTGAAAGCGTTCGATCAATAGAGTGGCCAGCGGTCCGCCCAGTACGCTGGCCGCGATGATGCCGGCCATCGCCGCGGCAATCGCAATGGTGGCGGCGCCGGGAATACCCGCCTGCTCGAACAATGGCGCAAATGCCAGACCGGTCGCCGGCCCGCCGGCGAGAGTCAACGATCCGCTGATCACGCCAATCAGGGGATGAATGCCCAGCGGTTTTGCCAGCGCCATGCCGAGAAGGTTTTGTACCACCGCACCGAGGGTGGCGCAGAGAAACAGAATCAGCACCTGCGGGCCGCCGCGTTTGAGCAGCGCCAAGCTGGCGCCGAAGCCGATGGCTGTGAAGAAGGCAATCATCAGCGGGCTTTGCAGTGTCGTGTCGAACGCAAAGAAGGTCATGTCAAACCGCCGGCCGGCTGTGACAATTCCGGCCACCAGCAAACCGCCGAGCACCGGCGCCGGCAGGTTGTAGCGCGCCAGCACGGGAACGAGGCGGCGCAGAAAATGGCCGAGATACAGCGCCAGGCCGGCAAAGGCCAGAGTTTGAATCAAATCGAGTTTTAACATGCACGCTCCTCAACGCCACAGCCCGGCCATCGCACCGGTGCTCTGGGCACGATCTTGCCCGCTGGCGGTTTTCTGCTCATGACGCTTTGCGGGTGGCGCGCTCGACGAGATAAAGAATCGACTGATAGCGCCGGCCGGTCGCGAGCGTCATGCCCATTTCACAAGTGAGATTGCTGGAGTAATAGCCGTCATAGTTGCCGGCATTGACCTCGGCCGCCTCCACTGCCGTGGCGGATTGGGTCAGCTCCGGGAAGAGCAAACCCCGGTCGCCGGCAAAGGCACAGCAATCGAGCTGCACGGGAATGGCGACAGATTCCGCGCAGGCGGCGGCGAGCTGCTGCAGCCTGTCGGTCAGGCCAAGTTTGCGCGTCGCACAGTTGGGGTGCAACATTACGGCCTCGGACAGACGGCGGGGTTGCAGCCGGCTCAGCAGCCGGTCGTGCACGAATTCCACGCTGTCGAGAATGGTGAGCTGACGCCAGCGCTGGAGATCCTCCCCCGTCAAATCCTGCGCGCACGAGCGCAGAGTGTGCGCGCAGGAGCTGGCATCGATCACGATCGGCAACCGGCCTTCGTCGGACCAGGCCCAGCATTTCGCGATCATCCGGCGCAGCGTTGCGTGATAGGCTGCGGTATAGCCTTTGGAGCCAAACGGCATGCCGCAACAATGCCCCGCGCTATCGGAGGGAATCCACACCGGCAAGCCGGCACGTTCCGCCAGCAGCGGCAGCAATTCCGGCAGCGCACGTTGTCCGGCGGGCGGGCCTCCCATGATCCGCGTCAGGCAGGCGGGAAAATAAACCGCATACGCTCCCTCCCGTCCTGTCCTTGGAATGCGTCGTGGCGGCGGTGGCATGGCATGATGCCATTTCGGCAGCGGTGTTTGGAGCAGGCGCTCGGCCGTCTGCGTCATTTTCAGGAGAGTCTTGTCGCCCAGCACACGTGCCGTCCAATGCGCGCTGCGGTTGGCAAAACGCAGTGCTTTTTCCATAATCAACAGCCGGCGTGCCACCTGCAAAGCCCGGCGGCTGGCTTTTTCAGAATGACCTTCGCTGCGCAGTCGCTTGACCAGCTCGCCGGTGTTGATTGCAACCGGACAGGCTGTGGCACACAGACCATCCACGGCGCAGGTCTCAAGGCCGGCATACTGGTAATCGCCGAGCACGGATGTCAAACTTGCAGCGTGGCTGCAGGCGGCACGTTGCCGCGCGATTTCACGGCGCACGACGATGCGCTGGCGTGGGGTCAGGGTCAGGCGGCGGCTCGGACAGTGTGGCTCACAGAAGCCGCACTCGATGCACTTGTCTACTTCGGTCTCCACCACCGGCAGCGTCTTCAAGTGCCGCACGTGCGCGCGGGGATCGTCATTGATGATCACGCCGGGATTAAGAAAGCCATCGGGATCCACCAGCCGCTTCAATTCCTTCATGATCGCGAAGGCCGTTCTTCCCCATTCCGCCTCGACGAAGGGCGCAATATTCCGGCCGGTGCCGTGCTCTGCTTTCAGGGCGCCGTCATACTTCTCCACCACCAGCTTTACCAGGCTGGCCATGAAATGCTCGTAGCGTTCAATTTCCGCGTCGGTATTGAACGAGGGCGTGATCACGAAATGCAGATTGCCGTCCTTGGCATGGCCGAAGATGATCGCCTCGTGATAGCCAAATTCGTGAAACAACTCCTGCAGATCAGTGATGGCCTCCGCCAGCCGCTCCACTTGGAAGGCCACGTCTTCGATGATCACGGTCGTACCCTGCGGCCGCAGCGCGCCAATGGCGGGAAACAGGCCCTTGCGCAGTTTCCACAGCAAGGCTTGGGCGGCGGCCTCCTCCGTGAAGACAGGCGGATGCAGCAGCGTGAGTGTGCGGCACACCTGCTGCGCGGCCTGGCGCGCCTGCTGCAGTTCCTCCGGTGTGGTGCATTGATACTCGACCAAAAGCCCCGCAGCGCCCTCCGGCAGTGCTTTCAACAAAGCGGGCGCGCCGGCGAGATGCTCCACCGACCGCAAAGCGGCGCGATCCATGATCTCGAGCGCGCGCGCACCGGAATCCCGCAGCGGCAGGATGGCGCTGCCGGCATGCTGCACCGCGGCGAAGGTGAGCAGGCCGGTGTAGCGCAGGGGATAAGCGGGCAGCGTGTGCAGCACAGCCTCGGCAATGAATCCCAGCGTGCCCTCCGAGCCGATCATCAAATGGCCGAGAATCTCCGCCGGCTCATTGAAATCGAGCAGCGCGTTGAGCGAATAACCGGTGGTGTTTTTCATGCGGTATTTTGCGCGAATGCGGACGCACAAGCTGTCATCGGCTGTGACGCGCTGTTTGAGTGCGAGAATGCCGCGGTGCAATGCCGGCGCCTGCTGGCGCAGGCGTTCATCGGCGTCAGCCTCGGCGGTGTTCACCACCACCCCGTTGGGGAGCAGGTAAGTGATCGTGGCGAGGGTGTGATAGGAATTCTCCACCACCCCACAGCACATGCCGCTGGCGTTGTTGGCGAGAATGCCGCCCATCATGCAGGCGTCGATCGAAGCCGGATCCGGGCCCAGGCGCCGGCCGTAGGGTCTGAGCACCGCATTCACGTGGCTGCCGATGACGCCGGGCTGCACCCGCACGCGCCGGCCTTCATCCTCCACCTGAATTTTCTTCCAATGGCGCGCCACCTCCACCAGGATGCCGGAGGTGACCGCCTGGCCCGACAGGCTCGTGCCGGCGGTGCGAAACGTCAACGGGATGCGATTGGCGCGGGCAAAAACGAACAAGGCCTGGATTTCACGCAGGGATTTGGGCAGCACCACCGCCTGCGGGATAAGACGGTAAGAACTGGCATCGCTGGCGTAGGCAATCAAATCAAGTGGGCGGGTCAAAACACGGCCGGGCTCGAGCAGCGCCACCAGGGCGGCATGCAAATCCATCTTCTCTCCTCCTTTCACGCGTCACCGCTGCCCCAGGAATAAAGCAGAGTTTTGGCAAAAGGCAAGCCGGGCGTGGCGGGATAAAAAGCAGAAAGCCGGTGCTGACCGGACTTTGCAGAAAGCATGGTGTTTTTGCTCTTGCCCCGCCTTTCTTTTGGTGTGTTTTTTCGCCTTCCCCGGCTTGGGCGGGGAAATCCCTGCGCATGAAAGTCATCAAACCGTTGTCATCAAGGGGAAGGAGTCGGGGAAAAGACCTGAGCAATGGTTGCCGGACGCATGGCGTGGCAACCGGCCTAAAGCCGGGCAGCCAGCGCAGCGGCACCGCGCAGCGCCACCTGATCATCCCGAATGATGTGCAAAGGCGTTTTCTTCACCAGGTCGGACAGCCGGCCTTTGTTCAGGAAGGCTTTCAGCACGGTGCCGTCCTGCAGCTTGCGCGCGATTTTCATCGACACGCCGCCGCCCAGGTAGACACCACCGGTTGCCAGCAGGGTGAGCACCAGATTTCCCGCTTGTGCACCGAGAATCGCGGCAAAGAGGTCCAGGGCTTGCGCGCAAATTGGAAATTCATCGGCCAGACCAGCGGTTGCAATCACCGCCGCCGGGTCTTCACACTGCAGACGTTGGCGCAACTTCGGCGGCTCTGGTGCGCGGCCGGTCTCCCGGAGAAATTCATAGATATTCACCAAACCCGGTCCGGACAAAACCCGCTCAAAGCTGACGCGCGGGAAGCGTGTGCGCAAAAACCGCAGCAACTCGATTTCGATTTCAGTGGTGGGCGCGAAATCGACATGGCCGCCTTCGGAAGGCAGCACGCCGGCGCGACTGTGGTAAAACCCCTGGCCCAGACCGGTGCCGGGCGCCAGCACCGCATAGGTCGCCTCCCCGGCCGGCGCCTCACCCGGGTTGAGGGTGATCAAGTCCCCGGCGGTCAACAGAGGAATGGCCGCAGCGGTCGCGAACAAATCATTCACCAACTTCACGTGTGTCAGGCCCAGCGCTTTCTGGAGCTGCTGTTCGTCGAGCTGCCAGGGCAGATTGGCCGCCTGTGCCCGTCCCTGGATCACCGGCCCGGGCACGCCGAGACAGGCGCGTGCCGCGCGCGCTGGAAAACGGGTCACAAATGCCGCCACCACCTCGGCGAGGCTGGCATAATCGCGCACCGCAAAGGTGGCCGTATTCTCACGAACAAGGCTGCCGTGCTCGAACCGATACCATGCCAGACGCGCTTTGGTGCCGCCAATGTCGCCGGCGAGAATCATGCCCTCCTCCTCTGTTTTGTTCCGGACAGCTGTGAGGCTGCGCGAGCGGACCGTGATCGCGAGGGTCTCATTTCTGCCCGCCCCACAGCTCCTGCAGCCGCCGGTCGCGGCCGCAACCACTGCGATAGGCTTTGTAGCGCAACGGATTCTTCCGGTAGAAATCTTGATGATATTCTTCGGCGGGATAAAAGACCTCGAGCGGAACGATCTGGGTGACGATCGGTTGAGAAAAGCGGCCCGCCAGTCGCTGCCGGGAGGCTTCTGCCAGCCGGCGCTGCTCTTCATTGTGATAGAAGATTGCCGAGCGGTATTGTGTGCCGGCATCGCAAAACTGCCGGTTGGGCGTGAGCGGATCGATGTTGTGCCAAAACACTTCGAGCAGTTGGGCGTAGCTGGTGCGGGTGGAATCGTAAACCACCTGCA
Organism: candidate division KSB1 bacterium; assembly: GCA_034506255.1. Taxonomy (NCBI): domain Bacteria; kingdom Pseudomonadati; order Candidatus Zhuqueibacterales; family Candidatus Zhuqueibacteraceae; genus Candidatus Coneutiohabitans; species Candidatus Coneutiohabitans thermophilus. The sequence continues at coordinate 711,093 of JAPDPX010000001.1, read as the reverse complement.
CGGCTTCCGCATGGCCGGTTCCACCGGCAGAAACTTCTTCATAAGTGGGATTGCTCGTGTTGCCGCCGGTATAGCCCGAGGTCGTGGCCACCACGCCCGCTACTTCATCAAACGGCGCTTCCATGCACCAGAAGCAGCCACCTGCAAAGGTTGCCTGGGCGAGATGCTGTGCCGGCACTGCGCTCGCCGGTGCCGGTGAAGCCTTGTGACTGTCCTGTCCCGAAGATTGGCAGGAGAAAAGCAGCAGTGCGGCTGCAACCAAAAGTGTTCTCATGTGACTGGCTCCCGAGATTATGGTCAAGGGTTAAAGTGGCAAACGGCGTCCGCCCGCCGCGGCTCGCGGACGAGCAAAACAATACGGCCGCTGCAATGGTCAAGCCGTTGCTGGGCGCTGCTATTGCAAGGGATTTGGGAAACGGCGCCGGCTAGTCGCGCAGCGCCGGCAGTGGCTCGCCTTCGGGAATGAATTTCAGCGCGACACCATTGTTGCACCAGCGCTGGCCGGTGGGCGGCGGGCCGTCATCAAACACGTGGCCCTGATGGCCGCCGCAGCGTGCGCAGTGGTACTCCGTGCGCGGCAGCATCAGCTTGTAGTCGGTTTTGGTGGCGATATGGGCGGGCGCAATGGGCTTGAAAAAACTCGGCCAGCCCGTGCCGCTTTCGAATTTGGCTTCCGAGGAAAAAAGCGGCAGGTAGCATGCCGCACAAATGAACGTCCCCCGGCGCTTCTCCCGATTGAGCGGGCTGGTAAAGGGAGGCTCCGTGTTTTCCTCGAACAACACGCCATACGCTTCCGGCGAGAGCAACTGGCGCCACTGCTCGCGGGTCTTCTGCAACGGCTTGAAAGTGCGGCTGCTGTCGCCAACCGCGGCATGCTCATTCCCGGCGGATTTTCCGCCTTTGGCCATGCAGGCTGTGAATATCACGGCGGCAACGAGAAACATGAGTCGTGAGCCGAACATGAATGTTGTGCACCTCCTGCGGGCGTTGTGCCCGCCATGTCCGCCGCACATGTGCACGGCGGAAGTTTTTGCTCCGAACCGGTGGCTTGTCCGGCATCACCGGGTTGAAAGATCATCTCTACTTGAAACGGCAAACGGCCTGCCGCTATTCCCGCCGTAACAGAATTGCTGAGGGCATTGCCGCGCGGAATATAGCCCGCGGCAACAGTAAAGTCAATGCACGGCAAGCTTGATTCTTGGGAAAATCCCGCTAAATTTCGTCTCACTTTGTCCGGCGGTCCCGCGCTGCGGGTGCATTCGTGCCGGCGGGCAGAGTAAAACGACCACGCCCAAATTCGAGACACAATGAAGAACGCTTGCCTGGCACCGCCTCTTCTCCTGCTGTTGACCGCCTGCAACAATCCGGATCCTGTCCAGCCGCCGGCCGGCAGTGCGCCCAAGTTCAAAGTCACGGATTTCGCCACCGCCGAGACCTGTCAGGGCTGCCATCCCAACCACTATGCGGAATGGTCCACTTCCATGCACGCCTATGCCTTCACGGATCCGGTGTTCTTCGCGATGAATGCCGCCGGCCAGCAGAAGACCGGCGGCCGGCTCGATCAATTCTGCACCCAATGCCACAGCCCGGTGGCCAGCCTGACGGGCGAAACGCCGCCCTTTTTTGATCCCAACAAGCTTTCTGCTGTCTCCCACCGGGGCGTGAGCTGCGAGGTTTGTCATTCCCTGACCAAAATCAACCAGCCCTTCAACGCGGCGTTCGAGCTCAAACCGGGCAAGGTGAAATACGGCAGCCTGGCGGATCCCGCCCCCAATGGCTTCCATGACTCGCAATTCAATCCGCTGTTCAGCCGCTCGGAATTTTGCGGCGTCTGCCATGAGGTGAAAAATCCCCTGGGTGTAATGGTCGAAGAGACGTTCAGCGAATGGAATGTGGCGGCGCTGGCCGGCATGTCGTTCGATTGTCAGGACTGCCACATGCCGGTTTATGCCGGTCAGGCGGCGGTGGGCGGGCCGCTGCGCGAGCAGGTACATCGCCACACGTTCGTCGGCGTGGACGTGCCGCTGGTGGATTTTCCCGGGGCAGATTTGCAGCGCCGGGAGAGCGAGAAACTGCTGCAGAATGCCGCCAGCATGCAGGTGACGCATCCTGCCACGCTTCACGCCGGCGATACGCTGCAGGTGCAGGTGAGCATTTTCAACAATAAAACCGGGCATGCGCTGCCCTCGGGCGTGACGGCAGAGCGGCAGATGTGGATTGCCATCCGCGCGCGCGATGACAACGGCAATCTTTTGTATCAAAGCGGCCAGCTCGATGCCAACGGTGATTTGATGGATCAGCACAGCGAGCTCAACCGCAACGCCGATGCCGATTTGACGGTGTTCCGGCAAACGCTGCGCGGGCCGGAGGGGGGCGAGGTGTTGTTTTTCTTCGAAGCCAGTCGCGTGGAAAACAACCTGATTCCGTTCCTGGCCACGCGCACCGCCGGCTACCGCATCCCCCTTGCCGGCAGCCTGCGCGGCGCCGTTCATCTTGAGGTGCGCCTGCGTTTTCGCAGCCTGCCGCCCTATTTCCTGCGCGCGCTGGGGCTGGGGGATTTGGTTGCCAAAGTTCCGATCGTCGACATGGCGGTGGTACAGCGTGTCATTCCGCTTGCTTCGCAGACAGAGTGAAGGTAACTGCAGCGGGCGGTCATGCCTCAGTTCCGGGGGGAGACGCAGCACAGACCTCATCTTGTCTCGGGCAGGGATGCCTGCGCTGCGCCACGCGTTACTGAGGATTCCAGCGCGCGGCACTTTCACCTTGCATCACCAGGGAAAAAAGTTTACTTTCTGCGGCCCTGCTGATTCAGGCTGCTCCACCTTCGACCTGAATTTTGCATCTTTTTTGCCATCTTTCGCCCGGGAATAAATTCCCAGGCGAAACCGCCTGAGGGCGGCTGCCCACCACCCGGTGATAAGTCGGCCTTTAGCCGCTTTGAGTTTTGCACCGGCGATTTCAAGCGCAGGTGGTGAGGGCAAGACGACCCAAACAAAATTCAGGTTCAACGCTTGTGTCGGCGGGTTGACCCTGGCGGATTTGCGTGATCACCGCGGGGGCAGCGCTGCGTGTGCAATCACCTTGCGTCATGCCCCAGTTGCGTGTGGGGAGGCAGCGCAGATATTTTGTCTGCAGGCAGAGAGGCCTGTGCCACTCCACAGTTACCGAGGGATTGTCACCTGTCATTACTTTGGAAAGGGCGCCGCCCCTCGGCTGCGGGCGGGCAGCCATGCGGAGTCTTATGAGCGACCATCCTTCCAGCTCGACAGTTATTCTGACGCGGCCGCGCGAACGCAACGGCACACAGTTCACATTGCCCTGGGCGCATCACTGGCCCGAGGCCGTGGCACGCGCCCTCGCGCAACCGAATGGCGCGCGGGATTATCGTTGCGCGCTGCAGGTGAACACGCCCATGCAAAACTGCTTCAAGGGTTTCGATTCCAAATATCGCAGGGACAGCGAGCCCTTCCAGCGGGATTTTGCGCTGGCGCTGGCGCAGCGCTGCAAGAAAGCCGGCATCGATGCCATCGGCCTGTGCGATCACAACAGCGTGGCGTATGTCGAAATCGTGCGCCGCGAGCTGCGCCAGGAGGGCATTGTGGTCTTTCCCGGCTTCGAAGTGGCCAGCACGGAAGGGCTGCATGTGCTGTGTTTGTTCGATCTCGAGGCGCCGGTCGAGGAACTCGATCATCTCCTGACCGAGCTGGGCCTGCCTCCCAAAGACCGCTGGGTGAACGGACGCGGCCTGGCGCCCCGGCAATCGCCCAAGTCCTTTCCGCAAATTCTGGAAATCATCCAGAAAGACCGCCGCGGCATTTGCATCGCGGCCCACATGGATCGCGAAAACGGGCTGCTGTTCGAATGCGCCAAGACCACGCGCGTGCAGTATTTCACCGATCCCAATCTGCTCGCCGGACAGATTGCCGGCGCGCGCGCCGATTTGCGCGCCTTCGAGCGCAAGATCGTGGAAGGCCAGTTGAATCACTATCGCCGCGAGCGGCCGCTCGCCCTGGTAAATTGTCTGGATGTCTACAACCTCAAAGACATCGAAAACCCCGCGTGCAGCACGCTCATCAAGATGTCGACCCCGGGCATCGAGGCGCTGTGGCAGGCCTTTCTCGATCCGGAATCCCGGCTGGAGCTGCTGACGGAAAGTGCGCGGGAAGGGGCGCGGCCGGCACACCGCAGTCCGCATGTCGAGCTGGTGGCCATGACCTGGGAGGGCGAGGCGAGCTTCCTGCACGGCTGCGCGATCCATTTCAACGAAAATCTCAACTGCCTGATCGGCGGCCGCGGCACCGGCAAGTCCACAGTGATCGAAAGCCTGCGCTACGTGCTCGATCAACCGCCGCTGGGCGAGCAGGCGCGCCGCATGCATGAAAGCATTCTGGCAGAGGTGGTCAAGAGCGGCACGAAGATTTCGCTGCTGGTGCGCAGCAATCAGCCTTCGCCGAGCTATTATCTGATCGAACGGCTTTATCCCGGCGAGCCGGCGATTTATGATGAAACCGGCCAGCGCCGCCGCCTGCAAGTTTTCGACATCGTGCCCGGCATTGCCATTTTCGGCCAGCATGAAATCGCCGAGATTGCGCGCGACACCAACAAGCAGGCACAATTGCTCGTCCGGTACCGCGCCGAAACCGCGGCGACGCTGGAGGCCGGCCGCCGCGAATGCAACCAGCTCCTGGAGGCCAATCGCAAGCAGTTGCTGGCGGCGCAGGCGGAATTGCACGAAATCGCGGAAAAACTCGCCCACCTGCCGGTGCTGCAGGAAAAGCTGCGGCTGTTTGAAAACAAAGGCATCGAGGCGAAGCTGCGCGAACAGGCCCTGCTGACCCGCGAGGAGCAAATACTGCTCAGCAGCCGCGAGCATCTGCAAGCCCTGCAGCGCGTCATCGAGCAGGCCCGCAAGCGTCTGGAAGTCGAGCCCGTTTCCCTGCCGGCCGGGCCGGTGCTGCCCAATGGCGATCTCATCGCCCAGGCCCAAACCGCGCTGCAAAATCTCGAACAGGAACTGGCCGCCACGCTTTCGGACCTGGCGGCTGCCCTGGGCCGCACGCAAAGCGAGCTGCTGGTGATCATGGAAAGGTGGCAAAACCGCCGGCAGGCACGCCAGAAGGAGTACGAGCGCACGCTGATGGATTTGCAGAGGGAGGAGATCGACGGCGCGGCCTTCCTGCGGCTGCGCCAGGAGATCGAACGGCTGGAGCCGCTGCGTTTCAAACACGCCCAGTTGCGGCAGCGCTGCCAGCAGCTCGAAAAGAAGCGACAACAACTGCTGCAACGCCGGCAAGCGGGGCGCAAGAAACTTTTTGCACTTGATCAAAAGGCCGCCGGCCGCGTGAACCGGCTGCTGCACGGCCGGCTGCGGGTCACGCTGGAGCCCGCAGCGGATTTCACGCCGCTGTTCGACAAGCTACGCAGCCTGCGCAAACGCCTGCAGGAGGATTTCTTCGAGCGTCTGGCTGCCACCCCCGGTTTTTCCCAGGCGGATTTCCTGAAGCACCTGCGCGCCGGCAAAGCGGCGCTGCAGGCACGCTACCAGTTGACGGACCGGCAGGCCGAGGTGCTGGCCCATCTCGATGCCGCCACCATGCTCGAACTCGAGGAGCTCGATCTGCCCGATCGCGTCACCATTGAACTGAACGTGGCGGCGCCGCACGAAACGCCGCGCTGGCGCCGCATGCCCGATCTCTCCACCGGCCAGAAAGCCACCGCGATTTTGCTGCTGTTGTTTCCCGAAAGTCGCACGCCGCTGGTCATCGATCAACCCGAGGATGACCTGGACAATCGCTTCATTGCCGACACCATCATCCCAACCTTGCGGCAGGAGAAACGGCGGCGTCAGTTCCTGTTCGCGACGCACAACGCCAACATCCCGGTGCTGGGCGATGCGGAGTTGATCATCGCCCTGGAGACAGGCGGGGAGGGCAAGTCCAACTCCGCCGTTATTCGCGAGGGCAATGTCGGCGCGATCGATCGGGAATCGGTGAAACTGCTGGTCGAGCAGGTGCTGGAGGGCGGGCAGCGCGCCTTCGAACTGCGCCGTGCGAAATATGGGTTTTGAGCCGGCTCCTCGTCCAATTCTGGAATGGGTGCAGGAGGATCACATGAGGCACGAAACCCGCACTAAAAGCGGGCACAGCCCGGCGTGCCCCGCCGCGTAACGTGCCGCCACCGCCAATGCCCCAATCAAATTCGAAGCGATGACGATCATTCAATCATCCCGTCGTGCGACAAGCCATGACCCTGCGTCTGTTTGACACCTACACCCGCGAAATGCGTGAATTCAAACCGCTCCATGAGAAGCAGGTGGGCATGTACACCTGCGGCCCGACGGTTTACGACTATGCCCATCTCGGCAATCTGCGCACCTACCTGTTCGAAGACATTCTGCGCCGCGTGCTGGAATACAACGGCTATCAAGTCAAACACGTGATGAACATCACCGACGTCGGCCATCTCGTTTCCGATGCCGACACCGGCGAAGACAAGATGGAAAAAGGCGCCCGCCGCACCGGCAAAACCGCCTGGCAAATCGCGGAGGAATACACCCGCGCCTTCCAGGAAGACCTGCGGCAGCTCAACATTCTGCCGCCCACCATCTGGTGCCGCGCCACCGATCACATTCGCGAACAAATCGAGGCCATCCGCTGCATCGAGGCCAAAGGCTTCACCTACCGCACCTCCGATGGCATCTATTTCGACACCTCGAAGCTGCCGGATTACGGCTATCTCGCCCGGTTGGATATTGCCGGGCTGCAAGCCGGCAGCCGCGTCGAAGTCGGCGAAAAACGCCATCCCACCGATTTTGCCCTGTGGAAGTTCAGCCCGCCGGGGCAAAAGCGTCAAATGGAATGGGACAGCCCCTGGGGGGTTGGCTTTCCGGGCTGGCACATCGAATGCTCGGCGATGTCGGAAAAATATCTCGGCCCGTTTTTCGACATTCACTGCGGCGGCGAAGATCACATTCCGGTGCATCACACCAACGAGATTGCACAGACCCAGGCCTGCCATGGCACCCGGCTGGCCAACTTTTGGATGCACGGCTATTTCCTGCAGGTCGATGACGCCAAAATGGCCAAATCTGCCGGTGAATTCCTGCGTGTGCAAACGCTGATCGATCGCGGCTACGATCCCCTCGCCTATCGCATGTTGTGCCTGGGCGCGCATTACCGCACCAAGCTGAATTTTACCTGGGAGAGCCTCGAGGCCGCCGCCACCGCCCTGCAGCGGCTGCGCACCACGATGTCCGACTGGGGAGCGCCCGGCAGCATCGATGAAAACTATCACCGCCGCTTCCTCGAACAGGTCAATGATGACCTGAACATGCCGCGCGCGCTCGCCGTGGTCTGGGAATTGGTCAAGAGCGAGCGGCCGGCGGCCGTCAAAAAAGCGACGCTGTTCGATTTCGACCGTGTGCTGGGGCTGCGCCTGGCCGAGTGGCAGCCGAAGCAGGAAACCATCCCGCAAGACATCCTGCGACTGCTCGAGCAGCGGCAGCTGGCCCGCCAGGAAAAGCGCTGGCAGGATGCCGACGCCCTGCGTGAGCAAATCAAGGCGGCAGGCTGGGAGATCGAAGACACGCCGCAGGGGCCCAAACTGCGCCGGCAGGCAACCAGGGCCTGAATGCCACGGCAGGCCGGCGGTGCCCGCAAGACTCGAAAACGACTGCAACAGTTGAACTTTTCAGGAGAGTATCATCATGCCGCGCGGACGAGCTTGGCTCACATTGCTGGCGTTGGCACTCAGCACCTCACTGACCGGCAAAGAAAACTACACCCTGAGCGGCAGCCAGACCTCACGCATCAACTACACACTGTCACAGCGGCTGGTGCCCGCCCCCGGGATCAATCTGCTCATCATCAGCACCGTGCTTCCCGCCTCCTTCACCTCGCCGACCTACAATCAGGAGATTTCGAATCTCAACCTGCAATTCCATCCGCCGCCCGATGCACGCGACGAGAAGCTCGATGCCCGCGGCAACAAGGTCGTCACCGCCACCTGGCGGCAGCCCGCCACCGCCATCGTCGCCACGGTTTCGCTCACTGCCGCCAACTGGGTGAAGCTCGGCACGATCAACACCAGCGCGCCTTTTCCGCCGGATCCGCACACCGGATCGGAGGCGGTTTATCTCAAACCCACCAAACAAGTGGCGGCGGACAATCCCTTGATTGCGGCAAAAGCCAAAGAGCTGACCCGCGGGGTGACCACCGAATTCGATGCCGTGCAGCGCATTCTCTCCTGGGTCGTTGACCATGTCGATTATGTCCTGACGCCGCCGAGTTACGACGCGCTTTACTCTTTCAACACCGGCAAGGGCAATTGTCAAAACTATTCGCATCTGGCGGCGGCATTGCTGCGTGCGGTGGGCATCCCGGTGCGCATCGTCAATGGCGTCACGCTCAACCGTTCCTATGATGCCGCCACCGGCGGGGGCCGCCTGACGCTGGGCATGGCACAGGGCCGCCATTCCTGGATCGATGTCTATTTTCCCGATCTCGGCTGGGTGCCGTTCGATCCGCAGCAGAGCCAGCTTTTCACCAGCAACCGCTACGTGCGCATCGAAGTCGGCCTGGACAATGAGGAGACTACGCAGGACGGTCTGGTGCGCTGGACCGTGGCGCGCGGCGCCAAGGCGCAACCGGAATTCGAAGAAACCATCAACGCCGAATTCCCCGAAGACAAGACGATGATCACAGCGAAACGCCAGAGCTATGGCCCCAAGAACTTGCTGCTCTCTCCGGAGGTCAAAGCGACATTCGTGCCCTATGTCGCGGCGCCCGCTCCCCCGCCGCCGCCCCCCAAGCCGGCGCCCGCCGATCCCGCCAAAGCCACCTACACCAAGCCCTTTGTATTCGGCAATCTTGAATTTCCCGAGGGCGTGAATTTCGCATTCACCCGCGAAGTGGCGACCGGTGCCGGCGGCGCGCAGGAGCTGCGCAAGAACTTTCTGGTGGAAACCGCGGAATATGTGACGCGTTCGGCGCAATATGCCCAGATGTTCGTGCTCGATCGTCCCCTGAGTTTGGAAAAGGTCGCGCTGGCGCTGCAGAAGTTTGGCGGCGAAGGCTTCCTGTGGGTGGAAATTTTGAAGGATCACAATTCCAAGCCCGGCGAGAACATTGCCACCAGCCCGCTGCTGGCGATGACGGATCTCTCCAACCGGCCGGGTTACTACTGGCAGTCTTTCGACTTTACGCAGAAAAACGTGAAGCTGGCGCCCGGCCGCTATTGGATCGCCCTGGGCTTCAGCGGCACACCGGTGGTGAACTGGTTCTATTCCTACGGCAAGCCGGTGGGCCCCAGCGACGGCACCCGTTATAAAACCATTCTCGATGAAGATTGGAGCAACAGCCTGTCATTCGAGTTCAACTACCGCGTGGAAGGCAAAACCACGCCGTGAGGCCGGGGTGCTGGGGGTTGCCCGCCGCGCGCAGGCGCATGCTGTTGGCGCATGCTGTTGAGGAGGCATGACATGAAAAAATTCTTCCCGTTGTTGGCGGCAGCGCTGGGATGGTTGCCGGTCACGGCGCTGCCGCAAAGCTTTTCCTTCACCGCTGACACGCTGGCCCGCCGCGGCAATCCCGGGGATTTGATCATCCTCGATGGCCACATCAAAAACCTCGGCGTGCAGGACCTGCAGATTCGCGTGGTCCGCATGCCAAACAACCTGCCGCCGGGCTGGAGCACTTCGCTGTGCAGCGGAGATTTGTGTTTTCCGCCGTTCCTGAATTTTTACACCATCCCCGATACTGCGCTCGGCATTCCGGCACTGGCGCCGGGGGAAACCTCGGAATTTCATTTGAACTTCAACACCGATCCCGCACAGGCCGGCACTGCGGCCGTGCCGATTCGCGTGGAAAACATCAAGAATACCGCCGAGTTCGTCGAGTTGACCTTCACTGCCAGCACGCAGCCGGCGGTCGTCACCGACCTGCCGCCCGGCAGCCCGGCAGACTTCAGATTGCTGGCGAACTTTCCCAATCCTTTCACCACGGCCACGACGATTCCCTTTGAAATTGGCGGGGGCCGGCCGCTGCCGGTGGAGTTGCTCGTCTACAACCTGCTCGGCCGCGAAGTGGCGCGCCTGAACCTGGGGATGACCGCCCCGGGACGCCGTGAAATCACGTGGCAGGGACGCGATCACAACGGCCGGGTTCTGCCGCGCGGACTCTACTTCTACCAATTGCGCGTTGGGGCATTCCGGCAAACGCGTGTCATGCTGTTGCTGCAGTAACCTCGTACCGTCCGGTCATTTCGGCGGCTGTTGCACTCACTCCTAATATTCCAGTGGAGGGGCTTTATGAAACGCATCACGCGGTTTCCTTTTTCCGCCGCAGCGGCGGCGTTCCTTGCCGCCCTGCTGTTTGCGTCCGGGGTTCCCACGCTGCTGCTCGGCCAGACGCAACGCAACCCGGTGCTCGAGTTTTGCACCGGCACCTGGTGCCAGTGGTGCCCGTGTGGTGACGATGTCGTGCACAGCATCCTGGCCAGCCATCCCAACACCATTGTGCTGGCCTATCACGGTCCCACCGGTGCGGGCGATCCCTTTGCCAACTTCAGCGGCAATTCTATCATCAACGCCCTCGGCTTCAACGCCTACCCCACCGGCATTGTCGATCGCGTCACCGGCATCATCAACCGCAATATTTGGCTGCAGCAAATCAGCAACCGTGCGGCAATCCCCGCGACGGTGGGCATGACGATGAAGCGAAAATACGACCGCACCACGCGCAAATTCACCGCCACCGTCGATTTCACCGCACTGCAAAACTTGAACGGCGAGTACCGCTGGAACGCCATTCTCGTCGAAGACGGGCAGGTTTATCCCCAGACTTCCAACAACACCTGCACGCCGGGCCGCACCAGCCTGCCGAATTACGTGCATGAGTGGACCGTGCGCGCGATGATGAACGGCGCGCTCGGCCAGCAACTCGTCAATGGCACGTGGATGCAAAATCAAACGCTTTCCCAAACCCTGGAGTACACCGTGCCTGGCGGCACCCCGGCCATCGTCCCGGAGAAATGCACCGTGGTGGTGAAAGTCTACAAGGTTGGCTCCTCGCTCGCCGCCAACAGTGAAATTCAACAGGCGCAACGCTGGCCGCTGCTGTCGGATTACGAGGCGCAATTTGCCGCCAACACCAAAGAGGCGCTGGGCCCCAGCAGCGCGCCGGCCAGTTTCCCGGCGACGTTGACCAACAGCGGCCTACTCCCCGACACCTACACTCTCAACCTCGAATTTGCCGGACCGACCGGCTGGGCGGCCTCCTTCACCAGCCCCAATGGCACCTTCGCTCCCGGCCAGTCCGATGCCCTGACGCTGGCAGCCGGGCAGTCTGCCACGCTGACGGTGAATGTCAACGCCAACGCCATCAACGGCATGGGCCTCGCACGACTGCGCTTCTCCTCCGCGAATGTGGCTGCGGAGCAGTTGGAATTCCGTTTCACCACTCTGGGCCTGGATCTGCTGCTCGTTGATGATGAAGAGGGCAATTATGAATCTTTCATGATGTCGCCCCTCGAACAATCCGGCCAAAAGTATGGCGTCATCTCCAGCCGCCTGCTGCCGCCCGCGGGAGACGACCTCTACAGCTTCCAGAGCATTTTCTGGATGACCGCGCTCTCCCGGCCGGGGCTGACGCCGGCGGAACAGGAGCAGCTCAAGGCGTATCTCGATCATGGCGGGCGCTTGTATTTGAACGGTCTCGATCTCGCCTATCAACTCGGCGATTCGACGAGTCGGTATTACTCCGCGGCCAGCCGGGAATTTCTCACGAAGTATTTGCATGCTGCCTACGTGCAACGGAATGGCACGCCGGCAGTGGTGGAAGGCATCGCCGGTGATCCGATTTCGGAGAGCCTGCCGCTGCTTTTCCTCACCGGCGGCACGGGTGCAAGCACGGTCAATCCCGACCAGGACAGATTCGCCAATCAAATCACACCGGCGGGACCTTACAGCCACGCGATTTTCAACTTTTTCCAAATGCCCCAGGCCTTCGCCGGCATACGCGCGGTGCACTACGGCACGCACGGCACGGGGCGCGTCGTTTTCACCACTTTTGGTTTTGAGACCATTGACGGCGCGCAAGATCGCAAATTGTTGTTCGACAAGATTGCCGCCTGGCTGGCGCTTCCCACCGGCGTTGCGGCGCCCGGAGAAGCGGGGCAGGTTTACCACTTTGAGCTGGCGGCGAACTATCCCAATCCCTTCAATCCGGAGACGCGCATCGTTTACACCCTGCCCACCGGTGCCCGCGCGCTGGCGACGCTGGTGGTGATCAGCCAGCTCGGCCAAACCGTGCGCACACTGGTCGAGCAGGAACAGGGCGGCGGTCGCTACCAAGTGACCTGGGACGGCCGCGATGACCGGGGCCAGCGGGTGCGCAGCGGGGTTTATTTCTACCGTCTGCGCCATGGCAACCTGCAGGAGGCGCGCAAAATGGTGCTGTTGCATTGAGCTTCGGGCACGGCAATCAGCCCAATTGAATCTGCGCATGAGAAAAACAATGCGGTTCGCATTTTTGCTGTGCTGCGGCCTGTTTGCCTGCACCACCAAAGACGGCCAACTGGTTTCACTCGAACCGGGTACGGGGGGCTTGGTGGTGCAGGCGTCCGTGGGCCGCGGCCGAATTTTCATCGATTATCGCGACACCGGAAAAGAAGCGCCCGCGTTGATCACGGATTTGGCCCCGGGGCGGCACGTCGTGCATCTCTTCCTTGCCGGGCACAGCGTGATTCCCGATTCCCACAACATCAACATCACCGCCGGCGGGGAAGCCCGCGTGGAATTCGAACTGCGGCAAAGCTCGAGCGTCGGCACAGTGCAGATCAATTCCACGCCGGCGGGCGCGCTCGTGCGAGTCAACCGCCTGCCGTTTGGCCGCACGCCTTTGACCATCGCCGGTTTGGCCAGCGGCGATCATGAGCTGACTCTGCATAAAGGCGGATATGAACCGGTGCGCCAATCAGTTCGCATTCGCACCAATCAAACCACCGAGCTTAAGTCAACTCTGGTGCTGCGGCCGGCATTGACGTTGGTCGAACATTTCTCCAACACCGATTGCGCGCCCTGCCCGGAGGCTGATCGCATCATCGAGGCCGTGCTGGTCGAAAAGGGCGTTGATTCAGCGGCAGTGATCTCCTATCATCCCGATTTCCCCGGCCGGCAGGACCCCATGTTTCTCGCGGCACCAGCGGACAATCTCAGCCGCTATGGTTTCTACAACCGGCCGCCACTGCCTTTCGTGGTGGTGGATGGTGTGCGGCGGCTGGCGGGCACCTCCAATCTCGCAGTCCGTTTTCGCAGCGCACTGGCCGGCCGCAGCGACAGGCAGCCCGTCGCGCTGCTGGATTTTGAGGACTTCGCGGAGGTGCAACAATCCGCGCGCGCCCTCAACGGCAAAGTGCGTGTCGAAGCGCTCGCAGATCTGGCCGGCCAAAACGCGGTTTTGCATCTCGCTTTGATCGAACGGGAGGTTGCTTTTGCAGTGGCGCCCGGTTCCAACGGCCAGAAGCGCTTCTTTGACGTGATGCGCGCGTTTTATCCCAACGCCGAAGGCCGGGTGGTTGCCCTGGCGCCGGGCGCGAGTGCGGTCTTCGCCTTCGCGTTTGCACGAAAGACAGAATGGACCGGTGTGTTGCAGGTGGTGGCTTTTGTGCAAAACAGTGTGACCGGCGAGGTGTTGCAGGCGCTGTGGTCCGCTGCGGATTGAACCACGAACAAATTTGGAGATAAGGATTTCCATGAAGCCCGCACGAATCATCATGGTGTTCAGCCTGGCGCTGCTCGGCTTGGCGCGGCCCGAACGCGGCCCTGATTTTGTCTTGCCGGACCTCGCCGGCGGCAACTACAAGCTCTCCGAGCATCTCGGCAAGGGGCCGATCCTGATCAATTTTTGGGCAACCTGGTGCGTGCCCTGTCACGCCGAGATGAGAAAGCTGAAGGAAATTCACGAACAATACGCCGGCCGCGGACTGACGATCCTCGCCATTGCGATCGATGATCCCAAAACCGTCGGCAAGGTCAAAAGCTTCGTGCACAGCAATCGCTACCCGTTTCATTTCCTGCTGGACACCGACAACAAGGTGTTCAAGCTTTATCAGGGCACGAATCCGCCGCTGTCGGTGCTGCTCGACAAGAACGGCGAAATCGTCTCCACCCACACCGGCTACCGCAAAGGTGACGAAAAAAAACTGGCGGAACGGATTGCCCGGCTGCTGCCAGCGGAGTGAACCGTGCATTTGATCATCACCTGCCTGATTCTGCTCTCCCTCCTGCCCGCAGCGGCGGCGCGGGCGCAGCTTGAAATTTCCGGCAACAATCAGCTTGAATATGCCCGCAATGCCAGCGCTGATGTCAGGCTGCAATCGCGCGGCCGCCGCGATTTCTTTGAGAATTGGATGGAAGGCAACCTGCGCTATCGCCGGTTTCGCCTGGGGCTGCGGCTGGAAATGCACAATGCGCCGCAAATCTACGCACCTGATCAATCCATCCGCCGCGCCGAATTCGGCCAGCGTTTTTTGGAGTATGACAGCGGCACGTTGACCATCCGCGCCGGCCACAATTATGCCCTGCTGGGCCGCGGCCTGACGCTGCGCTTCTTCGAGAACCGGCAATTGCGCTACGACACCCGTCTGGATGGCCTCACGCTTGCCTGGCGCCGCAAAAACTTCGACCTCACCCTGCTCACCGGCCAGCCGATCAATCGCGAGAATGAACGGCAGAAACTTTTTCATGCCGGGGAATGCCGTCTGAAACCACTGCCGCAGGTGCATGTCGGCATGACGGGTGTCACCACCCGGCCCGCAAACGGGCGGCGCGTGAGCTGGGGCTCGCTGTTTTCCGAAATCAATCTGGCGCGCGGCGGCTTTTATCTCGAATACGCCCGGGAAGACAATCGCAACGAAAGCGAGCCGGGCGCGGCGCTTTATCTCAACGCCACCGCGCTGCTGGGCGCCCTCAGCCTGACCGCGGAATACAAGGACTATGATCGCTTCGAGCAATTCGAGGGCGCCTATTTCAACAATCCCCCGCTGGTCGCGCGCGAGCATCTCTACACCCTGCTCAACCGCCATCAGCTCGTGCAAAACGCCAATGACGAGACCGGGTATGCCGTCGAAGCGGCGTGGCCGGTGATCATGGATGGTGTGCTCACCGCGCACTACAGCCGGACCGCAAATCACCGGCGCGAGCGACTGTATGAGGAATTCTACGGCCAGTTCGAGTGGCACACGCCCTCCGCCTGGGAATTGTTCGGCGCGGCCGGCCGCCAGCAGGACGCCGCGGCGCGCCATCTCAATCTCGCCGGCAGCGCCACCATCGCGGTTTCGGATTTCCACGCCCTGAAGGCGGTAGTCGAGCATCAGCACACGCGCCGGCTGTTGAACGATCAGCAATTTTACAGCCAGGCGGTGACGCTCGGCCTGAGTCATGCGCCCGACTGGGCGATCGCCCTGCTCGGTGAGCGCACCACCGAGCAGGATTTGCGTCGCAGGCTCTGGCTGGCGCTGCAACTCGATGTGAATTTCTGGAAGAACTGCGATCTGTCGCTGGTTGCCGGCTCGCGGCGCAAGGGCAAAATCTGCGTCGGTGGCGTGTGTGTCATCAAGCCCGAGCTGGAGGGCGTGGAGCTGACGCTGATCACGCGTTTCTGAAGCGGGTTGATTATTCCCAAAGGGGCCGTCATGCGTTTTTCAATCATCGTTTTGCTTTTGTGTCTGAACGCCGCAGTCATCACGGCACAAGAGGCAGCGCCGGTGCTGGCGCTCAGTGCCGCGCGCCTGTTCGATGCGCACAACGGCAAACTGCTGCCGCAGCGCGTGGTGCTGGTGCAGGGTAATCGCATTCTCGCGGTGCAGGAGCAAACGGCGGCGCTGCCGGCCAACTGCAAGCGCCTCGATCTCGGGGAGGCCACGCTCCTGCCCGGCTTGATCGACGCCCACAGCCATCTTTTCCTTCACCCCTACAACGAGACCTCGTGGAATGATCAAGTGCTCAAAGAATCCCTCAGCCTGCGCACCGTGCGCGCCGTGGTGCACGCGGAAAAAACGCTGCTGGCGGGATTCACCACCCTGCGCGATCTCGGCACCGAAGGTGCGGCATACGCCGATCTCGGCATCCGGGATGCCATCAACCAGGGCCTCATTCCCGGCCCGCGCCTGCTGGTGGCCACCGCGGCGATCGTCATCACCGGCGGTTATGGTCCGGCGGGATTCGATCCGCGCTGGGAAGTGCCGCAGGGCGCGGAAATCGCCGATGGCGTTGACGGCGTGCGGCGCGTGGTGCGCCGCCAAATCGGGCACGGCGCGGACTGGATCAAGGTCTACGCCGATTATCCCCACGGCGGCGTGAACGCGCCCACCTTCACGCGCGAAGAATTGCGGGCGGCAGTCGAAGAGGCCGCGGCAACGGGACATGCCGTGGCCGCGCACGCCAACACCCCGGAAGGCATCCGCCGCGCCGTGCTCGCCGGCGTGAAAAGCATCGAACACGGCAGCCAGGCCGACGAAGAGAGCTTGAAGCTGATGCGCGAACACCAGGTCGCCCTTTGTCCGACTTTGGCGGCGGTGGAGGCGATTGCCGGCTATGCCGCGCCGCCTGAACGGGAGGAGCGGCAGCGCCGCGTCGCCGGGCAAAAGGCGATGTTCCAGCGGGCGTTGCAACTCGGTGTGACCATCGTCTGCGGCAGCGATGTGGGCGTGTTTGCGCACGGCGGGAATGCCAGGGAAATCGAACTCATGGTGCAGTATGGCATGTCCCCGGCAGCGGCGCTGCAAGCCGCGACCATCAATGCCGCCAGGCTGCTCGGCATGGCGGAGCAAATCGGGGAATTGTCGCCCGGCAAACTCGCCGACCTCATTGCTGTCCGAGGGGATCCCCTGGGCGATGTTCGCAAGCTGCGGGAAGTGATTTTGGTGATGAAAGACGGCAGGATTTACCGCCGGGAGTGACGAGGAGCCCTCCTGCCACTCCACATGCGTGAAACTGCGGCAGCCGCTGTTGCGCAAGCGATGCGGGAAGCGCTGCCGTTGAACAATCCCGGAATTCCTGTTGGCATTTTCAGGAAAAACTCATGTTCAATGCAAGGAGAAGGGCCATGTTGGTACGCAACAGAATGAGTGCCATGGCAATCTTGCTCTTGCTGGCTGCTGTGAGCCTGCTGGCGCAAAACCGCCTGACACCGGAGATGGTGGTGAATCTCAAGATCGTGAGCGCCGCGGAGATCGATCCGTCCGGCAAAAATGTCGCCTATGTGCTCACCTCCGCACGCGGCCTGGAGGAGGAAAAAGGCGGCCGCTACAGCGAGTTGTTTGTCGTTCCCGCCGCCGGTGGTGCGGCACGACAGTACACCTATAAGCCGCAGGGCGTCAGCTCGCCGCAGTGGTCGCCGGATGGCGGGTGGATCTACTTCACCGCGCAACGCGAGGAACAGAGTGAGCGCAACGCGATTTATCGCATCGCGCTCGATGGCGGCGAAGCCCGCCTGGTGGCCAGCGCGGCCAATGACATCACCTCCTTTCTTCTCTCGCCTGACGGCCAGTGGCTCGCCTACCTCATGACCGATCCCGAGACTGCCGGCGACAAGCAAAATGCGAAGATTGGCAGGGACGTTCGCACCGTCGACCAGCAGTTCAAATTTCCCCGCCTGTATGTGCAGGCGGTGGCGGGCGGCGAGGCCAAAGCGCTGACCGGCGAAATCGCGGTGTGGAGTTTTGCCTGGTCGCCGGATGCCGGCCGGCTGGTCGTGCAAGCGAGTGCCACCCCCAAAACCGATGACTCCTACATGTTCAAGAAGCTCTACACCGTCAGCCGCAGCGGGGGCGAGCTCAAACTGCTCACCGAAACCAGGGGCAAACTCGGCCACATGTCCTGGTCGCCGGACGGCCGGCACCTTGCCTTTCTGGCAGGCGTTGATGAAAGCGATCCCACCAACGGCAGCATCTTTGTCGTCGCCGCCACCGGTGGCGCCGCGACGAACCTCACCGAAAACTATGAGGGCACGGTAACCTGGGTCGAATGGATCAACGCCACGACGCTGGCTTTCACCGCGGTCGAGCGCAGCCACACGGTGTTGAAAACCATGCCGGCGCAGGGCGGCAAAATGACGGCAGTGATCAGCAGCGGCTTCACCTTCAGTTCGGCCTCGCTGGCGAAGGACGGCAAAACGTTCGCACTGGTGGCCAATACCGATCTTCACCCCAATGAGGCTTTCAGCGGCAGCCTGGCCACCGGCAAGCTCACGCGCTTGAGCAACAGCAATCCCGAATTGGCCGGTGTGCAACTCGCCGGTAGCGAAGAAATTTCCTGGAGCGCGCGCGACGGTTTGGAAATCACCGGCCTGCTGATGCTGCCGTTGAACTACGAGAAGGGCAAGCGCTATCCCTGCATCGTGCAGATTCACGGCGGTCCGGAAAGCGCCTACTTGGACGGCTGGAGCACCAACTATGTGCAATGGGGCGAGCTGCTGGCGGCCAACGGATTCGTGGTGTTCAGCCCGAACTATCGCGGCAGCACCGGGCGTGGCGTGGCTTATGCCAAAGCGGACCACAAGGACCTCGGCGGCCGCGAATTCGAAGACGTGCTTGATGGTCTGGCGCATCTCGAGCGCCAGGGGTTGATTGATTTGAGCCGCGTCGGCATCGGCGGTTTTTCCTACGGTGGCTATTTCTCCGCGCTGGCCGCGACGCGCTACAGCGAGCATTTCAGGGCCGCCTCCATGGGCGCGGGCATTGCCAACTGGATTTCCTTCACGGGCACCTCCGACATTCCCCATGAAAATTCGATGGTGCATTGGAATCTGTCGGTGTGGGAGAACATGGAAAAGGCGTGGCTGGCCTCGCCCATGGCGCACGTGCAAAAGTCGAAAACGGCTTTGCTCATCTCGCATGGTGACCGGGATGATCGCGTGCCGATCTCGCAGGGCCGGGAAATTTACACCGCGCTCAAGATGCTGGGCAAGACGGTGGAGTTCGACATCTATCCGCGCGAAGCGCACGGCTTTCGCGAGGTCAACCATCAGCTCTTTTCCATCAAGCGCAACCTCGAGTGGTTTGAAAAATATGTGAAAGGCGCCACCAGCGGACCGGCGGTGCCGTGAGCAGACACCGTCAGCATGAACACGGTCGCGCAGACCACCGGCGAGCCCGCCCGGGAAATGCTTGCGCAGCGGCATTTCCGGAGGCAAGCAGGAGAATCGGACGCAAATTTAATCTCAGAGGATTGCATCCATGAAACGTCGGCCCACTGCAGTACTTCTTGCAATTCTTCTCTTTTCATCTTCGCTGCGGGCGCAAACGCCACGGGACTGGCAGGCGCACCGCGCCGCCTTCCTGCGCCATCTCAGCAGCAGGAGCGTTGCCCTGTTCAAGGCGGCTGAGGTGACCATGCGCAACGGCGATGTCGAGCATGCCTACCGTCAGGACAGCAATTTCTACTACCTCACCGGCTGCCCGGAGCCGGAGGCGAAACTGCTGCTGGTGCCGGCCGGCCTCACGGTCCCAGGGCACACCCAGCCGGCGAGGGAAATCCTGTTTGTGCGGCCACGCAATCCTCATGCGGAAATGTGGGAGGGCCCACGCCTGGGCGTGGCGGGCGCGCAAAGTGAGCTGGGATTCGCCGTCGTTCTGCCCACGGAAGCGTTTGACCGAATTTACCGTGCCGCCCTGGCGGCTGCCGATACCTTGTATTTGGAGACCGGCCGCCCGGAATCATATCACCCTGCCTCGCCGGCATCCGATTCCACGCGCAGCGCACTGGAGGCGTTGTTGGGCGTGAAGCTCGAGCATCCCGGCAAAATTCTGAACCGCCTGCGCGAGGTCAAGTCACCGGCGGAGATCGCACTGCTGCGCCGCGCCATTGCCATCACCTGCGAGGCGCAGCGCACGGTCATGGCCTCGGCGCAGACCGGCATGCGCGAGTATGAACTGCAGGCCATGCTCGAGTATGTCTTCACCAAAAACGGCAGCCCGCGTCTGGGCTTCCCCTCCATCGTCGGTTCGGGCCCCAATTCCTGCATTTTGCATTATCGTGCCGGCGACCGCCAAACGCAGCCGGGCGACCTGGTGGTGATCGATATCGGCGCGGAATACGGCATGTACACCGCGGACGTGACGCGCACGATTCCGATCAGTGGGAAATTCTCCCGGGAGCAGGCCGCCATCTACAATATCGTGCTGGCCGCGCAGGAGGCGGCCGTGGCACTGGTCAAGCCCGGAGTGGGCTTCCAGGATCTGCGCGCCGCTGCCGTGCGCGTGATCGTGGAGGGCTTGATCAAACTCGACATCCTCAAAGGCACAGTCGAAGAGAACGTGCGCGCCGGGACCTACCGCGATTTCTTTCCGCATGGCCTGAGCCACTACCTCGGCCTGGACGTACACGACGCTGGCACCTACGGCCCGCTGCAGGCCGGGACGGTTTTCACCATCGAGCCTGGCATCTACATTTCTGCCGCCACCGCGAAGAAACACGGCCTGCCAGAGCGCTACGCCAACCTGGGCGTGCGCATCGAGGATGACATTCTGGTGACGGAAACCGGCTATGAGAATCTCTCCGCCGGCGCACCGCGCAGCGTGGCTGAAATTGAAGCCCTGATGGCGCAAACAGGTCAATTCGAAAAGATGGCGGAGTGACAACGAAAAGCAACCAGTAACGAGGAGGAGAAAATGAGCACCAAGCTGTCGCGACGGGGATTCCTGAAAGCCGCCACCGGTTTGGGCGCGGCATGCGCAACCGTGGCGGGTTTCCCCGCGATCGTCACGAGCAAAACCCGAAGACGCGCGCAGCCCGGCGGCAAGCTGCCGGTGCTGATTTGCAGTCGCGGTGAAGAATGGGGCCGCAAAACCAACGGCCCGGGCTGGGAAATCCTCAGCCAGGGTGGCAACGTGCTTGATGCTGTCGAGAAAGCCGCGAATGTCACCGAACTCGATCCCGAGGATGCCAGCGTGGGCTATGGCGGCCTTCCCAATGAAGACGGCGTGGTGCAACTCGATGCCTCCTGCATGTATGGCCCGAGCTACAAGGCCGGCTGCGTGGCCGCACTGGAGGGCATCAAAACGCCGAGCAGCGTGGCGCGTCTGGTGATGGAGCGCACCGATCACATGATGCTGGTCGGAGCCGGTGCGCAGCGTTTTGCGATCATGCACGGTTTTCAGGTGGAAAACTTGCTGACGGAAAAAGCGCGGCTGATCTGGCTGAAATGGAAGGAGAATCACAGCGACCAGGACGACTGGCTCCCCCCTGCCGACGGCATCTACAGGGATCGCAGCGGGCGCGTCCATGGCACGATCAATGTGCTCGGCGTCGATGAGAAGGGCAACATTGCCGGCATCACCACCACCAGCGGGCTGGCGTACAAAATCTCCGGCCGGGTGGGCGATTCGCCGATCATCGGCGCGGGCCTGTATGTTGACAACGAAGTCGGCGCGGCGGGCGCCACCGGCCGTGGTGAGGAAGTAATCCGCACCTGCGGCAGTTTTTACATCGTCGCGCTGATGCGCCAGGGGCTCAGCCCCACGGCCGCGTGTGTCGAGGCCTGCAAGCGCATCATCGGGATCAACAAAAAACTCGGGATCAAAATCGATTTCTACGACAAATTCATTGCGGTGAACAAAAAAGGCGAAGTGGGGTGCGCCGCGATTGCCTATCCCCCGGATCGCCCCCATGAAGTTGCCTTCACCAATCCCGACGGCTTCACCGCGATGGCAGGCGAACTGGTGAAGCCTTGAGGCTGAGAAGATTCTTCGCCTTCGGCGAGCTGATGCCGGCCGGTGAACCTCACCGCGTCGGCATCACTACTTTGGGAGAATGTTTTTGCCACGGCTTGGCCGTGGCCTCGAAATCCGCAGAGTTCCTACCGCGCTCGAGGTTTCAAAAATCTCGGCACAGCCGAGATCAGAACATTCTCGAACAGGCACGGGTCACCCCTCAGTCTGCGCATATCTCTTCCCGTTTCTGAAGCCCTTTGTTCCGCGAACTCCCCTGCCAAGGTGATCCCCACGGGAACGGCCGCGAGTGAAAATTCCACTGCGCGCCAGGAAGTCCGCCGGCAACAGCCGGGTGCTGCCGGCGGCTCGGCACCGTTTCCGTCAGCGCGGCGCGGTGCTCTTGAGATACTTGAGGAAATCCGCATCGGTTTTCAGGAACAGCGTGCTGTTCTGGTTGAGCGTGGTGCGATACGACTCCAGCGTCTGCAGAAAGGAATAAAATTCCGGGTCGCGATTGTAGGCCTCGGCATAAATTCTGGCGGCGCGGGCATCGGCCTCGCCCTTGATTTGCTGCGCCTGCTTGTACGCCTGCGAGGTGATGGTCTGCAGGTCCTTCTCGCGCTGGCCCTCGATCTTGGCACGCTCGCCCTGGCCTTCGGAGCGGTATTTCTCCGCGATGCGATTGCGCTCCGCAATCATGCGGTCGTACACCTTGCGCAGCACGTCGTCGATGTAGTTGATGTGCTTGATGCGGACGTCGATGACCTCGATGCCGTATTGCGGCACCATCTCGCTCACCTTGGCGAGAATGCGGTCCATGATTTTGCTGCGGCCGCTGTTGATGGTCTCGATTTCCTGCGATTCCACCACGGGCCCGATCGTGCCCGAATCGCCTTCGACGATGGTGGTCATCTCGCGGTTGCTGTTGCGCACCACCTCGATGAGCGGGCTTTGCGTGATGATGTCGCGGGTGACGCCGTCGATGATGTCGTCGAGCCGGCTTTGCGCCGCGGTTTCATTGTTGACAGATTGATAGAACTTCAGCGGATCGACGATGCGCCAGCGTGCGAAGGTGTTGACCCAGATGTATTTCTTGTCCTCCGTGGGGATTTGATTGGGCGCGCCGTCCCATTCCAAAATGCGCTTGTCGAAAAACGTGACTTTTTGAATGAAGGGCAGTTTGACATGCAGGCCGGCATCCCGCACCGGCCGGCCGACAGGCTGGCCAAACTGCGTGATGATCGCCTGCTCGGTCTCATCGAGCGTGTAGAGGGCGGCATTGGCCGCCAGCAGCGACACCAGAGCCGCCATCGTCAACAACACACGGCGAACATTCATGGCCGGTCTCCCTTCTCCTGGCCGCGCATCTGCAACAGGGGAATCAGATTGCCCTGCTTGTCATCGATGATGTAGACCTCCTTGATGCGCGGCATGACCTCGAGCATCGTTTCCAGGTACAGGCGGCGCCGGGTGACGTCGCGGGCGCGGCTGTATTCCTGCCAAATCGCGAGAAACTTGTCGGCATCGCCGCGCGCGCGGTTAATGCGATTGACGCTGTAGCCCTCCGCCTGCCGCAGCAGTTGCTCGGCCTCGCCCTGCGCCTGCGGAATGACTTTGTTGTAGGCTTCCAGCGCCTCGTTGATGATGCGCTCGCGCTCCTGTTTGGCTTCATTGACGGCATTGAACGCCGGCTGCACCGGCCCCGGCGGATTGACGTCCTGCAGATTGACGGTCACAATATCGACCCCGGTTTCGGTGTGATCGAGCAATTGCTGCAGCAGATCGCGCACCTCCAGCGAAATCTCCTGGCGATTGGTGATAATGACTTCATCGACGCTGTGATCACCCACCACCTGCCGCATCGCCGACTCCGTCAAATCACGGATGGTGCCGGTGATGTCGCGCACATGAAAGAGATAGGCCCTGGGATCCTTGATGCGATACTGCACGATCCACTCCACCAGCGCACAGCTCAAATCGCCGGTGAGCATCAGGGACTCGGCGCTGTAGTCGCCCTCTGCATAAGTCGAGCGCACGCCCGGCGCCTGCGTGCGATAACCGAATTCCTCCTTGAGCACCCGCTGCACTTTCACCCTTTTCACCGTTTCAATCCCAAACGGGATCTTCATGTGCAGCCCGGGCTGCATCGTCTCAACATACTTGCCGAAGCGCTGGATCACGCCGACTTCATCCGCATCGACGGTGTAGAATGACGAGAGTAAAAACCAGACGACAACCGCGCCGATCGCAATCAAACGCAGCCATCGGCCTTCAAAGCGCGGCAGTTCGACGACTCTGCCGCTCATGTTTACCATACGCGCCATAGCGCCCAGCCTCCTTTCTGCATTTTCAAACCTGTGGGTGAACAAACACGGAAAAACCTGCACGGCGCTGCCTTGCTCCGCGACAAATTTCGCGGCGGGCTGCAACGCCGTTTTGCGAACTCACAGGCCTGTCATGGGCAAGCTAACAGAATTTGGCGATTGTGCAAGGAATTAACCTCGCACCGGCCGGGCATGCCCTCCCTCCGGCAAATTCGACTTGCAATTCAGGCGTACTTTTGGCATCATATAAAAGTTCGCGCGCAATTTGGGGCTCACGCCATGAATCACATTGATCATGTTTTGGGGCAGGCAGAAGACTTGTTGCACACCGCTTGCAAGCACCGGCGCTTTCGCCCGGGGCAAGGCGAAATTCTTGCTGCGGTTCTGGCCGGAGAACATGTGCTGGCCATCATGCCAACCGGCGGCGGCAAATCGCTTTGCTATCAACTGCCGGCGTTACTTTTTGACGGGCTGACGCTGGTGGTCGCGCCGCTGCTTGCTTTGATGAAAGATCAGGTCGATCAATTACACGCCAAGAGTTATCCCGCGGGCTTTATCAATTCCACTTTAACGCCGGGGGAGAACCGTGAGCGCCTGCACGAAGCGCATGCGGGCCGCATCAAACTACTTTATGTCACGCCCGAGCGTTTCCAATCCGGTTATTTCATCGAACAGTTGCACGGCATGAACATTTCGCTGTTTGCGATTGACGAAGCGCATTGCATCTCGCAATGGGGGGCTCGATTTTCGGCCTTCCTATTTGCAATTGCGGCGCGCCGTGGATACGCTCAATGCACAACGCATCATGGCGTTGACCGCCACGGCCACGCAACGCGTGCACGACGATATTCTCAAACAACTCAAGCTGGACAATCCCAAAACATTCATCGCCGGCTTTGACCGGCCGAATTTACGTTTTGCCGTCAAACACTCGGCGGATAAGATTAGCCCTATTTGCGATTATCTCCGCCGCCACGAAGGCCTGGGCATGGTCTGCGCCGGCACGCGCAAGAGTGTCGACAATTTGGTTGCCGCATTGACCAAAGAAAAAATCAAGGCTGCCGGTTATCACGCGGGTATGGATTTGCCGGCGCGCAAATTCGCGCAAAGAGTTGTTCGTGAACGAAAAAATCCGCTGTATCGTTGCCACCAATGCCTTCGGCATGGGCATCGACAAATCCAACGTGCGCTTTGTGTTGCATACCGACATGCCGGGCACACTTGAGGCCTGCCATCGAGAGGGCGGGCGCGCGGGACGCGACGACGAACCGGCTGATTGCATTATCTTTTATTCGCCCCAGGATTTGTTCTTGCAGGAATTTTTTATCGACAATGACAACCCCGAACCTGAGATCGTGCATGAGGTCTACGACGTCTTGCGTAACGCGGAGGTTGACGTTGGCCATATCATTCAGTGGCGCAGCGACGAAATTGCCCGCATGCTCGGCGAGAACACCACCGCCTCCCTGGTCAATGCCGCCTTGCAGTTTCTCACAGAGATTCACTGTTTGACCTTGATCACGCCTCCTCCGGATACGTTTTATTTCAGATTGACAACTTGCAAAACTACGCAACACCCAGAGAAGCCAGAGGCGCAAACCGCAACAATGCCGTTGAATTTTTTACAAGAATTGGCAGGCGATGCACCTGCCACATGGCATCGTCTTGATTTGCGCGAGCCGGTGCGCTTATTGCACCTCTCACGGAGCCGGCTTATGCAAGGTTTGGAAGCCTTGGCCGCGCAAAATTTCTTGCAGATCGCCGGGCCCTTCAAACACCGCGGCATTCTATTGAGCGATGCCAAACGGCCGTTGCGCTTTGACAAAAACATTCTCATTCAGCGCCGCATCGAAGCCACGGCCAAGCTGCGCCACATGCAGCGTTATTGCGAGCTGGCAAGCTGCCGGCGGCATTTCATCCTCGATTCTTTCGGTGAAAGCCATGCGGCAACGCGCTGCGAAAATTGTGACAATTGCGGAATCGTCTGGCAGACGTCAGCCGAGGCAACGCTGCTCGCGCAGAAAATTTTGAGTTGCGTCGTGCGCATGCAAGAACGCTTCGGCGCAAAAGCAGTGGCAGAAGTACTCAAAGGCTCAAACACTGAACGCAGCCGCAATTTTGCCGGGTTATCGACCTTTGCACTGCTGCGTGACCTGCCGTTAAAGCAAATTGAAAAAGACATTCAGCGTTTGATCCTGCGAGTTACCTCGCACGCAGCGACGGCGAATATCCCGTGCTGCAAGTCACGCCCAAAGACTGGGAAGTCTTGCGCGGACAGCGCCAGGCTGCATTGCCAGCGGTAATGCAAGAACGGCGCGACGCAACAACACCCAAGAAAATTAAGGTGGAACTCTTTTGCAGACGCTGCAACTTCTGCGTCAAGGCTTGTCGATCAAAGACGTGGCGCAGGCGCGCGCATTGGAAGAAAGCACCATTTGGGGACATGCCAAAGAATTGGCGCTAGACGGAAAAATCGAGGATCTGGATGCCATCATCTTACCGCAGGAAGTCGACGAAATCGCAAACTTTCTCAGCAAAACAGACGCGCTTGATCGCGCGACCATCTATGATCATCTGCCGCAGCATCATCCCAGCAAAGTTTTCTTTGTGCGCGCCATTCTGCAGGCGCGACAAAGGGGGTAAAAATCTAGCGCGCGGCTTTTTTGATTTGTTCGAGGCTATCTCGAAATGTCATTCAGGCGAGTCTTGTTCGGAGTAAACTTGTACGGTTTTCATTTTGGTTACCGTGTTAATCAAACCTCACTTCCAGAACCGGGGTTCACATGAATTCGAATTCCGAAAAACACACCCTTCTGATCATCGACGATCAACCACAATTTGCCCAGGATTTCATCCTGCTGACCGGAGAAGAATTTAATGTGGTGACCGCGGCAACCGGCGAAGAAGGCTTGCGCAAATTTCAAGAGGTCGCCGCAGATCTCATTCTGGTTGATTTGAAGCTGGGCCGCGGCATTGACGGCATTGAAACCTTGCGCCGGCTCAAACAATTGGATCCGGACGCCGCCATCATTATCGTCACCGAGCATGCCTCCGTCGAGACGGCGCATCAGGCCGGCCGGCTCGGCGCCCTCGATTATTGCAGCAAGGCGCCCAACCTCAAAGAACTGCGCGCGCATCTCAAGCAGCACATTCAGAATCTCGCATGGCGCCGCGCCTATCGCGATGAATTGCAGCGCCAATATGCCAAATTCATTGCCGAGAGTCCGGCAATGCGCAAGCTCATCGAAGATATCGACGCCGTGGCACCGAGTGATTGCCCGGTACTGATCACCGGCGAATCGGGCACCGGCAAAGAACTGGTGGCGCGCGAGATTCACCGCCGCAGCCTGCGTGCGGAGCGGCCGCTGTTCGTGGTCAATTGCAGTAATCTCGCTGCGCCGTTGTTTGAAAGCGAATTCTTTGGCCACGAGCGCGGCTCTTTTACCAGCGCCGACCGCCAGCAGCGCGGCAAATTCGAAGCCGCCCATCTGAGTACATTGTTTCTCGATGAAATCGGCGATTTGCCGCTGGAATCCCAACCCAAAATTTTGCGCGCAGTGGAATACGGCAAATTCAACCGCATCGGCAAAACGCATGAACAATACGCTGACGTGCGCTTGATTGCCGCCACCAATCACAATCTTGAGGAAGAGACGAAAGTCGGGCGCTTTCGGCAGGATTTGTTTTATCGCATCAACCGCGTAAACATTCACGTGCCGCCGTTGCGCCAGCGCCGTGACGATATTCCACCGTTAATCAAATATTATCTCGAATATTACAGTCTGATGTTGCATCGTTTGCCTCCTGAGATCCCTGCCGACGTGATGCAGGCCTGGCTGCAATACGAATGGCCCGGCAACGTGCGCGAGCTGACCAGCGCGATCGAGAATCTCGTTTTGTTCAGCAAAGAGGGCAAAATTGACCGTTCGCGTCTCTCCCTCCCACCGCACCCAAATGCCTCTCCGGAATTCTTCCTGCCGCTTTTCGATCTGCCGTACGAGCAGGCGAAAGAGAAGTTGGTCGAACAATTCCAGCGGGATTATTTCCACGAGAAGCTCAGCCGCCACGACGGCAACTACACTCGCGCTGCTGAGGAAGCCGGCGTCAATCGCGCCACGATCTATCGCATTCTCGCTTCCTGAGGTTCATTGTTCCGCTTCGCAAGAGCGCGCGTGGAGGCGAATCCACATGCCTGGTCTTCTCTCCGTTGCATGCCTGCAACAAGCCAAAGTCCATTGAAATCAATATGCTTTCTCGCCTTCCACCCGACCAAGCGTTGCCTGAACGCAACACTTTGTTGCTTTTCCCCTTCCCTTCTTTCTGGCCAGGAAACTGTAACTCTTTAATTTGCATGTTTCATTCTAAAATTTTTTTTGCGCCTTGGTGGCATATGTTTTGTCTTTGCGGGAAGCAACTCACCTGGGCTGAAATTTTTTTGACTTTGATTTCCTCCATCAATGCGGAGATTGCTCACATGCCGTAATCAGAATTATGGCATACCGCAATTCTGTGAAAGAATCCCAAATCATGACGGCCTCCCGCCTAACTGATGCTCATTCGACCGATCGCTGGATCATGACGGTGGGGTGACTTCTGAGCGTTTCGAGAGTCGTGATGCTGATGCTTGGGCTTTCAGATGTTTTGAATTTGGCGTTTTTATTTGTGGGCGGCCTCCTCGCCATTCCCATGGGTTTGCTGCTGGTCGCTGCCGGACATCTCATTAAACGGCTGACTATCATTGAAAAAAACACCCGTGCAGGCGCACAGCAGTGAACTTCCGATGCGACTTCGCTTCGTCAGTCAAACAAGCTTGTGAAAACGTTGTCAGGATGGCGATTGTTGGCCGCGTTTGATTAAGTTGCATCACTACATCATGGGGAAACGATGAGGTGGTGATGCAAGGGATTGCCACCGCCCAAGCTGGGATTTGGGGGGACGGCTCGGGAATAAAGCAGCATCAGCGAATCTCTTCTTCGTACTCAAGGCGGATAATCTCATTGAAATCTGGGATTCTAGCGAAGGTGTAAAAATCGCTACACTTGAAGAAAGGCTTTGCCATACGAAAAGTGGCTGTGGAAAATTCTGGACGATATCTCGCCACCGTGGGCGACCACAATCTCATCAGCCTTTGGGATTTGGCTTCCGTGCCCGAAGTAGCTTCTCGGATGGCTGCAAAATAAATCCATTTTTTGAGCATTACCGTTGATTTGAAACCGCACAACTTCATCGCGATGACAGATCACATTACTCAACTGAAGGAGCATCACATGCAATACAAAGTCATCCCCTTTCGCGCGGATGTCATGATTGATGAGGGCGCGCGTAAAGCCGCCGAGCAACTCGCGGAGCTCATCAATCAAAATGCCACAGAAGGCTGGAAATATCAAGGTTTGGAAACATTGGTGACCGATGTCACGACACCGGCAAAACCAGGCATTCCAGGTAAATCCGGTTGTCTCGGTTTCGGGGCCACGGATCCAATTCCCGGCATACCAGAGTCGACGCAGACCGTGCAAGTTTATGTTGCGGTATTTTGTCGTGAATCCTGATTTCCACATGTTGAAGAGGATAAGCATGCGATCTGTCATTATTCTCTGGATTCAGCTTTATCGAAATTTCGTTCCGGAGGGTAAACGCCGCCGCTGTTTATTTCGCGAGTCGTGCTCGCATCATGTCGAACGCATCGCGCGCGAGCGCGGCAGTTTTGCTGCAATCACGGCTTTTCTTGCGCGCGCCCGGCATTGTCGCCCAGGTTACGGGTTCGAATGGGACGCAGACTCGGACGTGTGGTTTTTAGTGTGCGCCAATGGCGCGAAGATTCCGAAAGTGATGGTTTCTGAGCATATCCTTTCAGAATATCAATTTCTTCAATCTCATTTTTCACTAAAAGAGATCGTGGGAGGATAAACATGGTCACAGTCAAAGTCGTATGGCGAGATAGCGGCAAGCCCGCCAAAGGCTCGCGTGTTGCGATTGGATTCGACGGCTTCACGCGCGGCGTCACGGAATCCGAATTTACCGATAGTGACGGCGAGGCGCACTTCGACGCGGAGCCGGGCACTGGTGAAGTTTACGTCGACGGCTCAACCAAATATCGCGGCAGAATTTCCGGAAGAGTTGTGGTGTACATCTAAACCCTGAGGGAGGAAGCCGTGAAGCAACAAATTCTCGAGCAAGTTGAAGAAAAGTTCTACTTCAAAACCTCGCGCTTTTTCTGGCATCTGCTGGTAGGCATCAGCGGGCTGGCGCTGCTCGGCGGCCTGCTCGTCTATCTATGGGGCATGACTCCTTCGACCAAGTCCAGTGTTACAAAGCCGCTTTATCCGCCACCAACTGCAGTCACTGCAGATGAAATTATGCAACGCCTGGCGCCGCGGGTGGAAGTCGCGCAGGTCACCCCTCCAGCACCGGAGACTCCGCCTGCAACTCCGGTACCACCAGCGGCACAACCTCCACAAGCTGACACGCTCGCTATTGCCTACCAAGCCGCCATGGACAGCTTGCGCCAGCTCCTGCCGGAAACCCGCTTCGCCTGGGATTCACAGCGCCGCTATCAAGAACGGGGATGGTATGATGGCAGGTGGTACGAGGGCGGTTGGGAGACAGTTGTTGTGGGTATTTCAGACAAGCTGCAAAATGCCCTTGCACAGGCCAATGCAAATGATCTGGCATCGCAAACGAAGCTGCTGCAGGCCTTTGCCGAGTTAGTGGCACAGGTCGGCGAGCCGTTGCGTATGGAAGCCCTCGAGAGCGGCATGGCCATCTGCAAAAACGACGTGGTCACCTCCATTACCGGCGTGAAACTGCTGAACGCGGCCGTGCCACATTACACTGCTTACGATGTTTCCCACCTTGCCCAGCTTGCAGATTTCAGCCAGCGCAACCCGCGTGACGGTTTTGCCTTCATCGAGTATGCTAACACCATCATCCCGAAGTTCGACACCAAGCAACGAGAAGCTGCGCTCAAGACAGAACTTTTATTGCATTTCTGGTTCGCTTGATTGCCGCCGCGGCCATCGGCATGTACGGCGGGGCCATCTATCGAACGTACCAGGCGGTGAAGTTGATCATACTGCAAAAATCGTATGCGACAGCGGTACAAGCGGCATATTGAATTATGAACCGAGCGATTGCTCCGCCATTTAAGCGGAGAACTACTCGGTTTGACTGGAACCCAAAACAAAAATATCTCAAGGAGCACAAGAATATGATTACCGTCAAAGTCATTCATGAGCAATCCGGCGAGCCATGGGAGAACAAGAAGGTGGCGCTCGGTTTCGATGGGCTTCTCAGCGGCGGCGTCACCAACGATGAATATACCGACTCCCGGGGCGAGGCGCATTTTGATTACAAGCCGGGAAATGGCAAGGTGTATGTCAATGGGGACGTGGCCTTTAAAGGCTACCTTTCCGGCAGGATTGTGGTGTATGTTTGAACGGTTTGAGGAAAAGCGAAAGACCATGAAGTTTTTTTCACTCTATGCAGCTCAGAAATTTCAGGGAGAACAGACATGAACACAGTGCAAAACCCTACTCAGCCAGTCGCGCAGATGCAACCTACCCAGACAGCGCCATTCCCGATGCAAAGTACGACGTTGCAGATGGGAAAAATTAGATTCATTTTCGCCCCCTTGTTGTTGAGCCTGATCACTTTCGGAATTTATGGTCTGGTATGGCTCTACAAAATTCACGACGAAATGCTGCTTCACACCAGCGATCTCAGCATCAAGCCCGGCGCGGCCGTGGGATTTCTCTTTATTCCATTTTTCAATTTGTTTTGGGCCATCTATCTGATTTTTCATGTGCCGACTCTCATCAAAAAAATGGACATCGCTGACAATGTTCCGGTGCCTGAGCAAACGAATCCGGCGCTCATCGGAATTCTGGGTTTAATGCCGTTCGTGAACATTTTCTGGTCTGCCATGGTGCAGAACGCCCTCAATCGGCATTGGAAACGGCATAACGTCGGATATTAAATTCTAATTCTTTGTTGTGTCGACTAATTAATCAGAATGGGCTGTAAGAGTCAATCTCTTCCTAGTTGAAACTCCAGATGGCTGCCCGGCCTGAGGCTGCCCCGGCCGGGGCGGCCTCAGGCAGCCGCAGCAGATGACTAAAGCCCTTGATCCGCCGCAGGCTCGGCTCGATTCCCAGCAGCGCCGAGGCCGTCCAAAACCAGCGCGACAAATTCGTAGGCGTCCAGCCGACGCTGCATCAACTCTTTGAGCTTTTTCTCACTGGACCGCACGAAGTGGAGTGAGATGCTGCTCTTAGTAACCTTGACGAATCCCCAATAACTGGCCAGTTCAACATGAAAAGAAATTTCTTAATCTATCTTGCCTTAGTCTTCTTGTGTGCAATGCTCAACTTGGGTTTTGCGTCTGGCACTTTAAGCGGCGATCTTGATGCAAAGCTTGCTGAACTCGCGCGCCAGATCGAGTCTAATATGGCTGAAGGAAAGAAAGCCAAAATAGCCGTAATTGAATTCTCTGATCTCAACGGAAACATTACTGATTTTGGCAAATTTCTTTCCGAAGAGCTTATCACTCGACTCTTTATGACCAAACGGTTCGAGGTAATCGAGCGCCAGTTGCTCAGCAAAGTTATTGCAGAGCATAAATTGACTCTGAGCGGTTTTGTTGACCCGAACGCAGCAAAAGAATTGGGTAAGCTCCTTGGTGTTGACGCAATCGCCACCGGCACAATCACTGATCTTGATGCCACCGTCAAAATTAATGCCCGGCTTATTGCGACTGATACCGGAAGTATTTTCGCCGTGGCATCCGTTGAGATGACCAAGGATGAGACAATAAAACGATTGCTGGGCAAAACTTCACAGGATAACAAGCCGCACCAATCACCACAGAGTTCCACAAGTAAACCAGGTGAAATTTTTTTTCAAGAGGATTTCTCCAGTTATGAGCCAGGAGATATTGCAGAGTCTTGGGGAAACGATATCGTAGTCGGCGGCAGCGGAGCTTCAAAATATGTTACAAGCCATACCACCACTGACCATGAAATGATGCAGTACGTGAATTTCCCCAGCGACTTTGCTTTTGAGTTTCTTGTTGCAGGAATTCTATATGGGAATCCTATTCTGGATTTGGCACTCATCGGCGATTCACCGGTGAATATTCGATTCGGAAATTGGTCGCAGATTCTTATCAACAATGCCAAAGTTGGCATCAATAGAGAATGCTGGCCAAGAGAGAAATGGAACAAAATCCGGATTGTCAAAAAGGGAATTTCTCTAAAAGTTTTTGTGAATGACTGTTTAGGACCGAGTATTTCAGTCGCAACCGGTACCAACTTTTCAAAATTCAGACTGTTCTGGCGTTACCGACAATCATCATCAGAGAATTTTTCTTTCACAAAATTCGTTGGCACGAAGCTTTAAAGTCGAGAGTTTTGTTGAGGTGTTCACCATGCGCATCAAATACGCGGGGCTGATGCTTTTATTGGCATTGCTCTTGCCAAAAACCGCCGTCGGCCAGGCGCCGCCTTATCCCATCATCTTTGTTCATGGGTTGAATAGCGACGACGGCACGTGGCAGACGACCATCAATTATCTCCGCGACAATTTCGGGTGGAGTGATCCTTATTTTAACGATCAGGGCATTTTTCATGCGCTGCTCAATGCCAGCGATCTGTCGACGCATTTCGGCATGGATGTGAGAACGCAATTTCCCAATGAGCGGAATGATCTCTATAATGGGAACATCTATGCGATCAATTTCAAAAATTGGTGGGATTCGGCAACGGAAGATTTAAAACCCAGACAGAATCGTTTCGCTTTGACTATTGATTTTTCGCAAAGCAATGAATCGGCCATCGCCAAGCAAGGTTACGCGCTCGGACAGATGATAAAAAAGGTGCTTGATGCGACGGGCAAATCCAAAGTTATTCTGGTTGGGCATTCGATGGGGGGCTTGGCGGCGCGGGAGTATTTGCAGCGAAAAGACCTCAGTGGCAAGCCCAAATGGTGGGCTTTCCCCAATGAGCCTTCCGGCCATCGCGTGGCCAAACTGGTGACGATCGGCACGCCGCATGCCGGATCGAATATGACAGAATTCGGCATTCCTCTTATAATCGATCCCAGGTCGGAAGCTGCGCGCGATCTGAGTTATAACTATTTCGCCTCAGGGCCGCCCAATTTCGGCAACAACCCGGATCACGGCGTTTATCTTTTTGGTGGAGGGGAATCCATCATTCCGCGTTTTAATCCCAACATTCCTGCCGCCGGTGGTTATTTCAATATCGATGTTGATTGCGATGGCAGCGAGAATTCCACCGTGGCGGGGATAAATTCCAATTCGGTCATCCGCGCGGACAATCCGCAAATGCCGCTTCCAGTGGACATCGATTATACATGGATCGTGTCGGATGAAGGCGTGTTAAACGGTGACGGCGCGGTGCGACTCGACCGCCAATATTTGGACAGCAAAGGTGATACCTTGCTGATTCACCGATTGCACTCCCATGAAACCAGCAATTATCGAGCGATTCTTCGCGGGCTGGACGAGCCTGACGACTCGCAAAAAGCTTATGTTTTGACACCCGACCAACCGATTCATGGTTTTGTCGATAGACCCAGCGGCATGACGGCGTCTGATCATGACTGGTTTCGCTTTCATGTCGCGCAAGCCGGCAACTTTACCCTTTCACTTTCCAATCTCGCCTCGCTGCAGAATTTTACCACCATGGCCGTGGAAGTATTCAGCGCGCTCAATTTGACCCATCCGGTGATCGACGGCAGAAATACCGGCGGCGCGGATCGCATTTCATTCATCACGCCGGTGTTGAATCCGGGGGATTATTTTGTTCATCTGCGGGGCGTGGTGATAGATGAAGCCTGGAACCGGCCGTACGCCTTGCTCATTCAGCCGATCGCGGGAGCGGCGCAAATCACATTATCCGCCAGCCCCAATGCGATCAAAACCAACGGCGCCTCCGCAACTGTATTTGCCGAGCTGCGAGATGCGCAAGGCAATCTTAATCCCATTGCCGCCAACCCCATCACTTTCACCGTCACTTTCGGCGCCGCTTCCGCAACGCTCATCGGCTCCAATCCAGTTAATGCTGTGAACGGCGTCGCCACGATCACACTCCAATCCACCAGCACGCCGGGGTTGGTGGCGATTCAAGCTTCGTCGCCGGGATTGGCTTCTGGAACGACGGCGGTTTCGGTTTACAGCAATCCGACTTTGGTTTCCGGCGCCATTACGACGAACACCACCTGGACTTTGGCAAATAGTCCATACCAAGTGACGGGAGATATTGACGTGAGAGCCGGCGTCATACTCACCATTGAGCCGGGCGTGACCGTGATGTTCAACAGCGGCACGGACATGACCGTCGACGGCACGCTGTTGGCCAATGGCACTGCCAGCCAGCACATCACTTTCACCTCCTCTGCCACCAATCCCACCGTGGGGGCATGGGGCGGCGTGTACTTGAATACACCGCAAGGCCCGTTGCGAAGCAGTCTGAGCTACTGTGATTTCCGCTACGGCGGGCAGGTCAGCCTCCAAGCCAGGTACGACGATGTGCTCGAAATCAGCGGTTACGCCGAGCCGCAGATCAGCGCCTGCACCATTCTTGACTGTCGCCGTAACGGCATTGAAGTGACTTCGGGCCGATATGATGCCAATGTCTGGCTGAACGTGACGGCGTTGCCTTTGATTCTAAATGAAATCTACATCAGCCGCGGCGCGGTGATGACTATCGCGCCCGGCGCACACCTCAAGCTCTCCGATGGCGCCAATATCTTTGTAGAGGGCGGACTCATTGCGAATGGCACACCTTCGCAGCGCATTGTCTTCACCTCGATTCACGACGATGCCCTCGACGGCGACACCGATGGCAACGGCGGCAGCGCGGGCAGAACGGGCGACTGGGGTGGCATTGAATTCAAAGACACGGTTGATGACGCCAACTGCGCCATGCAATACTGTGACATCAAATTCGCCGGACGCATCGCCTTCGGCGATTTGGATGTGCCGATTCGCCTCGATGCGCGCGCCAATCCCACCTTCAAATCACTGCGCTTCAGTGATTGCCGTTACAACGCGATCGATGTGGTCGCTGGCACCTACAGCACGAACATCCGCTTCGACCAAAACGCGGCGCCGTATCTTATTCGTGGTGATCTCAAGGTGGATAAACCGGCGGTGCTGACCATTGCCGCCGGCACGCTTTTCAAGATGACTAACGGAAGCGACTTTCGCATCGCCGGCGGGTTGATCTGCCAGGGCGCAGCCGGCAATCCGATTCGATTTACCTCCGTCAATGATGACAGCCGCGGCGGCGACACCGGCAATGACGGCCCAACCGCCGGCAGCGCCGGCGATTGGGGCGGTATCACGCTCGAAGTCGATGCCAAAGGCAACAGTCTGAGCTTCTGTGAATTTTATTTCGGCGGCGTGGGCGGTTTTAACAACTCGGGTAGTCCGCTGCTGTTGGACATGCGCGCCGAGGTGACATTTGCCAATTTGACTTTTGGCAATTGCACCACTAACGGGATCGGCATGTTCGCGACTAATTATGACCGCGACGCGCGGCTGCGTTTTCCCGGCCAGACTCCTTACGTGCAGCTCGGCGATCTTTCGGTAGCTGCCGGGGCCAAATTGACCATCGAACCGGGCTGCATCATCAAGCTCAGTGAAGGATCCGACATGTATATTAACGGCGGTCTGTTGGCCGAAGGCACGGCCACGGCGCCGATTATCTTCACGTCACTCGCTGATGATTCGCTGTTGGGTGACACGGACAATAATGGCCGTGGGCAAGGCGTGCCCGGGCAATGGGGAGGCATTTCTTTCACCAACAGCGCAATAAGCAATTTTTGCCGGCTGCACTATTGCCAGTTTCGTTTTGGCGGCCGTGGCGGCTTCGGCAATGTTGGCTGGGTCGTGCAAGTCTCGCCGTTGGTGAATCCTCTCTTTGCCAATTTGCGTTTCATGCAAAATAACAACAACGGAATTCGCCTTGTTGAGGGCTCTTATACAGTAAATATCGTTTTCGACCAAACCGCCGCGCCGTATCTTCTCGCCGGAGATTATGTCGTCGAAGCCCCGGGTGGATTGACCATTGCGCCGGGAACACTCTTCAAGTGTTTCGGCGGGTCGGATATTTACATCAAAAGCCGCTTGACCGCAATTGGCACGGCTGCGGCGCCGATCATTTTTACTTCCGTTCGTGACGACCGTTATGGCGGAGACACCAATAATGATGGCGCCAGCAACGGCGTCGCCGGCGATTGGGGAGGCATCGTGTTCCAATCCCAGAGTGTGTCCGGCGCCAGTGAGATTGCCCACGGTGAATTTTGGTATGGGGCCGGAGCTGGATTCGGCAATTCGGATGCGGCGCTGCGCTTTGAAAACACCAGCCAGAAAATCCATCATGTTAAAATCCGGCAGATGCGCTGGCAAGGGATCTACGCGAACGGCAATGCTTCGCCGGATCTGGGCGGCGGCGCTTACTCGAGCCC
Organism: candidate division KSB1 bacterium; assembly: GCA_034506255.1. Classification (NCBI taxonomy): domain Bacteria; kingdom Pseudomonadati; order Candidatus Zhuqueibacterales; family Candidatus Zhuqueibacteraceae; genus Candidatus Coneutiohabitans; species Candidatus Coneutiohabitans thermophilus. The sequence goes on along the minus strand of JAPDPX010000001.1, from coordinate 673,573 downwards.
GGGCAACAACTCTTTTCTCGATTTCAATATTGCTGCCGACCGTTATGCCGTCTTCAATGACGGCAGCGCGACGATTTTTGCCAGGAACAATACGTGGGACGGTTCCACTGCCGCAGCGATCGCGCAAGAGATTTACGACAAAAACGACAATGCCTCGAAAGGCGAAGTCATTTTCCAGCCGTTCATTCCTGCCGGCGACAGCGAAGCACCGCAAGTCTCGGTGCTTTTCCCCAACGGTGGCGAAACCTTGCTGCATGGCAGCACCGTTACGCTGCGCTGGAGCGTGCGTGACAACGTCGGCGTAGTAAAAATTGATGTTGCGGTGTCGCGAGATGGCGGACAGGTTTTTCAGCCGCTCATTTCTTTCACCAGCCCGCAGGATGAATATGCCTGGACAGTGGCCGGGCCGTTTTCTTCCCGTTGCATATTGAAAGTGACGGGCCGCGATGCTGCCGGCAATGAACGGTTCGACCTCTCCGATAATTTCTTCGCCATTGTTGATTCGTCTTCCGGCGTTAATTACCCACCTTCGATTCCGCTGCCGTTGCGGCCATTGGCGGGCGAAGAAATGCGTGGCAGCGATTTGCTTATCTGGCAGGCCAGCGTCGATCCCAATCCATTTGATCAGGTTCGCTATCGCTTGGAAATCGACAACAACGCCAACTTCTCTTCACCGGAGCTGGTGGAAGACAATATCGACAGCTCGCGTACGGGCAACTTTTCCCAGAGTATCAAGCCGGCGATACCGGCAGGCGGCAATGTGATCGCGATTCGACTTGACCGGCTCGCAGGTTTTGCGAATTTGCAGGATGACGTGATTTATTATTGGCGGCTGCAGGCACGCGATCAGCAGAATGCCAACTCGGCGTTTTCGAGCGGCACGGCGCATTTCTTCATGAACAAGATCAATACGCCGCCGCAAGCCGTGGTCAGCGGCTTCTCACCGGCGAATAATCTGGAAATGCGTACGGCGCGACCGACCATTTCCTGGCAAGCCGCCGACGATCCTGATCCGAGTGACGGCGCCGAAGTCTTGCGCTATCGCCTGCAAATAGACGGCGACGGAGAGTTCATCACCGATGTGGAAATCTCGGCGCAGACCAATCCGGGCGTGACGTTTTACATCCCCACGCAGGATTTGCACGAGAATGCGCGTTATGGTTGGCGGGTGCAGGCCAGCGACGATGAGGGCGCCGTCTCGCCGTGGTCCGGCGTGCAAAACTTTTTTGTCAACGCGATTAAAGAGCCGCCGCAGCCTTTTGAGATTCTGACGCCGGCCCCCATTTTTAGCAGCCACAGCGATACGGTGATGCTTCGCTGGCAGGCGACAAGCGATCCCGATCCCTTGGACAGCTTGCGCTACATCGTGGAATGGAGCACCAATCGCAGCTTCTCGCCGTTGAACACGTTGCTACCCCAATCCAACACGCAGTATGCTTTTGTCCGTCCGAGCCGGATCGATTCGGTTTTTTGGCGGCTTTATGCGGTTGATTCGGACACGCTCTCCACTTATGCCAGCAACACCAAACAGCAACCGCGCCTTATCCGCTGGCAGACCACAGCAGTGCATTCAAGAGAAAACAACCTCCCAACCGAATTTTCACTGGCGCAGAATTATCCTAATCCTTTCAACCCCGAAACCACCATCGAATTTGCGCTGCCAAAATTTAGTCATGTCACGATTCGCATTTTCAATGCCCTCGGGCAGGAGATTCGCACGCTGGTATATACACCAATGCCAGCAGGCTACATGGTGGTAACCTGGGATGGAAAGGATGAGAATGGTCACTTGGTACCCAGTGGGGTTTATATCTATCAAATGCAAGCAGGCAATTTTGTGGCAACGAAAAAGTTGGTGGTGATGAGATAGTGCAAGGAGCAAATGACAAAGGGCAAGGCAGGATTCGACGCATGGCATAACGATGGCTTATATAGTTTCAAGACGCAAATTTACATTTCCAATAGAGTAAAATCGGAGCAAACCAACAAGGATGTAATCGGCTTCCGAACGATTGTATGGCGCAAGGGAGTGCTATGTACAGAATCTTCACAATAATCATGATAGGGGCGAGCGCCACCTTCGCACAACAAGTCCTGACCAGCCCTACCCATCTTTTTTCTTTCACTCTCCCGTCCGGTTGGGCATACAACAAAATCGATACCGTGAAAACAGTTGTACGGTACGAGTGTTTCAATCCGGACAGCACGGCCATGGTGGAAATTTTTGCGCTCAAGACGAAAAATGATATTGACCGCAAAAAATTCATCACCGTAATGACTTCAGAAGAGGTTGCCGGGGAATCTTTTGGAAAATTACTCCGCACCGACACTACGCAGGTGAGTGGGATCAAGGCGGTGGAGAAAGTTTACCGGCAATATTCACGACGGGGAAGGCAAATCGATGTTCGTGTTTTATTGTTCGCCAAAGCCAATTATGGCTACGCCATGACTTTTCGGGCGTTTCATGCCAAACGCGAGCCTGCCAGCTTTGCGGAAATCATGAGCAGCTTTACTGTACATCCTGAACCCTCCAGAGCCGGCTGGTTCTGGCGATTGCTTTTCTTCGGCATTTGCCTTTATGGCTTGGGCAAAGGTATAAAGCGGACCGCAGAATGGGTAGGGCCTTTTAATTTGAAGGCGATTGGCTATTCCAGTTTCATTGTGCTCATGAGTGCAGCAAGCTTCACGGTTCCTTTTCTTTTTCAACCCAAGACTTGGATTTATGTGATCATCGCTCTTGCCATAGTGATTGCAGCGATAAAACTGCCGGATGCCAAGCCGGTAAAACAGGCTTTTCGTGAGGCGAAAGACAGGAACACGGCTGGCGCCTATCGCGCCTTCTGCCAACAATACCCGGCGTCGCGGCGATATTTCAAAGAAGCGCGCCAGCTCATGCGGGTGATGGTGGAGGCCGCCGTCAAAAAATACAAAGCCTTGATTGCAAAACAGGACACGACCATCACACGCGCCATTTTGGATATGTTCGAGTACATCAAAGCGACCGATAATTTTCAGGTGGCGGTGTGCTATACGGCGGACAATCAAATTGTCGACAAGGCGGTTTATCATCAATTATTCAATCGAAACGTGCTGCCGGCCAATCCCTCCTTCAAGCCGGAAAAAAACAAAAGACGCGAAAGCCGAATTACTGAAATGCTGAGCCTTGCTTTTCGTCAAATCACTCCCGAAGATGTTCTCAGCTTTACAACATACGAGAAACCGCTCAGTAATCAGATTTGCTTCGCTGTTGATTACAAAGTCAAAACCAGTGGCGCCTATTACTATCACACCAGCGAAGAGCATTTGCCCGAAGAGAAAAGAACATGGTTCACCGGCGTGGAATTTCTATGGTCGCTGGCGATTCGCATTCCGAATCGGCCCAATGCCTACAAAATCACCCTCGAATCGAAGCCGGCACAACATTTTACCGTTGACGGCAAAGAAATCGACAAAGTCTACGATGCCATGGCCGATTCGGCGTTTGCCGATTTTTGTCAGGTTTTCATTCAACAATCGGGACTTGCGCCGGCACCGGCGAGAACGGCAGTTACCGTTTGAAATCACCATTATCAATTTTTACACTCACGCGAGGAGGCCTATATGGATAAATTCCAAGCCGCTTTTGAAGTGCTCTACTTTCTGGCATCGGTCGATGGCTATGTCGACAAACGGGAAGTGGATGTCATTTTCGATTTTCTGAATGCCAATTACGGCAAGATCAACTTCGACCCCAAGAAAGTCGTTGATGTCATTTCCGGCATGACAGCGGAAGGCATGGTCGATGAGCTGGAACATGCGGCACTGATTTTCAAAAATTCCAGCAGTGCCCAAGATCGAATGACTCTGCTGGATTTTGCCCTCGACCTGATTGCGGCAGATGGAAAAATCAAGGATCAGGAAAGAGATCTCTTTTTTATTTTGGGCAACATCTGGAACATCGATCTCGAAAGATATTTCAAGAGCAAAGGTCTTTCATAGTGAAAAAGAAGTTCGATCCACACCAAAGATCGGAGGAAGAATATGGCTTACCAGTAGAAGATGATCCAAATCCCGCAAGATGTCACGGTCAAAATGAAAGAGCAGCGTGGCAACGAAGCAGCGGCGTATCTGGAATCTATAGCCAATAGCCAAGCTGCTGAGGGCTGGGAATTTTACCGCGTTGACGAAGTTGGTGTCCTGGCGCGGCCGGGTTGTCTCGGCGCGTTAATCGGCCGCAAGGCAGAGTATACGCTTTACTATGTGGTGACGTTTCGGAGTAGTAAATAAATACGGAGACAATACGATGGCCAATTACATCCACGCCTGCCCCAATTGCGGTGCCGACAAAAGCGACATCAGTTGGTCCGCCGCCTATTTTGATGTCTATGAATGCCGCGACTGTGGCGAAAGGTATTGTCACAAATGTCCGGGCAGCAATGGCGCACGTTACTGCCCGAACTGCAAGAGCACCTCTCGGAGCACCTATGGCAGAGTTTCAAAGCCATAGTTGGAAAGGGCCATTTTCTGAAAACTCATACGGAGACGGCTGCAAACGGCATATAAAAACCTAAACCAAGCGAGGTCTTTCATGAGATGCGAGAACTGTGGCGAGGTGTATCCCTCGCAATACTATTTCCAAAACGAGGGTAAAACAAAGAGATTGTTATGCACGAAATGCTTTGCCTCAATGACTGCTGAAGAATATTGAAGAATATGAACACTTCATGGGCGAGCCCAAACCTGTGCAGAAATATATCCGGGAGGAGAAACGCGAAAAAGGTGTTATGGAAACAAAACCAATGGAGACAAAACCAAAAAGAGATCTAGCGATGACCATGATGCCCTACGAAAAGGTGCTGGCGCAATCCGGTGGGCTCGTTTTAACCACTCACCGAACAAGAGTTGAAACACAAACGCAAATCACCAGCATTATGCTGGAAGAGCTGTGCTCCTGCGAAACACGTTTTGCCAGTCATCCTTTTTTGCTGATTTTGGCAGGGCTGTTTGCTCTCGGTGGTTTGCTAAAGAGTGGCATCGGCGGAGGGGAGGAAGCCATTACGTCTGGCTTTGTTAGCGCATTGATCTTCGTGGCAATCTATTTTGCCACGCGCAAGGCGGTAATAACATTGGCCTCCGCTGGCGCCAGAATCAATCTCGAGCGCAAAAAATGAGCTTGCAAGAGGCAAAGCAGCTCATCGATCAAATCGAGGCGGCAAAAAATCAGCGCTACTTGCTGGCTCATGCTGCCGTCGCCAACTACTCCGGGGTTGCAACGGCTTGACCAGGCCGTTCTAGTTGCGCAAAGCCGCGCAAGAGAGTCAATCCCTTTTTAGTTGAAATTCCGGATGGCTTCTTTGGCCTGAGGCTGCCCCGGCCAGGGCAGCCTCAGGCAGTCGCGGTGATAACGATCTTCAGTTCACGCTGCAGAGTCTCCTGCAGTTGCGGCGGGTAGCGAAAGCCCTTGATCCGCCGCAGGCTCGGCTCGATTTTCAGAAGCACCGATGTCGTCCAGTGTTGTCGCTGATCACGCGCCGATTTTCGCTGGTGCAGCGTTTCGTCGTCCAAAACCAGGGCGACAAATTCTTAGGAATCCAGCCGGCGATGCAACAGAGCTTTCAGCCTTTTCTCACTTGCCCGCACGAAGCGGCGTGAGATGCTGCTCTTGGCAACCTTGACGAATTCCAAATATTACCCGGAGCACAAAATAGTTTAATTTCTTATGCTGCATCACATCTGTGCAAAATAAAATCTCCGGAAAGTGGTATATTAGGGTTGAACACACTCTAAAATATCCACGAACCGGAGATCAAAATGCGCACGAAAGGTACGAATCTCTTCACTCAAATTGTAGCTTTTTTGATCGTCATGATTTTCGGAAGTTGGTTGACAAGTACGGCAACGACAAGCATGGCAAAGGTTTCAGCTCGTGGGAGCATTTTGTCAGCATGCTGTTTTGCCAGTTGGGCAAGGCGCAATCGCTGCGTGAAATTTGCGGCGGCCTGGCCAGTTGCACGGGCAAGGTTGTGCATCTGCGCATGAAGGAAGCGCCCAAGCGTTCGACGTTGTCTTATGCGAACGAACATCGCGATTATCGTCTGTTTGAAGGGCTGTTTTATCAACTTCTGGAGAAATGCCAAAAGCAGTTTGCCGGCAAACGCAAATTTCGCTTCAACAACAAACTCTATAGCGTGGATGCCACGGTCATCGATCTCTGTCTGGGCCTGTTTGAGTGGGCGCATTTTCGCCAGGCCAAAGGGGCGGTCAAGCTGCGTTTGATTTTGGATCACGACGGCTATCTGCCCTGCTATGCTTGCATCAGTGAAGGCAAACCGCACGATGTGCGTGTGGCCAAGGAGACGATTTTACCGCAATTTGTCTTTCCTGCCGGCAGTTTTGTCGTCTTTGATTTGGGTTATACCGATTACACCTTGTTTGCCCATTGGTGCGCCACCAAAGTGTTCCTTGTCACCCGCATGAAAGACAATGCCGACTACGAAGTGCTCGAATCTTTCGAGGTGCCCAAGAACCGGAACATCCTCAAAGACGAACGGATTCGGTTCCGCGGATTCTACTCGTCCCAGAAATGCCCTCATGAGCTGCGCCGCATTGAAGTGTGGGATGATGAACACGAACGTTTGATTGTGCTGCTCACCAATAACTTCAAACCCGGCAGCACCACGATGGCGGCGATTTACAAAGAGGGCTGGCAGATTGAAATTTTTTTCAAAGCGCTGAAGCAGAATCTCAAAATCGAGACCTTTGTCGGCACCAGCGCCAATGCACTCAAGATTCAAATCTGGACGGCTCTGAGGGCGATGCTGTTGCTCAAGTATCTCAACAAAACTTTCGACCTTCGGCTGGTCACTCTCGAATCTGATTGCGATGTTGCGCTTCAATCTGTTCACCTATCGCGACTTGATCGAATGGCTCAATCATCCTTATGAGACGCCACCTGATTTGCCCGGCGACGGGCAGCTGGTCTTGCCCGGCTTGGGTCTTGGACAGCAGGCGGGGGCCTGATTATGAGAATCGCCTTTTGCCTGGCTAAAACCTGTGCCAAATCACATAATTCTCAAAGGCGTCATGGGCGAGCTCAAAATTATTTTGGACAGCAGTGGGTTGGTGCGGAAATTCGTACGCTGTTGGACGAAACCAGAATAGCGGGTTGCCAAAAAATAACCTGGGATGCCAAAGACACCACTGGGCGTCCTGTTCCCTCCGGAGTTTATTTATCCCAGATGCAAGCCGGAGACTTTGTGGCGGTGAGAAAATGTGCGGTCATTCGGTGAGCCTGCACTGCGGAAGCCGTGCAATCTTGATACACCCTCCAATTCCACCCGGGGCATGGCCGCGACAAAAACGACACAGGCAGGAGCACGGCATCTTGGGACAGCCCTCAATGCCTGGGCAGCAACGAGCTCGCTGCTCGCCGAAGGGCAAGAATGACCCGTCGATAGTTCGAGCCAGAGTTTGAAGGCCGAAGGATCGTTTATCGAAAATACTGCCGCATCTATAAATCTCATGAACCTGCAAGGAGGAATCCCATATGCCAAACGATCTTGTTACACCCGAAAATCTCTCGACGGAACTTCTGAAATCGATGTTCGATGCCGCCTTCATGGAAACTTCGATCGATGAAGATGGTGATCTGCAGGTGAGAGACGGCATCGGTTGCTATGTTTTTGCCCGAGAGGATCGTATCAGGCTGATGACGCTTTTTCGCTCAAAAGAGGGCGCCAGCCGGCAGGAGCTGCTGGAATTTGCCAACCGGGTGAATGATGAGTATGTCATCGTTCGGGTGACAATCTCGAACAAGGGGACAGTGAGCTTTGACTACGATATTCCAGTCAAAGGCGGGATTACCAAGCAGGCGGTCGTGCTTGCCACCAAACGTTTTCTGTCGATTCCGATCAATGCCATTGCTGAATATGGCAGTACTCTCATTCGCTAGTGAAAATTTTGGTCGTAAGCGGTCATGCCACAACCTTTGATAAGCGCAATCGATTCTCTTCGATTTCGGTAGAACTGAAGTGATTGTTGTGCATGCATGATGAAAAGGCCAGGTCTCATGGCGGCTGATCAGACACGCCGGCACCGGCTCGACTGGTGGGTCACGGTGACGGGGGTGGCCTCGGGACTGGGGGGCGTGATGCTGCTGGTGTTGGGATTTTCCGATCCCGTGAACCTGGCCTTTTTACTGGTTGGTGGTTTTTCTCTGGCACCGCTGGGTCTGTCGTTGATTTTGATTGGCTATATCATCAAGCGGCTGAACGCGATTGAGCGCAACACCCATTTGAAATCGGCGCCTTCTTCGGTGAAGGAGAAGCGGTGAGCGCGCTGTCGAGACGGCAAGGTTTTGGCAAGGTTGTGAAGCTGATGTTGGATAGTTCGCGCGGTTTAGATTTGCATTGCCGGCTGTGAAATTTTCCTGTTCACGGCCGGCACGGGGGGGACAAGCCGCCATCTCACCGAGCCGCGAGGGGGACGGCTCGGTGATTTTACCCTGGCCATTCCTTTCCAATTCATGACTTGTCCCCATCATCCCGCCGAGCAAATCATGGGCGCTTGTGCGAGTTGCAAGGCGCCGCTGTGCCGTTTTTGTGCCGCATGGCAGGCGGCGCAGGAGTGCGACTCGTTCTGCCTGGCTTGTGGTGCTGCCGTGGCCAAACGCCGCTTGCGCAAGGCAATGAACTTTGCATTGCTCGGCCTCCTGCTTGCGATGTGGTTGTTTCCAATTCCGGCACAACACGCTGAACGCGTGCCGATCACCGGGTTGATTGGCGGCTATTGCTTTTGGGCCGTATTTTGGGGCTGGCACGCGAAGAGGCCGGGGTGGCTTGTTGCCTATCAAGATGGCCAGCCTGAGCCCGGTCGCAATTGGTTGAAAGTGATCCTCCTGCTGGTTGTATGCCTCTGCGTGACCTCGCTCCACGGCATTTTGGTGGCGGGCATCAAATATCCCTGGCAGAGCGTGGCCGCACTCAGGCGATGGCATTCCCCGAAGTAATTTTCACGATCATCAACCGGAGGGAGTGTTGTTGGATTTTTCTCCTGGCCATCCAGGTTGAACACGCTTCGATAAAACATTGCCACAGGCACGCGACAAACACACAACCCAATCATCCCATATTCAGATCTGAATTTTACACTGCCATTGATCGCATCCGCGCTGAACGCAAATTTGATCTGAGATGCCTACCCACCCATGGGGTGGTGCACTAAAAGTTTTGCACGAAATTTTCGAGCAATCATATCGCGGTGGATGAAAAGCGTTTATTTTTGCATGCGAAATTCAGGCAACACCTTTGAACTGCAGACCTGCGCTGCGAATGACCAGTGGCTGGATTGCCGCACGGCGATTCGCCGGGTTACGGCAGATTGAGAGTCTGCGGAGGGGATGGGCACCACTGCCGTTCCTCTCCCAAATCGTATGATTGGCATTCCGAACCTGTAATCCTCCTCCCCCCTTCCCTCCTGTTCAATGATCCCCCGCGTCCGCCCTGGTGGGTGCAGCCTCTTCATTTCTCATCAGCTAACTGATTACAGTTTTGACGCGGCCATTTTTGGTATGCGAATTGAATAGCCGGCACGTCAAAGAGGGCCAGGATCGGGCCTTCCAAGATTCCTGATGCCGTTCGTGATGCAGGAAGCGGTCACGGACGGCATTCTATTCTGCATGACGATGGCTCATGCAGAATGCGTGCGGTGCTGGTGTCGCAACCGCGACTGGAGAGCCGGCACCAACAGCTCTCATCTCCCGCCCTGGCAAACGTGCCGGTCGGATAAAATCAAAAGGAAGGCTGATGCATACCTTGCGTCCGGTGTTTTGCATGCGCGCTTTGTTCTTCCGCCTGTTTGTCTGGCGGCTGAGTCTCGCGATTCTCCTGCTCCCCGCCGGGATGTTGCTGGCCGGAGAGAACGGCCCGTTGGTTTTTTCTTCGGTCAATGTGCGCAGTGTGCGCAGCGGCAACTGGTCGGAGGCCGCGACCTGGTCCGGCGGCAGGATTCCCGCGCGCGGCGATCAGGTGCTGATCGAGCGTGGCCACACGGTGACCTATGATGTTGTTTCAGAAGAGGCGATCCGGCTGATTCATGTGCGCGGCCGGCTGGTGTTTTCGCGCGTGAGAAACACACAACTCGACGTGGGCATGATCATTCTGCAGAACAGCGACACCGTCGACGAAAATTTCCACTGCAGCGTGCGCCACGAAGCCGTGTACCTGGGCGAGCCGCGGCCGACGCTCGAAGTCGGCGCGCCGCAGCAGCCGATCCCGGCCGGGGTGACGGCGCGAATCCGGCTGGTGGATTTCGCCGACATGCGCGACGATTGCGGCCCGGGCATTATTTGCTACGGCGGCCGCATGGATTTTCACGGTGCGCCTTTGAACAAAACCTGGGTGAAGCTCGGTCAAACCGCCACCGCCGGCAGCACCACGCTGGTGCTCGCGGACTCGGTCAACTGGCGGGTCGGTGATCATATCATCGTCACCGGCACCAACAAATTCGACAGCTTCAAAAGCAACGGCGACACCTTTCGCGGCAAGGACAAGGCGCACACCGAGGAGAACTACATCCAGGCGCTCTCGGCCAACGGCCGGATGATCACGCTCAAAACGCCGTTGCGCCGCAACCATCTCGGCAGCGGCGAGTTCCGTGCCGAAGTCGCCAACCTGTCGCGCAACGTCATCATCGCGTCGAAGGATCCCAACGGCGTGCGCGGCCACACGCTGTATCACTACAACAGCCGCGGCAGCATCAGCTACGCGGAGTTTGCCCATCTCGGCAAGCTCAACACCCTGGCGCGCTATCCGATTCACTTCCACGTGCTGGAGGATTCCCACCGCGGCGCCAGCGTGATCGGTGCCTCGATTTGGGACTCGCACAATCGCTTTCTCACCATTCACGCCACCAACTTTCTCGTGGTGCGCGATTGCGTCGGCTATCAGGCGGTGGGGCATGGTTTCTTCATGGAGGATGCCACCGAGGTGTTCAACCTGCTGGATCGCAATCTCGCCGTGTTGGGCTACAACCATGTGCCGCTGCCCGATCAGGCGCTGGCCTACGATCAGAATGCCGGCGCCGGCTTCTGGTGGGCCAACGGCATGAATGCCTTTGTCAACAATGTCGCGGCGGAATGCGACCGCTACGGCTTTCTCTATGAAATTCCCGCCGACATTCACGGCCGCGTGCAGCAACCGGACGGCACGCGGCGCGAGAACGTCCGGATCAACACCCTGCCCTTCATTCGCTTCGACGGCAATGAAGCACACGGCATGATGATGTACGGCTTCAGCGGCGAAGGTGAGGCCACCCCCGACAATCCCTTCGTCATCCGCAATCACAAGAGCTGGCAGGTGCGCTATGGCATGCGGCCGGTGGGCAATTTTACTTTTGTGCAAAACTACAACGTCTGGCAGGCGACCTATGGTTTCTACGGCACGGCCGCGAAAAACGTCAGACTGGTCGGCATGAAGGGCAGGGAGCTCAACCAGGTTTCCCTGGAGTTTTACGAGAAGCCGGAAGGTTTGCACACCTTCGAGAATCTCGTGCTGGATAATGTCGGGCAGTATCCCTTTCGCATCACCGGCCGCGACGGCCGCGACGAGCCGTGTGAGATCCATGTGCGCAACTACACACTCACCAACGTGGAAGACAACAAGACCGGCGCCGGCAGCGAGACCAATCATGCCAAAGCCACACCGGAGCTGACACTTTACCTGCACGACTTTTTCGGCCCCAACCGCGATGCCAAGGTAATCCCCGCCAATCAAACGCGCACTGACGGCTTGAACTATCAGGTGATGACGCCGACTTTCGAGGAGTATGTCAAAGTCGCGGAAGTCAATGTGCCGTTTCCGGAAAATCCGATCAAACCGGTGGACAAGATGGGGCCGGTGACGGTGATCACCTATCCGCCCGCCGATCAAACCGTGGCCACGCGGCCCAACGGCGATTTGCTCGTCACCGGCACCTGCTTTGATGCCAGCACCATCACGGCCGTTACGGTGAACGGCGTGAAGGCGCGGCCGCTGGCGGACAATTATCTGCAGTGGCAGGTGCGGCTCAGCAATCTGCGTGCGGGAGAGGTCACGCTCACTGCCGAGGCCGTGGATGAATTCGGCAATCGCGAGTTGAATCCGCATGTCCTGAAAATCAACCTCAGCGGGCCGACAGCGGTGGCCGAGGCCGGCAGCGCGGAAACCACGGTGCGGCAGTATTCGCTGTCGCAGAATTACCCCAACCCCTTCAATCCGGAAACGCGCATCGTGTTCGAAGTGCCGCTGGATGAACTCGGCAGGCGGGCGGTGCGTCTGGTGGTCTACGATGTGCTTGGCCGTCGGGTCAGGACGCTGGTGGATGGCATGCTGCTGCCGGGCAAATACACCCAGGTGTGGGACGGCCGCGACGATCCGGGCGTGGCAGTCAGTTCGGGAATCTACTTCTATGAATTGACCGCAGCGGGCAGCGGCGGTACAGCTTTCCGCCAGACGCGCAAGATGGTGTTGTCACGCTAGCCGGCTGTTTTCTCTCCCGCTCTCGCCCCTGCCGGTCTTCACGCACTTGCCGTGGGCAGCCCGAGGCAGTAGAACCGTAAAAGGTCTGCGCTCGCATTCCAGGGAATGGGCACAGGCCTTTTTCATTTTGGGGCCGGCAAAAAGTAGATGAATTTTTGGGATGATATTGCTATACTCCAGCCGCGACAATCATTGTGTTTTTCGTCCGCGTGTGCGCCTCCAACATTGGGCGCGTGTTTGTGATGCTGCCGGCATGCTTGTCGGGATGGGAAAGGATGCACGTTTGCACGGGGACACGGCAAGTAAAGCTCCGGGAACAAACTTCGCAATGCGGGGCAATCAAAATGAACTGGATCGGGCAAATTCCTGTGTCGCTGTGGTTGATTGTGGCGGGCATCGCCATGCTGGCGTCAGCCGCGGTTGTTGCCCGCCGACGCGGGTTCCGTCTCAAAACCGTGAGAGTCAAAGTGCCGGGGGCAGAGCTGGAGTTCGAGCGAGACCGGGCGAATTCTCCCGCGCCTGCGAGCGGGATCACCCAGGAAGTGATTGCCGCACCCGGCGGCAGCATTCACAACGCGGAACAAAATGCCGCGGGCTGATTCTCAATCCTGACATGAAGCATTGTTTGAAGCCAGACAAGACCGGCGCCGGAAATTTTGGCGAAAATTGATTCGAATAGCGGATGATGTCGCCGGTTCCGTGAGCGAGGCGTGTCGGACGGAGTTTGTGTTTGAGCGTGGCAATTATGCGCAGCGGCAATATGAAATGACCGCCGCCCTCGACGCCTGCAACCACGCGCCCGCACTTTTCCAACAAGTCGGCGACCGCCCCGGCGAAGCCAACACCCGCCGAAGTTTTGGCCAACTGCACCACGCCCGAAAAGAGTATGCTGAAGCAGGGGCGGCATTTGAAGCTGCCATTGCGGGCCATGCGAACATCGCCGATCACTATAGTATCACCCTGGACTTGTACTATTTTTCCTTCACCCAGGAAGCCATGGGGCAGGCAGCCAAAGCCGTGCAGTCGCTTGAGCGTGCCTTGCATACCTGCTGGCAGCTCGCTTTGCCCTGGACAAACCTTGTCGTGCAGTGTCTCTTCATGCTGAAAGACATGAGCGAGGATGATTTCCAAAAGTACCTGGCAACGCTCGCGCAATCCCGGGGGAGGAATTCAATGAAGCGGGAAGCAATATGAAGCATGGCATGCCTGTTTGGCTTGCGCTCGGCCTGGCGCTGAGCGCCTGCAGCAATGACACGCCTTCGGAAAGCCGCAAATTCAGCCTCCATCTGACCGCCGTCCACCTCGAGCCGCTGGCGGCCGGCGAGGGCCACTACGAGCTGTGGCTCAGTTTTCCACAAGACGCCACGCGCCTGCAAAAACCGGTGCACGGCGACGAAGCCTATGTCAGTTTCGGCAAATTCAACCTCACAGACAGCGGACAATTGGTGGACTTGCACGGCCGGGCGATGGTCTTTGCGCCGCCACCCGGCACAGAAGTCGACATCAATCTCGCGGTTGATGCCCTGCTCACCATCGAACAGGAGAACGACACTGACAAGCGTCCCGGTGCGCGCCTGCTCGGCGGCGAATTCACCGGCAGCGACCGGCGGGCAACCGCAACACTGCGAGCTGACAGCAAGGATGCTGTGGGTTTCGATTTTACGCGCAGCAGCGGCAGCTACATCCTGCAGACGCCCTCGACGCTTGACACGCTCGATTTCAACCGCGGTCTGTGGTGGATGCTGCCGAACGGAGGCAGCGGTTTGGGCAACTGGCCGGCCTTGTCTGACACCTCCGGCTGGCAGTATGAAGGCTGGCTGGTCGATCACACCGGCGCGCAACCGCACTTCTATTCCACCGGCACGTTCTCCCGAGCCAGCGGCGCGGATGCCGATGGCCCGGGCGCCACCGCCGGCAGCAGCAACGGCCCGGCTTTTCCCGGCCAGGATTTTGTGCAGGCAGCAGCCGGCATTCCCCTGCTGCCACCTTTGGACAACGGCAATTTCGCCGTGCAGGTGACGCTCGAGCCTGTGCCGGACAACTCGCGCCAGCCATTTTATCTCGTCATTCTCAGGGATGACCGGATCGAGCCGAATTCCGCCGGGCCACGGACTGCGGCGGCGATGCAAAATGTCGTGGCGGGCAGTTTCCCCGGCGCGGTGGTGGTCATCGATCGTTGACCGGGGATGGCGCAGGATGATCTTCGCGACAATCTCGAGTCAATTTGTGGAGGCCCGGGACTTCATCCCCGGCCTCTCTCTTGCAGGGGTGCAGGCGGATGAGTTCAAAGAACGTCAGCCACAAAAGCCGCCTCGTTTGCAAACCAACATTGCCAGGTCTTTTATCGCGGTTAATGTCACACGTCGATCAGACGTGCCGTGCCTCGTCATCCCTCCTGCTGATGATTCTCCTGATCACACTTCTGCTGTTGCTGCTGCCGTTGACGGGCGGCGAGGCCCAGCCCGGCAAGCGCGAGCGGGCACGGCAGCTTTTGCAGAAAACGCTCGCCGACCGGCCGGGCCTGGCCCTGTCTGATTTGATCAGCCGGCTGGAAAAGGTCACACGCCTGGATGGCGGGTATGCCGAGGCCCACTACCAGCTCGGACTGGCGCGGCAGCAGGAGAACACCATTCGCAGCCGGCGCGCGGCGGCGGCGGCTTTCCAGCGCGCGATCGCGCTGCAGCCACGCAATCCGGAGTATCGCTACCGCCTGGCGCTGTTGCAGCATGAGCGCGGCTTTGACGGCGAGGCCAAACGCCAGTTCCAGCAGATGATGAAAATCGCCCCCGCCGATCCCCGCCCCTATTATCATCTCGCACTGTACAGGGAGCGGGATATGCTGCATTATCGCGAGATGGTGAGCCTGCACGAAAATGCCACGCTCTCGTTCCATGAGTTTGCGCAGCAGGATTTCGAGGAAGCCCGGCGTTTGCTGGAAACGGCCCTGGCGCTCGATCCCAATATGCAGCCGGCCCGACAACGGCTGGCGGCGCTGTTGTTCGAGGTCGGGCGGTATGATGAAATGGCGGCGGTGTTGCAAGCCGGTCTTGGCCATGACAACCGCGCGGCTGGCAGCGATTCCGCGCGTGCCGAGTTGTATCTGTGGCTGGGGCTGGCCCACACACGGCGCCAGGACACGCAGGCGGCAGCCGCAGCCTTTGCCACCGCGCTCGCCCTGCTGCCGCCGGAACAGCGGGCCTTCTTTTCTTCGCTGACGCCCGTGCTTTCCCCCGCGGCGTTGGAATCCTATCTGAGCTCGGACACACTGCGGCAGCGGCAACAGGAACGGGATTTCTGGCAGGCGCGCGACCCGCTCTTCCTCACCGCGGCCAACGAACGGCTGCTGGAACATTTCAGCCGCGTTGCTTATGCCAATTTGCGCTACGGCATACCGGAAAAAGGCCTCGCCGGCTGGCAAACCGACCGCGGCCGGGTTTTGATTCGCTTCGGCTTTCCGTGCCAGCGGCTGCGCACCCGCGCCGATCTCGGCACCACAGCCACCGGCCACGTCACGCTCAACGCCTCCAAAGAAGTGTGGGACTACGGCAGCTTCCACATGATCTTTGATGATCGCTTTCTCAACGGCAATTATTCTTTCGCCTGGAGCTGGAATCCGGAGGGCGACGGCAAAGTCCTGTACGAGCGCCAGATCGAGCGGGAGGCGGAGCGCTATGACTTTCCGCATGGCGGCAAGCCGCTGGCGTTGCCGCACGTCATCGCGCAATTTCGCGCTCCCAATCGCAGCGACAGCACGCTGCTGGAAATCTACTATGGCTTGTTCAGCGCAGATTTGCAGCCGGCAGCGATCAGACAAGAGCAGCGGCAATACCAGCTCGCGCGCGGCTTTTTTCTGTGCTCCGCGGATTGGGTGCCACGGCAGAGTTGGCGGCAGGATCGCAAAGTTCTCACGGCACCCGCCGGAACACCAGGCGGGCAGGAAGTCCTGATCGAACGCTGGACCATCACCGCGCCGCCGGGCACCTACAAATTCTCACTGGAGACGCTGGATCTGGTTTCACGCCGCTCGGGGGTGGTGCGGGATGAAATCAGCATCGAGGATTTTTCCGGCGACCGGCTGGCGGTCAGCCCGATTCTGCTGGCGGAGGCCGTGGAGCCGGCGGGGGAGGGGCTGGCGATGTACAACAAGGGCGAACTCAGCATCCTGCCCTCCCTCTCCCACCGCTTTCGCGCGCAGGCACCGATCTACATTTACTACGAAATCTACAATCTCAGCCGGGACGAGAGCGGCGCCACGAGTTTCCGCATCGAGACCACGGTGGAACGTGATCAGGCGGCACGCTCACCAGTGGCGGGTGCGGTGCAGGCAGTCAGCCGGTTGTTGGGCCTGGGCCGGCAGCCGGTGGTCATCAGCTCTGCGTTTGAAGCGCGCGGCACGAGCAGCCAGGAAAATTTGCATCACAGCATTCAGGTGTTGGAAGCCCGGCCTGGCAAATACCGCCTGACACTCACGGTGACAGACTTGCCGCGCGGCCAGCGCGCAACGCACGCGCGCGCTTTCGAGCTCTTCTGAAGCGAAAACAAGTTGACTTCACCCCGGTGAATCTCTACATTCGGCGTCAATTTGTGAGCTGCCGGCGCGGCTCCCGGCTCATTTTCCGGGAGGTGGTCGGGGCACACGAAAGTATCGCAGCCGTCAGACCGGGCGGTGCCGTAACCGGTCACTGTCACCGGTCGCTTTTCACCATTTCCTTCCACGAGCACAGGAAGCAGACATGATTGCAGGCGTTGTCATCAAAGAACTCACGACCCATTCCGATGACCGCGGTTTTTTTCGGGAGATCATCCGGCGGACGGACGGTTTTTTCACGGAGGGATTCGGGCAGCTCAGCCATTCCGCCATGTATCCGGGCGTGGCCAAAGCGTGGCACATTCATCGCAAGCAGATTGACTGGTGGTATGTGCCGGTGGGCAATTTGAAGCTGGTGCTGTATGACAAGCGCGTCGACTCACCAACGCATGGGGAGTTGCAAACGGTTTTCATGGGAGAGAACTATCCCGCCAAGGTGGTGAGAATTCCGGCGGGGGTGGCGCACGGCTGCAAAGTGCTGGGCGGCGGGGTGACGCATTTGTTCTACGTGACTTCCAGCGTTTACAACCCCGATGACGAAGGCCGCATCAGTCATGATGATCCCACCATTGGCTACGATTGGACGGCCGGACCAGCGATCAAGTAATTGGTGCGGGCCATAAGAGGGACAACAGTTTCGCCCCTGCCGGATCTGCAACGGCCCGGCCATTGGCATGTAATTTTGCCACGGCCCTGCCGGGGCTGAGCTGTCATTGGAGGGAGGTCTGCAGCTCGGTTAGAGCACCTGATCCATTGGAGTGGCCGCATCGCGTGGTGTGTTGCTCACGCGACGCGGCATTTTTGTTTGCGGAGCGCGCGGCAGCAGGCGCGTTTGCTTCCCGCCGGCCCTCGGAACGACTGTGCTTCAACGCAGCGGCCGCTTCAACCGGTTTTCAAGCAACCAGGCCAGCTTGGTCAACAGCAGCGTGACCAGCGTGATGAACACCAGCTTCCAGCTCTGCACGAAAAACTGTTCGCCGGGAAATCCCGGCAGTGCTTTTTTGAAAACAGTGACAATTCCGGCGGCGATGCGGCTGAGCCATTCGCTGGCAGGCGCGAGATAAAGCAGCCACCGGTCGTCGCGCAGGATGGTTTTGAAGAAGGGTGGCAGTGAAATCCAAATGGCGATAAAGCTGGCCAGCAGCATGAGGAGCAACAGCACTGTTTCTCCCTCCATGCGGGACGCACGCGGCATGGTTCGCGGCAAGCGCGCCAGGACACGGCCGGCGAAATTGGGTGGCAGTTCGGGAACCGGGCCGGGCTGCAGGGCCGCCAGCATGACACGGTGGGCGGCCCACTCCCGCCGGCAGGCGTCGCACAGGGCAAGATGCGCCTGATGGCGGGCAGGCAGGGTCTGTTCCCCGGCGTTTTCATCGAGAAAATCGCGGAACGCCTGGCAATCGCTGGTCATCATCACACCTGAACTGGCAATCATTCCAAACTTAATTTTGCACCCGGATTGATCCCCTCCGCAAGCAACGCCGCTTTGATCGCGACGCCCAACCCCGCGAGGGTTGGTGCATAAAAAATTTTGCCGAGCAACCGTGCTGTCAACTCCGGCAGGAGTGGGCTGTTTTGGGTAAAGCGGCTTGTTGCATTTTCCCAAACTCGGCCAGGAGTGGCCTGCCGGCCCTCCTCAAAAAACCGCGCCAGATTGTGAGAAAGTCCACCGGCTACTGCCAAAGAAGTTGAAAGGCACGCAAGATTCCCCTGCCTGCAAACAGTTCCTTCCTCACGGAGTTTTTCCGAGCACGTCATTGATTCCGGGCAACAGCAAGCCGGCAGGCAAAATTTTGTGTTCGGCGGTCGTGGCACAGAAAAACTCTTTTCATCTCTGCGTCTTTGTGGTGCTGTTTTTTCGATGTGATCGCTTCAGCAAAGCCAGTGCATTGAACTGGAAATCTGTGCTGTTATTGGCCCACTCCGATCAGCAGCGAACCTCCTGCCCCGCCGCCTTTTCACAGCAATTCCGCCAAAATTTCCTCCTGCGGCAGGATTTGCAACAGGCGGCGGCGCAGCAGGGCGCGGGCGCGAAACAAATGTGTCTTCACCGTATTGAGCGGCAACCCGAGAATTTCGGCAATCTCCTGATAGGGAAGCTGCTGGGTATGATAGAGAATCAACACGTTGCGAAAATGGTCGGGCATATCTGCCATCGCCTGCTCGACCAACGCCGCGCGCTCACGCTGCGCGAAGTCATGATCAGGCGCTTCGGCCGCGGGCAAATGTTCGAGTGCAACGGCAGCCGGCCGCGGCCGGGCCGTGCGTTTCTTCTCGAGATAATTCAGGCAGACGTTGTAGCAAATGCGGTAGAGCCAGGTCGAGAAGGTGGCGTCCTCGCGAAACCTGGCCAGGCCACGATAGGCGCGCACAAAGGTGTCTTGTGCCGCTTCCTCCGCGTCTTCGTGGTTTTTCAGCATGCAAAAAGTGGTGTGGAAGATGCGCGCCTGATAGCGTGTGATCAATTGCGCAAATGCCTCGCGCTGGCCGGCACGCACGCGTGCGATCAACTCTTGATCCGTCTCGCTCATGCTCTGCCTTTTCATGTCGCAGCTTTTGACCGGCAGGCATGCGAAAAGGTTTCAACGCCACCGCGATACTTTTGTCTGCTGCCGGCTGAAACCTTTGCGCAGCCGCTCCGGTCAAAACCGGTTGAAAACAGTTCTGCAAGGACGGAACGGTTGTTTGCCAGCGCCGGCCCCACGAGGGCGCGATTGCACCGCTTTCGCCACCGAGTTGCCGGCCGCGCAGTCACACCCCGCCGGGCGGGACGGCGGGGAAACCAAACAAGAACAAATTCGAGCAACGGAGGCAAGAGATGCAGCGAATCATCATAGAACTTGTTCCGCTGGGCGCAATGGCGATGCTGGCCTACATTTTCGTGCAATATTTGCATCATCGCCAGCGCATGGTGCTGATCGAAAAGGGCATGGCCACCACCGTGTTGCCCCCCACGCCTGCCAAGGTGAACAGTTCACTGCGCTTCGGCCTGATCGCGATCGCGCTGGGTCTGGCGGTTTTCATTTCGCAAATCTTCGAGGTACTGTTTCACGGTTGGGGGGAAGAGGACTCCTTTGCGATCGGTTCGATTCTCGTCGGTGTCGCTCTCCTGCTGCACAGTTGGTTGGGCCGCAAGGCGGGTGCGGGAGGCGGGCAAAAAGAGGGCAACCTCACGCTGACACGCGCGGGGGAATAGCGCAAGCGGAAGTGACTGCCGTGGCTGCGGTGAATTCCTCCGTTCGTGATGCCCGTGCGCGGCATGGTGCGGTGGAAGCGGCAGGCAGGCTGGCAGCGCAGAGGTCCATCTCTCCCGCCCTATGCGCCCGCCCATGCAGCCCGGGCGGGCGGCTCGAAGCACGATGACAAGATGACGAGGCCTTCCCGCAACGTTGAGGGAATTTGTGCCGCATCAGTTGCGAGAAATGGCCGCGGCAGACTCGCGAACCACAAGCGCCTGTACCCGTCCCAAATCACTACCTCACCGGCTGCCCCTGCAACGGAGCGGCATACAGCTACCAGCCATACCGCACTTCGGGATACAAAAGGCCGACGGAAAAGCGAAAGATCGGGGGAAACACGTAGTCGAACATCTTCCACGCGACGATCAAACCGGCAAGGGCCAGCGGGCTGCGGCTCCATTCCGCCACGCGCCGCGCCAGCGGTACGCTCATGAGCAGTCCCAAAACCGTGATGCCGTCGAGCGGCGGCACCGGCATCAGGTTGAAGGCCATGAGCAGAAGATTCAGACAGAACAGAATACTGACCACGGTGGCAAGCACCTCGGCCACACCGCCGCCGGTGGCACCCACCATGCGGGTGAAGTTCAGCGAGGAGGGTATTTCGAAAAACCCGGCAAGAATGCCCACCCGGATGGCGAGCGCCGCGATCAAGACCAGCGCGAAATTCGCGAGCGGCCCGGCGAGCGCCATCGCGGCGGCGCGTTTGGGATGGCGCATTTGCCACAGGGGATCATAGGGCGCGCTTGCCCAGCCCATCATCCAGCGGCCCTCATTGACCAGAAAGGAAAGGATCGGCACCACAATGGTGCCGAGCGGCTCGCGGCGCATGTGCGGGATGGGATCGAGGGTGACTTGACCACCCGCAAAGGCGGTGAGGTCGCCGCCCAGCTTGGCGGCCAAAGCATGTGCGGCTTCATGGCAGGTGAGTGAGAGCAGAAAAATCACATACCAAATCGGCCCGAGGGCCAGGTAATCCTCCAGCATCAGAGTTGTCCCGCATTTTTTGATGGGTGAGAACCAAGTGACCGCCGGCGTGGCACAGGCAAGACGCAGCCGGCCGGTTGCGGTCATGGCCGGAGTGATTCACAGAGCGGCAAAAGCCTCCCGCAGATTTGCCCACGTTTCCCACAAACCTTCCGAAATGACTTTGGTGTGACCCACCACCGGCATAAAGTTGGTATCGCCGGCCCAGCGCGGGACGAGATGAAAGTGCAAATGCGCATCAATGCCGGCGCCGGCCACCGCGCCGATATTCATGCCGAGATTGAAGCCCTGCGG
This sequence comes from candidate division KSB1 bacterium, assembly GCA_034506255.1. NCBI lineage: Bacteria > Pseudomonadati > Candidatus Zhuqueibacterales > Candidatus Zhuqueibacteraceae > Candidatus Coneutiohabitans > Candidatus Coneutiohabitans thermophilus. Next base: position 651,974 of record JAPDPX010000001.1, on the reverse strand, counting down.
CCGCATTAGGCGTTGCAAAACTTTGGTGGACTGCTGCAACAACGACGACATTTCCGCCAGCTCCTCGGCAGCCAACCGGTCAAACGCCGACTCATGGCGATAGGGCACCACCATGAGGTGGCCGTTGTTGTAGGGATATTTGTTCATGATCACAAAAGCCCGCTGGCCGCGCTGCACGATCAAGTTGTCGCGATCATTGGACTGCCTGGGTTTCTCGCAAAAAATGCAGCCCGAGTCTTTCGGGCTGAGAATATATTCGATGCGCCAGGGCGCCCACAGAATTGGTGTTTGCGTCGTGTCTTCCATTTTTCCCTTGTGTCGCTCGGGGAGAGGGCAACGGGGCGAGACAGGCCGGACGCCATGCCCACCCGCGGGGGCCTGACATTGGGCAGGGCCCCGCCACCGGCGATCCCGCCACGCCATATCACAGTGCAGCAGGCCGACGGACCGGCTCAGCTCCCTTGTGCGCGCGCTTCTTCGTATTCCTTCATCAGTTTTTCCGCCTGCTCGCGCGGCACCTCTTCATAGTGGGAAAACTTCTGGCTGTAGACGCCGCGGCCCTGGGTCATGGAACGCAGCTTGTTGGAATATTTGGCCATTTCCTTTTGCGGCACCTGCGCACGAATCACTTGATGCTTGCCTCTGCCTTCCATGCCCAGAATTTTGCCGCGGCTGCCGGAAAAATCTCCCATGACATCGCCCATGTATTCGTCCGGCACGGTGACCTCCACCTCCAGGATCGGCTCGAGAATGATGGGTTTGGCTTTCTGGAAACATTCCTTAAAACACATGCGGCCGGCCGTCTTAAAGGCATTTTCATTGGAATCGACCGGATGCATCTTGCCGTCGTGCAGCACGACCCGCACGTTGGTCACCGGATAGCCGGCCACCACACCGGTGGCCATGATTTCCAGAATGCCTTTTTTGACCGCGGGGATGAAACGGGCATCGATCACGCCGCCGACGATGGCATTGACAAACTCCAGTTTGCCGCCCCACGGCAGGTCGGTGAGTTCGACGTCGCGCACGGTGTACTCACCCGGAACGGGCGCGCCATCACGATAGGCTTCCATGTAGAAGTGCACTTCGCCGAATTGCCCGGCGCCCCCGGTTTGCTTTTTATGCCGGTAGAATTCTTTGGCCGAGCCCCGGATGGTCTCGCGGTAGGGAATCTTGGCTTCGACAATGTTGACATCCACGCCATACTTTTCCTTCAAGCGTTTGACGATCATGCCGAGATGCAGCTCGCTTTGCCCCATCAACAAAACCTGGTGCAGTTCGGGGTCAACGCGCATGCTGAAGGCGGGGTCTTCATGCTCCAGGGCATGCAGCCCGGAGGACATCTTGTCTTCATCGCCCTTGGACTTGGGTTCGATGGCGATGGTCATGAGCGGACTGGGGAAGACAATGGGCGGCAGGATGATCGGCTGGCGGCTGTCGCACAGCGTATGGCCGGTGTGGGTGTTGCGCAGCTTGACCACCGCGGCAATGTCGCCGGCGTGCAAATGCGCCACTTCCGAGCGGTTGCGGCCGGTCATGCAGTAAATCTGGCCGATCTTTTCCGTCTGTTTCTGGTTGGCATTGTACACTTCGGAGTTGGGGTGCATCTTGCCGGAGAAGACCTTGAAGAAGGACAGCTCGCCGAGATGCGCTTCGGAAACCGTTTTGAAGACAAGTGCGGCCAGCGGGCTGTCGTCGGAGACGGAGCGTTTCTGTTGTTGGTGGTTGTTGTCCGTGCTGCCTTCCACTTCGCGGCGGTAATCGGGTGCCGGGCCGTATTCCACGAGGAAATCGAGCAAACCGGCGACGCCGGCGGCCTGCGTGGCCACTGTCGCCCAGATGGGAAAAAGCTTTCTGGCCGCGAGGCCGGTGCGCAAACCCTGTTTCACCTCTTCCGTGGAGAGTTCCCCGGCCTCGAAAAATTTTTCGAGCAGCCGGTCATCGGCTTCGGCGGCTTGTTCCATGAGTTGCGTGCGCAGCGTCTGCGCCTTTTCCTGCAGGCCGGCGGGCACGTCTTTCACGCTGGTTTTGCCCGCCTCGTTGTAGGAAACCAGTTTCATTTGCAGGAGATCGACATATTCGCGGGCGTTGACCGGCAGCACCACGGGAAAAGCGCTGTTGCCGAAGGTCTCCCGCACACCGGCAACGAGCTTGTCGAAATCGGTGTTTTCCTTGTCGAGCCGGTTGACCACAAACATGCGGGGCAGGCCGTATTCTTCGGCAATCTGCCAGGCGGTTTCCGTGCCCAGTTCGACGCCCGCCTGGGCATTGAGCACGAGCACGGCGAGATCAGCCGCACGCAAGCCACCCCGCACCTCGCCGATGAAATCCGGATAGCCCGGCATGTCGATCACATTGATCTTGTGGTCCTTCCACAGGCAGTAAAGCAGCGAAGTGATGATCGAGTTTTTGCGGTTGATTTCATCGGCATGATAATCCGAGAGGGTGGAGCCTTCGTCAACCGAACCCATGCGTGAGATGCCGCCGGCAACGAAGACCATGGCTTCCGCCAGGGTGGTTTTGCCGGCGGTGGCATGGGCCACCAGCCCGATATTGCGAATACGATCAGTGGTAAATTCCTTCACGGCACTCCTCCATAAAAGGGGATCAGGGTTTGCGTGGTTGCGCTTGCGGTCGCCGTGCCGGGCGCTTCATGCCACCTGATGTTGCGCCGGCGTGAGCCGCTCGCGCAGCAGGTGCTTGAGAATCTTGCCGGTGGGCCCATGCGGCAATTCTGCACAGAACTCGATGGTGCGCGGACACATGTAGGCGGGCAGGTGCGTCCGGCAGAATTGGATCAGCTCCTCCGCGCTGGCGGCGTGCGGCCGCCGCAGCACGACATAGGCACGGGCCTCCTGGCCGAGGGTGCCGTTCGGCAAACCGATGACGGCACATTCCACCACCTGCGGATGTGCCAGCAGGCAGCGTTCGACCTCCAGCGGGAAAATGGGAAAGCCCGCGTACCGGATGACATCACTCTTGCGGTCCACCAGGTATAAATAGCCTGATTCATCGGTGCGGCCAATGTCACCGGTATGCAACCAGCCGTCACGCAGGACGCTCGCCGTTTCCTCGGGGCGGTTGTGATAGCCCTTCATCACGGCGGCGCCGCGCACGACGATTTCGCCGATCTCGCCGGGCGGCAGCTCCTGGCCCTTTTCATCGACAATCGAGACTTCGAGGCCGGGAAGCTGTTTGCCCACCGAGCCGTGCTTGTTGGTGATGTCCGGCCGGTTGGCACTCACCAGCGGGCTGCATTCCGCCAGGCCATAGCCTTCGAAAATGGCGACGCCAAAACGCTGCAACAGCGCCTGGCGCAAATTGTCATCCACCGGCATGCCGGTGACGATCAGGGCCTGCAACGTGGCCAGCGAGATGCCGCCGGCCGGTGCCGCCTTGCCGGCGGTGGCGGCGCTTTCCTCGATGGCCTTCATCTCGGTGAGCAGGTGATGCAGCATGGCCGGCACCGCGACAAAATGCGTCACACGTTCCCGCGCGATGGTCTGCAGCACCTGCAGCGGATCGAAACGGGGGATGAGCACGCAACACGCGCCTGCGGCCAGCGGCACATTCATCGTCAACATCTGGCCGATGCCGTGAAAGAGTGGTAGCGCGGCAGCAAAGCGGTGGTTGGCGTCGATGCGAAAGGCATCCCAGCAGGAGAGCACGGCTGCCGCGATGCCGGCGTGCGTTAACACGGCGCCGCGCGGCAAGCCGGTGGTTCCGGCGGTGTACAAAATGACCGCGGGGTCTTCGCCAGTGGTCACACACGGCAAGTCTTGCACGGGAGCCGCTTCGGCAGTCAGCTCATCAAAATTCAGGGTATCGGGAGGCAGCGGGCCGGGCGGGCTGGTGTCGGCGGGATAGTGGAGGAAGATGCGATGGCGGCATTCCTCGAGTGTTTGCGCGGCCGCCATCAGGTGGTGGCTGAAACCGCTCCAGGCGATGAAGCCCCGGGCACCGGAATCCTGCAGGACGTAATGGAGCTCCTGTTCGCGAAACATGATGTTCACCGGCACCACCACCGCGCCGATCTTCAGGAGCGCATAATAGGCAATCGGGAATTGCGGCAGGTTGGGCAGCATGAGGGCGATACGATCGCCGGGCTGCAAATTGAGCCTCGCCAGGCTGTGAGCCAACTGGTTGACCATGTCGTGGAATTGCTTGTAGCTCCAGCGCGTCTCCCCGAAGACGAAGGCTTCGCGATCGGCATAACGGGTGGCGCAAATTGTCAGGAAGTCGAACAGCGAGCGTGCAACCATAGGTGTCAACCAGGGTCACAGCGATGATGACAGACAGCAGGCGGGCAAATTTTTTGTTAAGATTCAGCAAGGCCGACAATAAAACAAAAGCCCTAAATAGTCAAGCGAAAAATCTGGCGGGAAGTAATGCCTCAGCAACTGTGGAGCAGCGCAGGCCTCCCTGCCTGCAAACGCGAGGACACGAAGCCGCGGGGGGGTTCGCAAAGAACAAACGTTCCGCCACGGTTTGACCGTGGTTCTATCTTGCGATCCTGCGAATGCTCTCAGCCGGAATTGCCACGGATGAGCCGTGGCAGATCAGACAGACTGAACTGTCATAACTGCGGCATTACTTGCGGCAGGAGTTTTTGGTTGACATTGGCATGCCGTTTGTTATATTGAAGGGCACTTACCTGCGCGACGAGGCCGGCCCATGACAACAACCGAGCTTACCAAAAGTCTCTCTCAGCGGATGCGGGTGTCCCAGCGCGAGGCCCGCGAGCTGTTGCGCTTGTTGTGCGACACCATCACCCGGAGTCTGGCACACAAGGAGACGGTGATTATGCGCGGCTTCGGCAGTTTTGGCATCCGCCGCCGTGCCGCGCGCAAATCCTACAATCCGGCCGCCCGTCGCCACATGCTGCTGCCGCCAAAGGATATTGTCTTCTTCCGCCCCTCAGAACGCTTGAAGCAATTGCTGGCAAAGCGGAGCGAACGGCCATGAGTGCAAAAGTCCGTTATCTGAAGCTCGCCGCCCGGGGACCCTATCAGCGCAAGCGTTTTCGTCTGCAGCCTGATCACACTTCACCGGAATTCCTGCGGGAATTCGTGCGCGAAGCAACCAGCCTCATCGAAGAGGGTTTGGCACGTGACGGTGTGGTGCGAATTCATGAATTTGGCACGTTCGAATTGCAATGGATCAAGGAACGCCGCGGCCGGAATCCCCGCACGGGTGAAACCATCATCATTCCGGGACAAAACCGGGTGATTTTCCGGCCGGCGCAAAAACTCGAGCTTCTGGCAAATCAGGAACTTGCCCATCTCAAACCGACCCTTCTCCCCGCTGCACCGGCAGCGCCAGAAGCGCAACCGTCCAGCGCCAAAGCGCCATCCCTGCCGCTGTCGTCGCAGATTGAACAACTTCTGGCTGATCTTGTGCCCAAGTCAACGCCACAGCCTGCGCGTCTGCGTTTTGATTTTGCGGAATCCGAAGCGCTCGCTGTCGAACCCGCCACCGGCGCGATTCTAGTCGGGCACGTGGTGGAAGAGGTTGACACCGGGGAAAAGCGGACCGCCCAGGTCGAAAGTGCCAATCACAACGGCCTTGCGGTGACCATGCCAGAGGAGATGCCGTTGGCGGACGCGAAAACATTTGACCGGGCCGGGGATTGGGAGAAGCAGGCCGGCAAGGCGGCCGAACCATTCGCAGGGGCCGGGCGCCCGACTTCAAGTGCAGGCGGGCCCCGTCCACACTACAGCACTTTGCCGGGTGCACGCACAGAACCGGGCCGCGTGAGATGGGATTTCTCCGAGGCCAGAGTCAGCCCCACTCACGAACGCTCCCTCGAGTATTTTACTGCATCCCCTGCCGCCCGGGAGGCAGCAGCTGCCCGCAGCCGGCCGCGCCGCTTTCTCTGGCTGTTGGGAACACTGACCACCCTGCTGGTGCTCATGCTGGCTGTCTTCGTCACGCCGATTGGTGAGAAAAAAGAAACGTTGCATTCAAACGCAGAGACAGCGGCAAATGGCAAACCGCCGGCGGCATCGTCCAATGTCGCGCCCGTCCAGCCCGCTCCCTTCTTCCCCGGTGGCACTCACCGCGTGGTGGCCGGTGACAATCTGTGGAACATCTCGGGCCACTATTATTTCGACCCGTTCCTGTGGCCCAACATTTATCGCGTGAATACTGCAACCGTGCCCCATCCTGACCTCCTTGAGCCGGAACAGCTTCTGGCCCTGCCCGTGCTTTATGGCCATCCCCGCAAGCTCTCGGAGGAGGATCGCCGCAATCTGGCCGAAGGTTACTTTTTGGTTTTCAACTACTACCGTACATCTGCGGACAAACATCTGGCACCCTTTGCGCTCTGGGCAGCGGTGAAGTATGATCCCACCCTGCTGGAGAGGTATCGTGACCAGATTACCGCGGATGAGCTGGCGTTTTTGGATGCGCATGAGCCCGGCCGCATGGCCGTGCGTTGATTTTCCCGGCGCAACCCCGGCAGGTGTGCCCGGCCGGCAGCGCCCCACCTCAATCCTCTCCGATGACCGGCACCAGCGGGCTGTGCCCGCCTTCAGCACTCACTTGCGCCATCCTTCCAGTCAAATAGTTTTGCTTTGCTTTATCCGCAAAATTTCTTATTTATGCGCGGTCTGAAAAATCGGAATCTGCTGTCTGACTTTGGGCGTAAGTAAGACAGCCGGCCGGCCTGAGAACCTTTAGCCATAGAGGCCTTTGATGAAACAGCTTCTGCAAGTATTGACCGTCGCAGCCCTGCTGCCAAGTCTGGCCTGGGCCCAGAATTTCGGTCAAAACAAGGTACAATACGCCACGAGGGATTGGAAATACATCCAAACCGACCACTTCGACATCTATTTCTACGAGGGCGGTGAGCAGATCGCCAGCTTTACCAGTGCCGTGGCGGAATCGGCGCTGGTCTCGCTGCAACGGACTTTTCAGTTCCAATTGATTGCGCGCATCCCCTTCCTGGTTTACAATTCTCACAACGACTTTCAGGAGACCAACGTTACTCCCGGCATTCAGCCGGAGTCGGTGGGCGGCTTCACCGAATTCTTCAAAGGCCGCATTGTGCTGCCCTATGAAGGCTCGAATGAACTGTTTCGGCATGTGGTTCATCACGAGCTGCTGCATGCCGTCTTGTTGCAGTATTTCTATGGCGCGGGCGCCGGTGCCGTGATTCGCGGCATCATGCGCTTCCAACTGCCGCTCTGGCTCAACGAAGGTCTGGCCGAGTATGAATCGCAACATTGGGACACCCATGCCGACAACATGATTCGCGACGCCGTCATCAACGAATATCTGCCGCCGCTCACCCAGCTCGACTACATGGCTTATCAGGGCGGACAGAGTTTCTTCTATTGGATTGAACGCCGCTACGGCCGCGCCAAGGTGACGGAATTATTGCAGGAGCTGCGCTCCAGCCGCAATCTCAACACCTCGTTCCAAAACGCCCTCGGGGAGAATCTCGAAGTCGTCTCCGAGCAGTGGCAGAAAAATTTGAAGCAATGGTACTGGCCGGAGATTGAACGACGGCAGACACCCGCGGATCTGGCCAGCGCCCTGACCGATCACCGCAAAACTTCCAACTACATCAACAACAGCCCGGCGCTCTCCCCGGACGGCTCACGTCTGGCTTACCTGACCGACCGCTCCGGCCTGTTTGACATTCACCTGCTCAATGCCATCACCGGGCAGGAAATGGGCAAGCTGGTGAGCGGGCAAAAACAGTCCGGCGTGGAAGAGTTGAAATGGCTGCGGCCCGGCATCAGTTGGGCCCCGGACAACAACCGCCTGGTCTTTGCCGCAAAAAGTGGCTGGCAGGATGTGCTGCACGTCGTCGATGTCAAGCGCCGCAAAATAGTGCGCACTTACAAGCCCGGCTTTGAGGGCATCTGGAATCCCGCCTGGTCGCCCGACGGCCGGCACATTGCCTTCACCGGCATGAAAAAAACCCGCAGTGATCTCTACCTGGTGGACGTGGAAACGGAGCAGCTCACGCAGCTCACCGACGATGCCTTTTCCGATTTCGAACCAACCTGGTCGCCCGATGGCCGCTGGCTGGCATTCTCCTCCGATCGTGGTGAACCAGGGGCAAGCAGCGATGACCCCATTTGGCGGCACGATTATCGCAACAGCGACATTTATCTGATCCGGCCCGACGGCACCAGTTTGCGGCGCATCACCTCCGCGCCAAGCACGGAAACCGCACCGGAATTCTATCACAGCGCTGACACCCTGCTGTATTTGTCCGATCGCAACGGCATCGCCAACATCTATTTCCACGTTCTGTCCACCGGCACCGAGCTGCCATTGACCGACCTGCTGGTTGGCATTCAACAAATCTCGATCGCCAACAACGGCCAGCGCCTGGCATTCACCTCGTTTTATCGCGGCGGCTATGACATCTACTTGTGGCGCAATCCCCTGGAAGCTGTCGGCAAGCATTCCGCCCTCACCCTGACCGATGCGATGAAGTACCGGGCCACCCCGATGAACATCCAGGATGCGCCGCAACTGGCCAGCATGAGCAACGAGCAGACCCAGGGCCGGCCCTATCAGAATTTTGCCTTCGATCGCGACTTCACCCGCGGCATCATCTCCAACGGCACGATTACCCGGGGTGAAATCGAAGCGCCCAAGGACAATCTGCAAGCCGACGGCAGTTTCATCGTGCGCGATTACAAGCCACGCTTCAGCATCGATTATGTCGGCGGGGTCACCGGCTATGATCCTTTCTTCGGGCTGCAGGGTTTGGGGCAGGTGTATCTTTCCGACCTGACCGGCAATCATCAAATCGGCATCGGCGCCTATCTTAACCGCTCGCTCGCCAACAGCGATTTTGCCCTGAGCTACCTGTACCAGGGCTGGCGCCCCAATGTTTATTTCGCCTTCGGCCAGCAGGTCAGTTTCTATCTCTCGAATCTGCAGGGCGATTTCGACTTGTTCGGCAGCATCGAACGCTTTCGTTTCCTCAGCCTGCTGAGCGGCGTGAGCTACCCCTTTTCACGCTTCGACCGCATCGATTTTTCCGCCGCCTATCTCTACACCATCCAGGACAACCTGACCTACATCGACATTCCCTCGCTGAAAAGCTCGGCGGCGATTTTCTCGCTGGAGTACACCCGCGACAACACACGCTGGGGCTCCTATGGCCCGGATGACAACCGCCGCAGCTCGCTCTCAGCTGCGGTCAGCCCGGGGATCGGCAGCATTCCGCGCGAGTTTGCCACGGTGCAGGCGGATTTCCGCCACTACAAATCGCTGTCACGGGAATGGAGCCTAGCATGGCGGCTGGCGGGCGGCGCCAGCTTTGGCAGGCAGCCGCAACATTTCATCCTGGGCGGCATTCCGAACTGGCTCAATCGTGAATTTGCCCGCGGGCTGAGCTCGGAGGATATCAACGATCTCACCTTCAGCCAGTTCGTCTATCCGGTGCGCGGCACCAACTACTATGAGCAGATCGGCACGCGCTATTTCCTCATGAACGCGGAAATTCGCTTCCCCTTCATCCGCTTCCTGCTTTTGCAGGCGCCGATCCCCCTGTTCTTCCAACAGGTGCGCGGTGCGATCTTTTTTGATGCCGGCAGCGCATGGGACGACAGCAACGGTTTCCGCCTCTTTACACGCAACAGTCTGGGTGAGCGGGTGCTGGATGATGTGCTGGCCGGCTTCGGCTACGGCATTCGTTTCTACAGCCCGATTGGTCTGTTGCGCATCGACGCCGCCTGGAACACCGATTTGCAGCAATACACCAAACCGCGCTATCTCTTCTCGCTGGGCACCGATTTTTAAGCAAGGACACCGTTCCATGAAATACATCTGTTTCAGCCTGGCTCTCCTGCTGCTGGGATGCGGCAGCGGCCAGCCGCATCGCTTCGGCGTCCGCCAACAATCGACCGGAGTGTTGAAATTCGGCGTGCAGACCGCCAATATCATTGACCCGACGCGGCAGAACCGCTTGTGGACGATTCTGGATGTGCCGCATCGCAGCCTGCAGTTCGAGCGCAAAACGCCCAATTTCGTTGCGCAATTCGAGCTCACCCTGGCGCTGCGCGATCATCGCGGCCATGCCGTTCAGCTCATTGATGACTCCCGCACCATCACGGTCAGCAGCTATGACAGTACGCAGCCGGATTCACTCTACCAGCGCGTCGCCTACTTTCTCCAGGCACCGCCGGGTGAATACAAACTCGAAGTCATGGTGACCGACCGCGTCTCCAAAGGCCGCGGTTTCATGGTGATACCGGTGCTGATTCGCAATCTTTTTGCCGAAGACTTGACGCTGAGCGATGTGATTCTGCTCGACAGCCCGCCCCGGGAGTTCCCACGCGAGGAGCAGGTCATTCCCTCCTTTCAGCAGCGTTTCAACAAAACGATTTATGCTTTCGCGCAGGCGCGGCATGTGCGCGCCGGCGGCCGGTTGCAGGCCACGCTGCGCATCGGCCACGAGGAAACCGGCAACAGCAACCGCGCCGACATTGACACCACCGCCAGCCAGCAAACCGTCAACATCATCTTCCCCATCCCTCCCACGCAACTTGGCCTGGGGCCCCTGGAAATCAGCATGACCGTCACTTCCGACGGCCGCACAACGGTTTCCAAACGCAGCCTGATGGTGCGCTGGGCCAATCGTCCGGCGGTGACACGCAACAACCGCGCCTTCGATGACTACATCGAGCCCCTGCGTTTGATCATGACCGGCGAACAATGGAAGAAGATCAAAAATGCGCCGCCCGAGGAGCAGCGCCGCCTGCTCGATCAATTCTGGCAGGAACGCAACCCGAATCCGGAGGCGAGTGCCAATTTGCTGGAGGAGGAGTTCTACTGGCGTGTCGGCGAGGCCAACTCACGCTATGCGTGGGGGAAAAGCCAGGGCTGGACCACCGATCGCGGGCGGGTGTACGTCATCTACGGCCAGCCGGATGAAATCTCGCGACAGTATGATCGCTACGGCCGCACCATCGAGATTTGGCGCTATGAGGAGCCGCCGCGCGAATTCGTTTTCTATGACGAACAGGGTGACGGCCGCTTTCATCTGGTCCGTCAAACCAATGCCAACCTGATCAGCTCGGCTTTTTAAAGCCGCAGGCGCATGACGGCCGCCGCCCGCGGGTTTATCACCTGGGCGGCAGGTGGTGGCGCAACAATTCCTTCAAGTTGTCGCCCATCACTTTGCGGATCTCTGCGGGGTTGAAGCCTGCCTGCTGCAATGCGGCGGTCAGTTGCACCATACCGCTGGCGTCGAAAGGCGTGCTGACCGCGCCGTCGAAGTCGGAGCCCAGCGCCACGTGATCGATACCGGCAATACCCACGGCGTAGCGCATGGCTGCCGCGATGGCCGCCGCGTCGTGGCCGCAACAGGCGGTTTCCCAAAAGCCGATGCCAATCAAGCCGCCGGTGGCCGCAATGCGGCGCACATGATCGTCGCTGAGATTGCGCTGGTTGTCGCAATGGCCGCGCAGGCCGGCGTGTGAGACCACCAGCGGCCGCCGGGCGATTGCCAGCACGTCCTCGATCAGTTGCGGAGAGGCATGTGCGAGATCGATCAGCATGCCCAACTCTTCCGCGCGCTGCACCACGCGCCGGCCAAACGCCGTCAACCCGCCTTTGGCAAGGCCATGCGCCGAGCCGCCCACCTGGTTGTCAAAAAAATGTGTCAGACCCAGCATGCGAAAGCCGGCGGCATACAGCTCGTCCACGCTGGCAAGCCCGCCGTTTAGCGCATGACACCCCTCCAACCCCAAAAACCCGGCAGTGATTCCTTTTTCGTGGGCGCGGCGCGCCAGATACGCCTCCAGATCCGGCGCAGTGAGAATCAGGGTGAAGCGCCCGCGGGAACGCGCCGCCACTTCATGCAGCCGGCGCGCCTGATGCAACGCACGCGCCTTCAAGCTGAACCAGGTGGCCACCGGCCAGCGCTGCGCGATCGCCAGCAGGGTGATGTCATCGCTGCGGTCGTCGTTGCGTTCGATGTTCAGATGCCGCGGCGTTTTGGTGACCACCGTGAAGCCTTGCAGCGCCACACCGCCTTCGATCAGACGCGGAATATCGACATGGCCGTAACTGCCGCACTCCAGCAAATCACGATTCCACAGCAGGGCATCCGCGTGCAAATCTGCCACAAAGAGTGAATCATGCAGACGCTGCACGTCCGCCGGCGGCGGGGCGGCGGCAGGCGCGTGCACACGATTCAAGTTTTTCGCCACCATAGTGGGCGCCCACCCCCAAAAAAGTCCGGCGCCGATGAGCGCCAGACCCAGGCAGACCAGCGCGCCACGTTTGACCGTCTGCTTGAATTTCATCCCGCCTCCTCGCAAGCGCCTTGTCGTTCATTCGATGAGCAGCGTGAAATCGCAATTCCTGACCGAGTGCGTGAGTGTCCCGATGGGAGGAACGGCACAGCGGCGGCAGTCACCATCGCGGCAAGACGCGACCGCATGCATCTGCGGCCGCGCACTGAAAAGCGCGAGAGAGCTCGAACGGCCGGTGCGCAAAGCAACCCGGCGAAAAAACCGGCAGGTGCTCATACACCGCGACGGCAAAACTGCACCAGGCAAAATAAATGGCCGGCAACGGGACGGGTGGGACGGCAACAATCCGGGCGAGCGGGGATGGAACAGATGCCAGTCGCAGGCCGCCATTTCCCCGGTGTTGCTTTACAGCAGGCTGCCGCGCACGGCACCGGCAAAGCGGTAGACATCGAGAAAAGTGTTGTAAAACGGTGCCGGGGCAACCCGAATGACATCGGGCTCGCGCCAATCGCAGATAAAATTGCGCGCCAGCAAAGCTTGCAACAAAGCGCGGCCGTTGCGGCGCACGCGCAGGGAAAGCTGCGCTCCGCGTTGGGTCTTGTCCGCCGGTGTGATGATGGTGAGCAGATCGCCGCCGAACTGATTGAGCAGGAATTCCAAATAACCGGTCAGCAGTTCACTCTTGGCGCGCAAGCGCGGCATGCCGACTTCATCGAACAGGTCGAGGGAGGCTTTCAAGGGAGCCAGCGAGAGGATCGGCGGATTGCTGATCTGCCAGCCTTCCGCACCAAAGACCGGCTGGAATGCCGGCTCCATCAAAAATCGCCGGGCCGGATTGTGACCCCACCAGCCCGCGAAACGCGGCAGGTCACGCGCGTGACCGTGGCGCTCGTGCACAAAACAACCCGCCACGGCACCCGGGCCGGCATTCAGATATTTGTAGGAACACCAAACCGCAAAATCGACCTCCCAGTCATGCAGCCGCAGCAGGAGATTGCCCACCGCATGTGCAAGATCGAAACCGATCATGCAGCCCTGCGCATGCGCGGCCCGGGTCAATCGCTGCATGTCGAAAGCCTGGCCGGTGTAATAGTTCACCACGCCCAGCAAGACCAGGGCAACCCGCTCGCCGTTTTCACGCAGATAAGCTTCCATGTCCTCCGTGCGCAATGTGGTCTCGCCCGGCCGGGGTTGCAGCATCACCAGCGAGCTGGCGGGATCATAGCCGTGAAAGGCGATTTGAGATTGCACCGCATAGAGGTCGGAGGGAAAGGCATTGGCTTCCATCACCACCTGGTGCCGCGTCGGGGTGGGCCGGTAAAAAGACACCATCATCAGGTGAAGGTTGACAGTGAGCGTGTTCATCGCCACCACTTCCACCGGCCTGGCACCCACCAGATTCGCGAGCTGGCGGGTGAAACGCTCGTGATAGGTCGTCCAGGGATGTCTGGCTTTGACATGTCCCTCCACCGCCAGACGCTCCCAGTCACTCAGCTCCTGTTCGACATGGGCTCTGGCCGTCTTCGGCATCAGGCCGAGCGAATTGCCGCACAGATAAACACAATCTTCGCCACTCCTGGTTTTGGGAAGATGGAAACGGAAGCGAAATTCCGCCAGGGGATCTTCAGCATCCATTGCCAGGGCAAAATGGCGGTTGGCTTGATACTCGATCATGTGTCCGCAGCAAGAGATTGGGGTGGATCTGAATTTTGCCTGTTGCCTGCTGTTATTCGCAATAAACGACGTGTTCACAACACTCCGTCAGTGATCTGTGGCTTTCTCATGATCTGACGCGTTTTTTTCAGGAGAACCAAACGGGGCACTGCTGCCGGAGTTTTTGGAAATGCGCTATGCCGCTTGACAAAAACAATTCATTCCTGCCGGAGTTGACCGCAAGTTTGCCTGCAATTTTTTTATGCACCATCCCTGGGTGGTTGAGTTTCGCGATCAAATCGGCATTCCTCGCAGAGGGAATCCATACGGGTGCAAAATTCAAGTAATCTGGCCCGATGTTGATTGATGGAGGTTATGCATGACAGGACTTTGACCGCGGGGTTTTGCCCACGAGCGTTTCCCCACACCCGCGTTTGCCTTGTCATCGCATGCCGTAAAAATACCGCAACACAGGCCGCCAGCCTGCAGGCAGATAAAAAGTCTGTGCGACATTTTCATCCCGATGGTGCCCATACGGGCATGGCAAATTGCCACAAAAAGATTTTTGTAGCAGACCCTTCAGGGTCGGTGCCTGAGGGCACGACTACGAAAGCTCATTTTCATTCTTATGGATGCCGCGCGTGGCATGGCAAATTACCCTAAAAACACCATTCTGGCGCAGAGATTTTAACGACGCCGCTTTTTCCAGCTTGCCACTGAGAAACATTAGCGCGACACTGCGCAAATCAGCGTCCGGGGAATTTGTCTATCGCCGCATTCCGATTTACCCACATTGATCAGCATGGAACACATAAAACACCCGAGACGGGTGCGCAGCGGTTCGTTGTTGTCAACTGCCCACAAAAATCTGATGGCACTCAAAACTCTCTGCGATGCGGCCGGGCGTGGCGGGAGACGCGCCGCCATGCAAAAGTCGCTTTTCAAAGGCCGTCTGGGTGGGCAAAGCAGACGGCGGAGCGCCTGCGCTTCCAATTAAGCTTGTGCCTCCAAAATCACTGTGGCGGCGCCTGCCGGTTCGGACCGGCAGAACGGTGTTTGACGTGTTTCTCGCACCACTCGAACATTTCTGCCAGTGTGTGCAGCACCGACTCGCGGGCGACGTAGCCGTGACTTTCAAGCGGCAGCAGCACCAGCCGCGCCGTGCCGCCATTGCCCTTGATGGCTTGAAACAGCCGCTCGGATTGCATGGTATGGGTGCCGGGGTTGTTGTCCGCCTCGCCATGAATGAGCAAAAGGGGCTCATTGATTTTATGGGCGTGCGTGAACGGCGAAACCCTCATGTAAATCTCCGGGGCCTCCCAAAAGGAGCGTCGCTCATTCTGAAAGCCGAAGGGCGTAAGCGAGCGGTTGTACGCGCCGCTGCGTGCGATGCCGGCGGCAAAATCGTCGGAATGTGCCAGCAGATTGGCTGTCATAAAGGCGCCATAGCTGTGGCCGGCCACACATACGCGCGTGCGGTCGATCACACCCATGGAATCGAGCTTGTCGATGGCGGCACGGCCCGCGGCCACGATCTGCTCCACGAACGTATCGTTCATGGTCTCCGGATCACCGACCACCGGCATGGTGGCATCCATGAAAACGGCATACCCCTGGGTCAAAAAGAACAGCGGCGAAGCACCCCGCAGGAAAGTGAAGGTATGCGGCGAGCCCCGCACCTGCCCGGCAGTGCCGGCGTCCGAGTATTCCAGCGGATAGGCCCATATCACCACGGGCAGGCGCGAGCCGCTTTCATAGCCGGGCGGCAAATAAAGGGTGCCGGAGAGCGGCACTCCATCAGGCCGGTGGTATTTCACCAGCTCCTTGCGCAAGCCGGTGAGCTGTGGTGCCGGATCTCTGAAATCGGTGAGCGTCGTGCGCGTCTTCTTTTTCAAATCCACCATGAAATAGTTGGGCGGTTCCCTTGGCGACTCATAGCGTGTGAGAATGAGATTGCGGCTGCCTGCGACAAAAGAGAGAAAGGGTTCGAAGGAGTTGGGCTGGGTTTGAAACAGCGTTTGCCTGGCCAGGGTTTTCAGGTTCAAACGATCGAGGCGGGGCCGGGCACCCTCCGGGGAGGCGCCGCGTGCGTTCAGGTAGATCCAATCGCCATCCTGCAGCAACACCGTTTCACCGGTTGTGCGTGTTTCATAAACCGGCTGGCCGGGATCGCCATAGGCATCATTGACGCTGAGGTCGAAAATGACTTTGCGGTGTGCGGCCGGCTTGGCCAGGTTGACCCATGCCGTCGTGCGCCAGCGCCGGTCGCGGTCGTATTCGGTCAACAGCACCTCCTCGCGCTTCGCCAGCCAGTCAATTCCGGCAAAACGATGCTGTATCCGCATGACCTCCGCTGGCGCAGCGCTGAACGGCGCAGCCAGAGTCATGAGTTTGTCGCGTTGCGGCACTTTTTTGAGGGGGTCGCCGCCATCCAGCGCCTCGACCCACAGGAGTTTGGCGGGATGCCGCGGCTGCCAGCCCACCTCGCGCGGTCCCACCGCCACGCCCTGGGTGGGAATTTCATCAGCGATGGGCAGATCCGCGATGGTTGCCAGCACCCTGCCCTGGCGGTCCCACACTTCGATCACGCGCGTGAAACGAAAGTAGGGTACGCGATACGAAAACGGCCGTTTAACCCGGGTTACCAGCAGGAATTTTTCATCCGGGGAAAATTCCACAGCCATGATCATCGCCGGTGCGCCAATGGCGGTGATTTCCCCGCTGACCGCATGCACCAGCGCCAATTGCGTGGTGGCGAAGTGCTCGAACAACCGCTCGTCATGCTCATTGCGCAGCAGATCCTGGAAGGTCATGACCTTCGCGAATTTTCCGGCAGTTTCTTCAATGATGGGGCCGGTGGGAACCAATGGCGCCGGTGGCGGCGCGCCGCGCTCCGCCGGCACAAGCAGGACAAGCAAATGTTCGTTGTCACTCGTCCAGCGAAACGGTGTGGTCAACATGTCACTGACCCGCACGCCCGGGAGCAGCCGGGCTTTGCCGGTTGCGGCCTCGGCGACCCACAACTCCACGCCATCAGAGAGATCATGCGTGAAGGCGAGCCTGGCGCCATTGTAAGACCACTTCGGCATGCCGAGACGGCCGTCAGTGGGCGCGTCGATCACCACCGTCCGACCGCGTTGCAGCCAGTTTACGGCGAGGCGGGTGTATTGCGACAGCCGCTGCCGGTTGCCGAGATTGGGATTGAGGCGAACGCCGGCAAGCTTCAACACCGGCTGCGCCAGCAACTCGAGCGCGGGATGCGGCCGGTAATCCACCAGCAAAAGTGCCTCCTGCTGCGGGCTCATTTCCACCAGGGGCGGAGGCGGAGCATCGAGAATGGCGACGACCTCGCGTGGTGGGGTTTTGTAGGTTGTCTGACCGAAGCCGAGTGAGAAGAGCAGCAGGACTGCTGCAACACCAGACACGTTTTTCATTTTCACCTGCCTGCCGGTTAACCGTTCACCATGATTGGTCATGCACCCGGGCATGGGGAGGCGCGGCGTATTCATGGTTGCGCTGTGGCGCGCGCGGCTGCCCTCCCAAGCGGGTGGCAGTGCCATGACTTCGCCGCGTTTCCTGAACGTGCCGCACTCGCGCGGGAGTAGAAAGCACGCCTGAACATGGGAGACTGCTTGACGATGCCCTCCCGGAAAGAAATATTCCGCATACAACAAATTGCCGCATTTCCCACACTGGATTTGCCCGGCGGCAGGTGATTCGCTATATTTCGTTTTCCAATCACCTGCTCAAGGAGACGACGTGACACTTCTTACCGCAGTGCGGCGTTGCTGGCCGGGGCGCTACAGCGGCCTGCACTTTCGCCTGATGGACATCCTGGCCATCGGCTACCTCGCTCTGCTTGCCGTGTTGCTGCCCTTCTTTCATCACCATGTTCCCAATTGGCCGCAGGATGCCGCCATCCACCTCATACTGGTGGTTTCATTTTTGGAGATCATTCGCACCGGCGAAAAACACCCCCGCACGCGCCTGCTTTGGTTTCTGCGCACCTTCTATCCGCTGGTGGTGATGTTCTACGGCTACTTCGAGATGAACCACATGAATCGCATGTTCACCGGCGACTATTCAGCCACGGAGACACTGGTCCAGCTCGACAAGCTGCTGTTCGGCGTGCATCCCACGATTTGGGTGCAGCAATTTTACCGGCCCTGGCTGGACGAACTGATGAATGTCTTTTATGTTTCCTACTACCTGTTTCTGCCGCTGGCCACCCTGCCGCTTTTTCTGCGCGGCAAATTTGCCGAAACCATGGCGGCCCTTGCCATCGTGACGTTGTGCTATTGCGCCAACTTCGTGCTGTTCTATGCCTTCCCTTCGCTGTGCCCGCGCATGATCGATTCGCTCAATGCCCTGCGCACCACGGAATACAGCGGCTACCTCTTCGGGCCGTTGACCAGGCATTTGCAGGCACAAGGCGCCATCGCCGGCGGCTGCTTTCCCTCCACCCATGTTTCCGGCGCGATGGCGTGGGCACTCACCACCTGGCGTTTCAACCGCCGTCTGAGCTGCCTGCTGCTGCCACTGGCGTTCGGTGTCGCACTGGCCACGGTTTACCTGGGTTATCATCATGCAGTTGATCCGCTGGCGGGCATCCTGCTGGCATTCGCAGCCTATGCCGCGGGTGTGGCGATCCTGCGGCGGCGCGGCGAGGACCCGGCGCAAACATAAGCCCAACCCTCTGCCGGACTGCAAAAATTTCGACGAGGGTCTCCCCTGCGCGGCACACTCGTGTCAGAGCCTCGCCGGCTGTAGCGCCCTGCCCGACAGCAGAATGCTCTCCACCGCCTGCTGGCGATAACGGAAAATGCGCGCGAGCTGGCGTTGGACCAATGGCAGGGCCGCCTCCCCGAGCGGCGCCAGGGGCAGGCGGTATTGCACTTCGTCTTCAATCAGGGTTTCGCCGGCCTGCTCGTGGAAGCGATGGGTGTGAATCCACACAGCATAGGGTCCGCGCAATTGTTCGTCAACAAAAACGTGCGGCGGCTCCCACTTTGAAATCAACGTCTGCCAGCGCAGGGGAATTCCGAACAGACGGATGCGATAGTCGATGAGGGTGCCCGCCGCGATCACGATGGGCAGGGGTGTGAGAATTTGAAAATGCATCTCGGGCGGGGTGATGCGGCCGAGATTGGCGGCCTCGGCAAAAAAGGGAAAGACCTCACTGCGCGGCAGCGGGAGTCGCATGGTGGTTTGCAACACATGCAGGTAGCGCTTGCTGTTCACATGTCCCTCACAGCATTCTGTCGCATGCTGATGCTTTCCTCTGAAAATAATTTTCACAAAAACGTCATGAACCCGGGTTGCCGGCCTGCAAACAGACGGGTGAAAGCACGTGTACAAATGAAGTGAAGCTGACCGGCCAGGCGGGAGAGGCCATTCAGTAGCCGTAATTGACTTCCCCGCTCAGGCGTTGCCGCACAGCCAGCCGGGCATGCACTTCCGGACCGAGCTTCTGCCAGTAGGCGGCGCGATCGGGCAGATCGTACACCCACTCCTGAAGATAGGCGGCCAGTTTGGCCTCGTCGCGTGAAATCTCATCCCACGCAATGTAGAAATCGTTGTCGCGATCGTAATAGCCTTGTGCAAAACTGGGGTGTGCACCGAACGGCTCGACCACCACCGCCGACACAATCATGCCGGGGATCACGGTGCGATTGGGGTCGCGGCGAATCACGCTCTGCTCGACCAGCTCCTCCACCACCACGATCACCCGCCGCGCAGCAAAGGCCGCTTCCTTTTGCACGCCATACAGGCCCCAAATCTGCGTATTGCCCTCGGCATCGGCGCGCTGGGCATGCACGATGGCGACATCGGGATTGAGTGCGGGCACCACATAAAGCTGCTCGCCGGTGTAGGGGCAGGTCACGGTGCGGATCAGCGGATTCACTTTCGGCAGATCCGTTCCCTTGTAGCTGCGCAGTGGCAAAAAGGGCAAACGTGAAGCACCGGCCACCAGCCGTTGCGCCATGCCGAAATGCGAGTACTCTTCGAGCTCGATGGGTTTGGGTCTGCCTTTTTCCACGGCGCGGCGCAACGCATGCAGCGGCCCGACGCCGGGATTGCCCGCCCAGGAGAAAATCATTTTTCTGACACAGCCGGCCGCAATCATTTGATCATAGATCAAATCCGGCGTCAGACGGCAGACCGTCAGATCCGTGATGCGCTGCCGGATGATCTCGTGGCCGGCGGCAAAACAAATCAAATGGGTGAATCCTTCGATGGTGATGGTATCGCCGGGATGCACATTCCGCCGAATGGCCTCGGCCATGGACATGACTTTGGAGGTGGTTGTGGTCATGGCTGATGCGCTTTCGAAACTTGCCGAGAAGGGGAATCACCCGCCGCGTGCGGGCAGCGGCCGGCAGGCGGCCCGCGCGCAGCGGTTCGCGAAGCACGAGGAATTCTGCCGCAAGCGGCTTTTCTACTTCATGATGGTCCGGCTTTGCTCGCGCATGAATTGTTGCACGTAATACGGCCCGCAGGCGCCTTTGCCGGTGCTGCCCGAACCTTTCCAGCCACAGAAAGAGTTCACGCCCGGCCAGGCGCCGGTGGTGGCACCGCTGCGCCGGTTGGCATAGGTCACGCCGGCCTCGATGTGATCGAAGAAATAATCCATCTCCCGCTGGCGTTTGGTGTAGATGCCGGCGGTCAGGCCATATTCCACATCGTTGGCGAGCCGGATGGCCTGCTCCAGCGAATCGACCGGCTCCACGATCAGGAAGGGCAGGAACAATTCCTCTTTCACCAGCCGGTGGGAACGCGGCAAACCTGTCACGATCGTCGGTTGCACAAAATAGCCATGGGCGAAATCGCCTTCGCGCAGTACATTGCCACCGGTCAAAATCGTGCCGTCACGCCGCGCTTCTTCGGCGGCCGCAAGGAATTTGTCGTACGCTTTGCGATTGATCACCGGCCCCAGGAACACGTCGCGCTCCACCGGATCGCCGATGCGCAGGGCGGCGGTTTTTTGCAGCAGCAGCTCAAGAAATTTATCCTGCACCTGCCGGTGCACATAGACACGCGAGCAGGCACTGCACTTCTGCCCCTGCAGACCGAAGGCGGAGCGCATCACACCCTCCGCCGCGGTGTCCAAATCGGCGCTGGGCATCACGATCGCGGGGTTCTTGCCGCCCATCTCGAGAATCACCGGCTTGAGCGAATCCCGCGTGAACTCCTGATAAATTTTCATGCCGACCGCCTTCGAGCCGGTGAAGACGATGCCATCGAGTTTGGGATGGTGGACCAGCACCTCGCCCATGCGGCGGTCGCCGGCCAGACAATTGATCACCCCGGCCGGCATGCCGGCTTGCAGGTAGATTTCCTGCAGGCGGCTGGTGATCCAGGGGGTGTCAACCGAAGGCTTGAACACCACGGTGTTGCCGGCCAGCAAAGCGCCGGCACTCATGCCTGCCGGCAGGGCCAGGGGAAAGTTGAAGGGCGCGATCATCGCCCACACGCCATAAGGCCGCAGCACGGAGCGCGTGTCCTCATTGCGCGACAGCCGGCCGAGCGGCATGACAAAGCCTTTGGCATCCAGCAACTGCCGGGCGTAGTAATCCAGCAGGTCGGCGGATTCCTCGACATCGCCCATCGATTCCAGCCGGTTCTTGCCCACCTCCAGTGACATGAGGGCGGCGAGCTCGAACTTGTTCTTGCGAATGAGCGCCGCCGCTTTCTGAATGATGCGCGCACGCTTGCGATAATCCAGGGCGGACCACCGGGGGAAGGCTGCTTGCGCGGCTTCCACCGCGGCGTTGATTTCATCGCTGGTGGCGGCCTTGAAATATGCCAGGACCACGCGGGTATCGACCGGGCTGAAGCTGGCAAAGGTCTCTCCCGCCCCGGCCACCGGCTGGTTGTTGATCACGTGGGGATGGGTTTGGCCGATTTGCTGACGCACCCGGGCGAGCGCGCGGTCAAAATCGCGATGAAACTTCTCCATGTCCGCGCCCAGCGTAGTATAGGTGATTTTGAACGGCTTCTTCGCTGCCATGTCCACTTCTCCTCTCTCAGATGAATTGCAGGGAATTTGTTTGTGCGCCGCCACCGCTCAGGCCCTGGCGCATGCGACAGGGACCTGGCCGGCTGCACATTGCGCCGGAAAATGGCGCAGTGCAGTGCCGGCACAGTTTTCCTGCGGGAACACTCGCGCAGGCCAATTTTTTCCACCGGGCAAAACTGCCTGACGAGGCGGGCAGAGTTGTCAAATGACCCTTCACGCCAAACGCAAGGCCGCCGCCACGGCATTCAGACTTTGTTCCAACAGCGTCACGATCTCTTCGATTTGTGCGGTGGTGACGATGAACGGCGGGGCGAGCAGGATGCCGTCACCGTTTGTGCCGTCCACATGGCCGGCGTTGGTCCAAATGATCAAACCACGGTTGAGCGCTTGGGCGGCAACCTGTTCGACGATTTTGAGACTGCGGTTGAAAGGCGCGCGGGTGGCTTTGTCCGCAACCAGTTCGAGGCCCGCCAGCAGGCCCCGGCCGCGAATCTCACCGACCAGGGGATGATCCCGCAGGCGCAGCAGCCGGGCATGCAGCACGGCGCCCATCTCGCGGCAGCGCGTGATGAGATGATGTTCCTGCAAGTAGCGAATGGTGGCGAGTGCCGCGGCACAGGCCACCGGATGATGGGCAAACGTCTGCGCATGCAGGAAATCACCGCCGCTGGCGTAAATCGCCTCGACCAGCTCGCCGCGCGCCAGCATGGCGGAAAGCGGCACGTAACCGCCCGTGAGCCCCTTGCCGGCAAGCATGATATCCGGGGTGACGCCGGTGGCGGAAATCGCAAACCAATCGCCGGTGCGACCCATGCCGCACAGGATTTCATCAGCGATGAACAGCAGATCATACTTGCGGCAAATCTCGACCACGCGCGGATAATATTCCGGCGGCGGTACCATGCCGCTGCCCGTGGTGCCCAGCACCGGCTCCGCCAGGAAGGCGGCAACCGTCTCCGGGCCCTCCCGTTGAATCGCCAGCTCCAATTCGGCCGCGCATTCGTAGTCGCAGTGCGGAAACGTTTTGCCCCAGGCGCAGCGATAGCAGATCGGCGGCGGAATCTTGGGATGATCGACATACATGTTCTGAAACTGCACGCGATAGGTCTGTCTGCCACTCACCCCCATCGCACCGAAAGTGTTGCCGTGATAGCTGGGCAGGCGGCTGATGATTTTGTATTTCGTGGTGATGCCCCTGGCCACCCAATACTGCCGCGCCAGCTTCATCGCCGCCTCGGTGGCTTCCGTTCCGCCGGAGAGGAAAAAGGCCTTGGTCAGGCCTTGCGGCGCCACCTCACACAACGCGTGCGCCAACTGCTCGACCGGTTCATGGGTGAATTGCAAACCGCTGACATAAGCCAGCGTCGCAGCCTGCCGGCCGATGGCTTCCGCGACCACCCGGTTGCCATGGCCGAGGTTGGTCACCATCGCGCCACCGGAGGCATCGAGATAACGCCTGCCGCCGGCATCATAGAGATAAACACCCTCGCCCCGCACGATCAGCGGAAATTCATAGCGCAGCTTGCGGTAAAGCACGTTGCCGTGCGGGTACGCAAATTTTCGTTCGCCGTTCATTGTGGTCTTTCCATGCAAAAACATGTCACCAGCCGGTGGTTTTTGCATCTTTTTCCAGTGGCACCGGCGCTGTTGCCTCAGTGCGGGGTGTGAAAGCGAAGGGACTCCAGCCTCCTGCTGTCGAGTCTTTGGATCACCGCGGTGAGCAACTGTACCGCACTGTCGAAATCATCACGGTGAATGATGCCGTTGGCGCTGTGATAGTAGCGCTGGGGAATCACCAGGTCGAGCGTAGGCACCCCGAGATGCCACTTGTGAATCGGCCCGGCATCGGTGCCGCCGCCTTCCTCCAGCATGAATTGATGGGGAATATCCAGCTCCTGCGCAACACTCTGCACCCACTGCCGCAGCTTGACATGGGGCAGCATTTCCGCGGTGTGGAGAATGATCACCACGCCTTTGCCGAGCACGGGCTGGGCATAATCGGCACTGGTGTTGGCCGGCAAATCGCTGGTGACGTCGATGTCGAGAGTTATGGCAACATCCGGCTGCACCACGGCTGCCAGCGTCTGCGCGCCTGCCAGTGTGATCTCCTCCTGCACCGCGCCGGTGGCGAACACGGTGTTGGGGTGAGGCCGGTGCGTCAGCCTTTTCATGACCTCGATGATGACACCCAGGCCGACGCGGTCATCCCACGCTTTGCCCAGCAGAAATTTGGGATTCGCCAGGCGCGCAAAACTGCTGTGATGGGTGATGGGATCGCCCGGTTGAATGCCCAGGGCTTCCGCATCGGCGCGGTCGCGGACGCCCACGTCGATCCACATGTCTTCACGGGGAATGAGTTTGTCTTCTTGAATATCGGGGCCGGTGTTGAGCACACCGAGCACCGTGCCGCGGCGCGTGTGAATCAGCACGCGGCGGTCGAGCAACTGCTGGGAGAAATTCCAGCCGAGCGGGAAAAACTTCACGAAGCCGTTTTCATCGATGCGCTTGACCATGAAACCGACTTCATCGAGATGGGCATCGAGCAAGACGCGCGGCGCGGGTGCGCTGCCCTGCTTGCTGCCAATCACACTGCCCAGGTGATCGCGCTGCAGACGGTCGACATGCGGGGCGAGGTATTTCATGAACACCTGTGCCGCCGGCTCTTCATAGCCGGAGACACCCGGCGCCTCGCTGAGGTCGCGCAGCATTTCTTCCGTGGCATCGAGTTCCTGCGCAAAAATCGTGAGTGGGCCGCTCATCAGCAGCGCCAGGAGCACTCCCTGGCGGGTGGCAAACACTTGCTTCCTCCGCATCAGTGGCTTCCCCTTGCCTGCGCTCACTTCACGACAACCTGCGTCCAATCAACCGGTGCAAGCCGCCGGCCCTTTCTGCCGGTGATCGTTTCTGTTTGCCGCAGCGCGCACAGCAGGGCTTGTCTGGTAACCTCAGCGGCGGCATCACCCAGCAGAGCAACAGTTTCCGCACCGTACCACCGCCCGGTGTGGAGCTGGAACTTCTCATCAAAAGCGCCATCCACCGTGTTGGTGGTGGAAAAAGCCAGCGCCAGGCGCCGCTCGTTCGGCAGCCACAAGGTCACGCGCTCCAGGCCGCTCATCCCGGCTTCTGCAAGTTGCTGCAATTGCCCGGGCAACAGAGGCGCAGTAGTCGCCAGGATCAACACCATACTGGGCGTCACGGAAGCCGGCAGTTCCGCATCCCGCTGATGGGAAAATCTGCCGCCATTGGCGGCCAGCAGCGCGCCCACAATGAACTGTTCGCCTGCGACAGTCAGCGTGCGTGCCGCTTCACCCACCCCTCCCTTGCCACCAAAAGCACACAAACCCCGTCCGATGCCAACGCTGCCGCACGCCGGCGCGGGAGAAGCGGCATAAATGGTTTGCAGGACATGCCCGCTGGTCAGGCGACGCACGCGCAGGTTGTTGAGATAGCCATCATCCAGGCCGATGACGATGGGCGGCCAGGCGTTGTCGATGGGCAGATCAGGATGGCGCTGATGTCCGAAAGTGATCAGCGCATCGTAGGCCGTTCCCACCGCGGTTGCGTTGCACAGGACGATTGGAGAAGAGAACGTGCCAAAATCCTGCGCGACATGCCGGCCGGTCCATTCCTGCCAACCTTTGGCGGCAAAGCTGCCGAGAAAAAGCTTGCGGTTCCTGATTGCCAATGGATAGGGCAGGATTACCGTGACGCCGGTTTGCACTTCGTCCTGCGCAAGAGTCAGGTGGCCGACAGCCACGCCCGTCACGGCCGTAATCGAATTTTGCGGATGGCTCCGTCTGCCCGCCGGGCGGAGAGAAGCGGGCGGATCCGCAGGCAAATCAACGCCCATACTTCCTCATGATGGCCGGCAAGCGCTCCAGCGGCAGGGCAAATGCGGTGTTGCCGTCGATCCCCACCGTGGTCTCGGCCGCGCACAGGGCGTTCAAGATTGCCTCTTCCGCGGCTTCGCCGGCCGCCTGATGTGCACGACTCAGCCATTCATCATTGAAAATTTGAATGTCGGTAAAAGCGTCGCCCGGACGAATCTGGATGCCGGTGGAGAAGAACAGTGCGAGATCTCCCGAGCTGTGACCCGACTGGCCGCCGGTACGCGCCATGCCCAGAATCATGTGCTTGCACAGGCGTTGCAATTGTGCAGGGATCATCGGAGCATCCGTGGCGCCGATCAAAATGAGAGATTTTGCCTTGCGGCTCGTCACCGGCATGAGGTCGGTGATTTCCCTGCCCACCGGCACGCCATTGATGATGAGTTGTTCCCGTTCACCGAAATTGGCCTGCACCAGAACGCCGAAAGTATAGCCGCCGTGCGTGGCCGGCAAGACGCGCGAAGCCGTGCCGATGCCGCCTTTGAAATCGAAACACACCATGCCGACACCCCCGCCGACTGCGCCCTCCGCCACCGGGCCGGAGCGCGCATCCGCAATCGCAGCCAGCACATGTTCGTCCTCGAGATGGCGGCCTTCGGCATCATGCAGGAAGGCGGCCCAGGTCTCCGCCACCACCGGCACCGGCACGGGGGCCGTGTCACCGATTTCGGGATAAGATTGCAGCAGCCAGGTCAACGCGCCATTCATCACGCGGCCGACATTCGAAGTATCGGTGAGAAAGATCGGTGTCTGCAGCAAACCCGTTTGGTCGACCGCACCGAGTCCGGTCATTTCGCCATTGCCATTCATCACGAAGCGCGCGGCGGTGACATTTTCCACCACCACCTGTCTGCCCGGCATGATGACGGTCACCCCGGTGCGGATCGGCCCCTGCCCCACACGCAGAGCGCCGGCGCCGGCGAGGCGGGTGCAGTGCCCGACTTGCACCCCGGCCACATCCGTGATGGCATTGCAAGCGCCCGTCGGCAACGTGCCAATGACAATGCCCAGATCGCGCAGACGCTTCCGGCGCGGCGGCGTTGCGGGCAGATAGTGGTGCGGGGGAGAGCAGGCAGTGAGCAGGGCCAGGCCGGCGATTTGCCGGCAAAACCTGCGGCGCGAGATTGGCCGAAAAGAAAAAGTCGAGCTGGGGATCATCAGAAATCGCAGAGCGAGTACTCGCCGGCAACCGCGCATTCGTTAAAATTTTGTGATGCAATATAGCATGGCCGTTGCGGTGTGTCAAGGTGTTTTTGGCCGCGGCTTGTGCGCCAGGTCGCACACAGGCGCCGCAAGCATCAAGCATGCGGGGGTGATGACGAACCTGCCCCGCCCTGCAGGGCGGGATGGCGCCAGGGCATTTTATGGGCAGCAGAGTCCGCCGCCTTTCCCGCCGGCTCGCCACACCGCCTCTGCGAATGCCGCGGCATGCAAGTATATCTGCTTGTCATCAGAGCAGCCGGCAACCCGTGGGCACGGTTCGGGTGGCACTGCTGCGGGAAAGGAATCCCACCTGATTTTTTCCGGCTTCACGAACACCTCGGTTGTGAGGACGGACTCTCGCCCGGTGGCTGTGCCAAGACAGCACCTCCCCAGCTTCAGTGCATATCTTCAGAATCAGGTGAACCGCTCGACTATGCGTGTGAGCGGTCATTCGTTCAGTCGTGTCTTCAGGTGGATCTTTTCAGAAAGGTGACAGATGCACAAGCATGCCCTGGCTCTCATCCTCATGCTCACCTTTATTACCCCTTCGTCTTGGGCGCAAACTTTCGATTTGCGGTTTGTTGTGGTCGCCGACGATGGCGTCACCGGCGGCCATGTCGATCTCAAGGTGCAACTGAAAGCCAACGGCACCAGTTTTCGCATGGGCTCGGGAAATCTGGTTTTCACCTACAATCCTGCCAGGTTTTCCCAGCCGACGCTGCTCACCGCCCATAATTTCAACGGCAGCCAGTATACCGCACCGACCGTGACCGAACCGGCCAGTGGCAGGGTCTCCGCGAATTTCGAATACAACGGCAGTGCCGGCAACGGCACCACGGTTGGCACTTCCTTCCTGGATGTGGTGACCATCCGCTTTACCATCAATGACCCTGGTATGGCCGACACGCTGAGATGGCGCACGGTCTCACCCAATGGCGTCAACGTCTTCAGCGATGACAACGCGACGCAAATCGTGGCCGGCACGCTGGCAAGTTTGATTGTTCTGCCGCCGCCGGGCATCACTTCGTTCACGCCCGCCAGCGGTCCAGTGGGAACAGAGGTAACAATCAGCGGCAACAATTTCTCAGACGTCACACAAGTGATTTTCAACGGACAGCCGGCAGCGAGTTTTGTGATCGATTCCGCCACGCAAATCCGGGCTATTGTGCCAGCCGGCGCCTCGACGGGCAGGATTGTGGTCAGCAACGGCAGCTCAACCGCCACCAGCAACAGTGACTTTGTGGTGACCTCGCCAACCGGCACGGTGACTGTGACGCTCACGCCGGAGGCGGACACTCACATTTCCAAGTCAAAGCCCACGAGCAATTACGGCACCGCCAGCACGCTGCGCTTCCGCAATGCCAGTTCGACCTTCAGTGTCTATCTCAAATTCGAAGTCACTGGCATCTCAGGCA